>NZ_CAMLGS010000007.1 GCF_946479685.1 uncultured Methylotenera sp.
TTAGTCCTACTTTGGGTTTGGCGCCCAATCGACATGCGCCTCCTAACCCAAATCAGCAGGCTATTGCGTTAACTTACGCGACAGGTGATTATGCGCCGCGTGTAGTGGCTAAGGGGCGTGGTCTAATTGCTGAGCAAATCATTGCTAGGGCAAAAGAGCATAATGTGTTTGTGCATGAATCTAAAGACCTGGTAGCGCTGCTTATGCAGGTGGATTTGGATGATCATATTCCCCCGGCACTTTATCAAGCTATTGCTGAGATTTTATCTTGGCTCTATCGCTTAGAAGAAGGTAGAGCTGAGGCTGTCAGTAACGAGCTGCCTAAAACTTAAATCTGCATGCTCATTATGTCTTGGTATGCAGAAACTAGTTTGTTGCGTACCTGAATAGTGGCTTGGAATGAAATATTTGCCTTTTGTCCGGCAATCATTACGTCAGATAAGCTGACGCTGTCATCCCCTAGGGCAAAGTTCTTTCCTAGCGTTTCAGCACTTTTCTGCACTTCATTCACTTGATTAAGTGATGCTTTCAGTGCATCTGCAAAATCAATCTTACCGGTACTTTTATCTGCACCGATAGGTGAGGCTAAACTGGTGATGCCTTCAGTTTGCGGACGTTGTGCTGCAGCCCTCATTTGCGCAAGCATAGACTCTATTTTGCTTGAATCAATACCACCTGCTTTCATGATTGACCTCCTGTTAATATCTAACCTAAAATTTCTCATTGCTAATGTAACATTTAATTCAAATGCCAAGTCGGTAAATAAGAAGAGTAAAATCACTCTATTCGTAGGTTAGATATAAAATGAGTTGGCATAATATGGTTTAACTAGTGGTTAAACCGCCTTGATTTGTAGTAATGTGTTTAGAGTTTAATGGAGAACGTAAATGGCAGCAGCTGACGCCGCCCTGGCGAACGAAGGTAGTACTGGTGTATTCGCCCAGATGGGAGGTAAATTGCTTTTGGTAGCAGGGATTGCTGCTGTCGTTGCTGTGATGGTTGTGTTTTGGTTGTGGAGCCAGCAACCGGATTATCGCGTGTTGTTCTCTAATTATTCGGATAAAGATGGCGGGGCGATAGTTGCTGCACTAGAAAAATTGAATGTACCTTATAAATTTTCTGATAGTGGTACCGCTATTATGGTGCCAGCTGCCCAGGTGCATCAGGTCAGGTTGAAGTTAGCAGCCGATGGTTTGCCTAAAGGTGGCAATATCGGTTTTGAACTACTGGAAAATCAAAAATTCGGCGTGTCACAATTTGTTGAGCAAGTGAACTTTCAGCGTGGCCTGGAAGGTGAGCTTGAGCGCAGTATTCAGTCGATTGCAGCGGTAGAAGTCGCCAGAATCCATTTAGCCATCCCTAAGCCATCCGTATTTGTGCGTGATCAGCAGAAGCCTACTGCTTCTGTATTGCTAAACCTTCGCCCAGGTAGAACGCTGGATGCACAGCAGGTAAGCGCTGTGGTGCACTTGGTGGCGAGTAGTGTGCCTAATTTACCTACAACGAACGTTACTGTGGTTGACCAAAATGGTAACTTGCTTTCAGATACAACTAAAAAAATGGGTGCCAAGAATTTAGACCCAGAACAGCTCAAGTATGTGGACGAGATTCAGCAAAGCATTGTGAAACGGGTTGAGTCTATTATTAGTCCAATTGTTGGCGCTAAGAATGTGCGTGCGGAAGCCAGTGCTGAGATTGACTTTTCAGTGCAAGAGCAGGCGGCTGAGGTTTATAAGCCGAATCAACAGCCGGATGCAGCAGCCGTTCGCAGTATGCAAAGCAATGAAACGAAATCTGCTAATGGTGCAGCTACAGGTGTACCAGGCGCGCTTTCTAATCAGCCGCCGCCAGCTGCGACAGCACCAATCACAACAGAGCCGGCAGCTGCCGACGCAAATGCACAGCCTGCTAATAATGCAGCACCAAGCAACACCGAGAAAAACCTCACTACCAACTACGAAGTAGACAAAACAGTAAGCTATAAACAGCAGCCTATGGGTGGAATTAAACGCCTCAACGTTGCTGTGGTTGTAAACAATATGCCGGTGATAGACAAGGCGACAGGTAAGGTGAGTTACCGTGCGTTGACTGCGGCAGAAAAAACACAGATTAATGACTTGGCCATGCAGGCGATGGGCTTCAATAAAGAGCGTGGCGACTCACTCGCCATCGTTAATACGCCATTTGCCGGAGAGCCACAGGAAGTGCTGCCTGCTATCCCCCTTTGGGAGAATCCACGCGTGATTGAAAATGCTAAAGATGTATTGCGCTTCTTGGTTGGTGTGATTGCACTCTTTATTATTTACCGCAAAGCTTTAAAGCCATTATTAAATAAACTCACCTCACCGCCTAAGGCTGCTGCTAATCAGGGTGAAGCGCCTGATGCTGTAGTGAATATTAGTGCAGACGGTAGCAGTGCGGCAGATAAGCCTGCCTATACACAAAAAATAGAAACAGCAAAGCAGATCGCAAAAGACAACCCTAGAATGGTGGCGAGTGTGGTGGCAAACTGGACTAACGGAAACGAGTAATAAAAGATGAGTGATGCAGGTGTAATGAGAAGTGCCGTGCTAATGCTGGCTTTGGGGGAAGATGAGGCAGCAGAGGTCATGAAGTTTCTTAGTCCTAAAGAGGTACAAAAGCTTGGCGCTGCAATGGCTACTATGAAGTCGGTTGGGCGTGACCAGGTAGAGACTGTGGTGAACGAATTTCTTGCTGAAGCTGAGATGAGCAGTAACTTAGGCTTGGACTCTGATGAGTATATTCGCTCTGTGTTAACAAAGGCACTGGGTGACGATAAAGCATCCACTTTGCTGAACCGTATTTTACAAACACGAGATGCGAGCGGCATTGAGAGCCTGAAATGGATGGATGCGCATACGGTGGCGGAGTTTATTAAGAATGAACATCCACAGATTATTGCTACGATTTTAGTGCATTTAGAGCCTGATCAGGTTGCTGAGGTATTTGGTCATTTTACAGATCGTTTACGCCAAGATGTAATGCTGCGTATTGCAACACTGGATGGCGTTAAGCCGATAGCGTTGCGCGAGCTAAATGATGTGATGACCAAGTTGCTAACCGGCAATGAAAACATCAAGAAGCAAACCATGGGGGGCGTGAAAGTCGCTGCCAATATCATGAACTTCATGAACGGTGAGACCGAGGCTGTTGTGCTGGAGGGGCTTAAGAATTATGACGATGAGATGGCCCAGCGCATTATGGATGAGATGTTTGTATTTGATAACATCATGGATATTGACGATAAGGGCATCCAAGTGATGTTGAGAGAAGTGCAGTCTGAGACGCTGATTATTGCGCTTAAGGGCACTACTGAAGAGATGCGTGAGAAGATATTTAAGAACATGTCATCTCGTGCTGCTGAAATGATGCGTGAAGATTTAGAGTCAAAAGGCCCAGTTAAGCTTTCAGAAGTTGAAGCGCAGCAAAAACAAATATTGCAGATTGTTCGTAGGCTTGCCGATGAGGGACAGATTCAGTTGGCGGGCAAAGGTGGCGATGACCAATATGTATAAGGTAAACGCGCATGGCTAATACCAATATACCTAAAGAGCAACAAAGTGCTTATGAGCGCTGGGAAATGGCCTCATTTGCTGACCTTGGCCGTGTGCAGGCTGGTGGTATGGTGGCTGCTAGCCAGCCTAAAAAAAAGGAAGTACCGTCAGCTAGTCCTGCAGATATCGCATTAGTGTTCGAGGCGGCACGTAAGGATGCCTACAATAAAGGCATGCAAGAAGGCTTTGCCGCAGGGATGGCTCAGGCCAAGGAGTTAGCGCAAGCCGAAAGGGCGCAATTTGCAACGCTGATGAACGCATTTAGTGAGGCGCTGGAAAACTCAGACGAGCAAATTGCTGAAGACGTACTTTCTCTAGCGCTAGATATTGCAAAATCTATGCTCAAGGTAAAGCTGAACGTGGACAAAAAAGTGCTGCTTCCTGTGGTGCTGGATGCAATTCATTATCTACCGCAAATTCAGCGGCCAGCCAGAATCTTGGTTCATCATGAGGATGTGCATTTGTTACGGGAGCACATGGCGGATGATATTGCCAATGATCATTGGCAAATCCACGAGGATAGCAGTATTGAGCGAGGAGGTTGCTTGGTGGAGACCGGCGCTAATCAGGTGGACGCCACCAACGCTACGCGCTGGAAAAGAATTACCGAGGCTTTAGCACAGAATAATGATTGGCTATTACCATGAGTGATGCGGTGCTGGAAGTTGCTGAAAGTAAGCACTTGAACGTGCATCAGCAGCGCTGGCGTAATCATATTCGCGACTGTAAAGAGATTCTACGCATCGTTGAGCCGTTAGAAATTGCTGGGCGTATCGTTAAGCTAACCGGCTTAGTGATGGAGGCGGTAGGGATTAAGTTACCAATTGGGAGCGCCTGCTATGTGCCGTTAGCAGAGGGTAGGCGCGTGGAAGCTGAAGTGGTTGGTTTTGACGGTGAGCGCATGCTGTTGATGCCACAAAGTAGCGTAGACGGTATTACCCCAGGTGCAAAGGTGTTTGCCTTAGAAATCGCCGAGAGCTTGCCAAAGCCGCATCATGGTCAGCCGCCGCGGCGCCGTGCAACGGATAGGGCGCGTCACCTACCAGTGGGTGCAGATTTGCTGGGTAGAGTGGTGGATGGTGCCGGTAATCCGTTGGATGATTTGGGCGATATTATTCCAAGCCAGAGCTCTGCACTAAATGCGCGGCCGATGAACCCCTTGATGCGTGCGCCGATAGAAGAAGTGCTAGATGTTGGTGTTCGCGCCATCAATAGCATGTTAACCGTGGGGCGTGGTCAGCGCATGGGGCTGTTTGCCGGCTCTGGCGTTGGTAAGAGTGTGTTGCTTGGCATGATGGCGCGCTATACCACTGCCGATGTGATTGTGGTGGGTTTGATAGGTGAACGTGGACGTGAAGTTCAGGAGTTCATTGAGCAGATTTTAGGCCCAGAAGGTTTGGCGCGTTCCGTAGTCGTGGCTGCCCCGGCTGATGCTCCTGCTTTGATGCGTTTGCAGGGGGCGAGCTATGCCACTACCATCGCCGAAAGCTTTCGTAACGAAGGCAAGAACGTACTGCTGATTATGGACTCATTAACACGTTACGCAATGGCGCAACGTGAGATTGCGTTGGCCATTGGTGAGCCGCCTGCTACTAAAGGTTATCCACCGTCGGTGTTTGCTAAGCTGCCGGCATTGGTTGAGCGTGCTGGTAATGGCCGTAGAGGTGAGGGGTCGATTACTGCATTTTACACGGTGCTGACTGAGGGGGATGACCAGCAGGACCCAATTGCGGATGCTGCGCGTGCCATTTTAGATGGCCATATAGTATTAAGTCGTAGTTTGGCGGAGAGTGGACATTACCCAGCGATTGACGTTGAGCAGTCAATTAGCCGTGCAATGCACAATATTACTAGCCCTGAGCATCAGAAATTAGCACGTAAACTAAAGCAGTTAAACTCACGTTATGCACGTAGTGTGGATTTAATTAACGTAGGTGCCTATGAAGCTGGGAGTGATGCCGTACTAGATATGGCAATTTCTAAGCATGAGTTAATTGAGAGGCTGTTGCAGCAGGATGTGGCAGAGCGCTCTGACTGGGATGAGAGTTTACAGTTTTTAGCAGCAGTAATGCATGGCGTTCCATTGGGTTGATTGTTAGGTCTTACTTTTAGCGAGTATCACTAGGAGCCATCTTATGACGACAAAATCTAGCAACGTATTGAAAATGTTAGAAGAAATTGCAGCCCGAGAAGTAGAGCTAGCAACGGAAGCTTTAGCCAAGGCGATGAAGGTGGTGGATGAGGCGCAAGGCAAATATGATATGTTGTTAGAGTATCGTAAAGGTTATCAGGAAAATCTGGCTGCCAATCTTGCTAAAGGCATGACAGCTGAAGCTTACCAAAACTTTCAGAATTTCTTCAAGAAACTTGATCACGCCATTGCTGGTCAGAAAGATGTTGTACTCATTGCACAGCAGCAACTGAATGTACACCGCACGCTGTGGCAAGAAAGTCAGCGTAAAAAACTCTCCTACGATGTGTTGATATCGCGCTCGGATAAGCGTATTGCCAAAGTGGAGCAAAAAAGAGATCAGAAATTGATGGATGAGTTTGCAACCCGCATGACGCGCATGAAACGTTAAGCCTGGCATTAAATTTCGTTAAGCTTGGTATTAAATTTATGGAACAGGCAATGATTTGGTATTCATATCGATGAATTGAATCATGATGCTTAAGTTTAATATGTAAATATTCTCTAATAGGTGGATTAGCATGCAGTCATTACCAACACCAGTAACTCAGACAAAAGCGCTAAATTTGGCTGATGTGGCGAACAAAAATGGTTCGCCTATTAATAAATCATCTGCAGAAAACGCCAAGGCAGCTTTTCAGGCTGAGCTCAATAGGCAAGTTAAGGCTAAGCAAGCCCAGACTCAAGCTAAACCGGATAATCAAGCTAAGCCAGATGATGCAAAAAAATCTGCGCAGCAAACGACTGTAAAAGACACCTCAGGTTCTGAGCAAACAACTCAGGCTGGCAAGGATGCCAGTAATGTGACGCTAGATGCCTCTTTTTTAGCTGATTTAGGCAAACAGCTAGACGCGGCGCGTGATATGGCAAATCAAACTGGCCTGACTCCTGATGCTAAAAATCAATCACCAGCCTCTGTGCCTGCTGACGCAGGCAATAACTTGATTGCATCTTTGGGTATCCCAGCAGCAGTTAGCTTACAAAACGTGGCCAGCAGTGGGCAGGTTCCACCAGCCTTGGGTGCTAGTAGCGCGGTATTAAGCAGCACAGATGCTGCGATGCAGCAAAAGAACCTGATGGCTGCATTTAATAATCTTGCAGAGAGTAACGCTCAGGCACAGCAAGCTGTTAGCGATGTTGGTGCTAAACCACAGGGTGATGGCCTGGCGGATGTGTTGGCGGCTAAACCCGATATGAAACCAGTTGCAGATGATGCCGCGTTTGGTAAAGCAATTGCGAATGCTGCAAAAGACTTATCAGCCAAAGAGTCGCTAGTCAAAGATGCTATGCCTACCCCAGTGCAATTGCAGGCTGCAAGCGCCACTCCAGCGCAAACCAATAACAATGTTGCGGCTCAGCAGCTAGCAAGTGCGAATGTGATTAATGTTTACCCAGGTAAAACTGGATGGGACCAGGCAATTAGTCAAAAAGTGGTGTGGATGGTTGGCGCAGGCCAGCAATCGGCTTCACTGACGTTAAACCCGCCAGATTTAGGCCCGTTGAAGGTTGTGATTAATGTGCATAACGATCAAGCAGATACGACGTTTATCTCAGATAATGATGAGGTGAGAAAAGCGCTTGAGAGTGGTATGGCGCACTTGCGCGAAAAAATGAGTGAGTCAGGCATTCAGTTGGGTCAAGCCAATGTCAGCACCAGTCAGCAGTCGCAGCAAGAGTTTCAGCAGGCTGCACAAGGTCAAGGTAGAGTGTTTGACGGTGCAAAAAATCAGACATCTACTAAAGCGGTAGAAACTGACAGTCATGCCAAAGTGAGTGCGCGCGTATCGGATGGTTTGGTTGACACCTTCGCTTAAGGGCAATACATGCCCGTCACAGCCGTATTCAGCTAAATAGGAATCTAAGGCGCTTTTCCGCCTTTAATTCCTGTATCTTGTAGTTTAATTTTTTTGCATAATGTAGCCATAATATGGCTATGATTGCATAATATGCAACCTAAGTTAAATTAAAGGAAAAGTTCATGGCTCAAGATCCAGTACAAGCACCAGAAGAAGAAGCGGCTCCAGCCTCCAAAAAGAAGCTTATCATTATCATTGCTGCTGTTGTATTAGCGCTAGGTGGTGGCGGTGCTGCATGGTTTTTGACCCAACAGAAATCGCATACAAAAAAAGAAGAAGTGAAAAAAGAAGAACCGGCCAAAGCGCCTGTTTTCTTAACTTTAGATACATTCACAGTTAATTTACAGCCAGACCCAGATGAAAAGTTCTTACAGGTTGATATTTCACTGCAGGTTGCGAGTGCTGAAGCTGCCGAAGCTATTAAATTGCATATGCCGGCAGTTAAAAACCGTTTATTGTTACTGTTAACCAGCAAAAGTGCGGCAGAAATATCCACTGTTGAGGGTAAGCAGGATTTAAGTAATGAGATTATTGCAGAAGTGAAAAAGCCTTTTGCCCCTAATGCTAAGCCTCAAGAGGTCTTAGACGTATTTTTTACTTCTTTTGTAGTTCAATAGTTTGTTCAGTAATTTTTAGCTCAGTAATCTACGTACAGTTAAATTATGGCCGATAAGTTTTTATCACAAGACGAAGTAGATGCACTGTTAAAGGGTGTAGGGGTAGATCATGATGATGATAAATCCACTTCTGAAACCGAAGGTGTCCGTGACTATAATTTAGCCACGCAGGAGCGTATCGTGCGTGGGCGTATGCCTACGCTGGAGATTATTAACGAGCGTTTCGCTCGTCTTGTACGTATCGAGTTATTTAACTTTTTAAGACGCACTGTCGAAGTCTCAGTCGGCCCTGTACGCATTACCAAATATAGCGATTTTATTCGCAACCTAGTCGTACCTACCAACTTAAATTTAGTGCAAATGAAGCCATTGCGTGGTACCGCGCTGATGGTATTTGACCCTACGCTAGTATTTTTAGTGGTTGATAATATGTTTGGTGGCGACGGTAGATTCCATACTCGCGTAGAGGGTAGAGATTTTACGCAGACTGAACAGCGGATTATCCAGCGTATTTTAGCCATTGTGTTTGAAACCTATGCAAAATCCTGGGAGCCAGTGTATCCAATCGAGTTCGAATATCTACGTTCAGAAATGAATACCCAGTTTGCCAACATCGCCACGCCGAATGAGGTTGTGGTGGTGACGACCTTTAATGTGGAGCTAGGGCCAGCTAGCGGTGAAATTCATTTTTGCATGCCATACTCTATGGTAGAGCCGATTCGTGATTTATTAACGTCACCATTACAAGGTGAGGTGCTGGGTGCTGATAAGCGTTGGGTCAAACTCATGACACAGCAGGTGCAAGCGGCGGAAATTGAAATTGTTGCAGATTTAGCCACAACCGATATGCGGCTGGGACAAGTGCTCAACATGAAGGTTGGCGACGTGATACCAATCAGTATGGATGACTCCATTGAGGCTAAAGTAGACGGTGTGCCCGTTATGCTATGTAAGTATGGATTGTTTAATGGGCAGTATGCCTTGCGTGTAGAAAAACTTTTGAGATCAAACTCTACGGAATATATTAAAGGAGAACCTTATGGCGACTGATCCAGTGGATGATAGCAACATCGCTGAAGATGATTGGGGCGCTGCAATGGCAGAGCAGGCATCGTCTGAGAGTGCTGCAGATGATTGGGGTGCTGCTATGGATGAGCAAGCCGCAGCATTGCAGACGGATAAGGCTGAGAAGGCTCAAGTATTTACAGAATTTACAGCGAAGAATAAATTGCACGAAACGCAAAATGACATTGATTTCATTTTAGATATTCCGGTACAACTGACCGTAGAGTTGGGCCGTACTAAAATTGCGATTAAGAACTTGCTGCAATTAGCGCAAGGTTCAGTCGTTGAGTTGGATGGCATGGCCGGTGAGCCAATGGACGTGTTGGTGAATGGCTGCCTAATTGCGCAGGGCGAAGTAGTGGTAGTGAATGACAAATTTGGTATTCGTTTAACCGACATTATTACTCCTGCAGAACGTATACGGAAAATTAACCGTTAATTGTCTTTGATTAAATTGCCTACTCAGAAACTGCTGAATCTAATGAAGTTGAAATCCTTATTTATCTTCATGCTGTATTGGTTATCAAGTTCAGCATGGGCTGCAGAGCCAGTAGTACACCCTTCGCCCACAGGCAGCCTGCTCAAAATGATACTAGGCCTTATGTTGGTATTAGGGGTGATGGCTGGCGTTGCATATTTGGTAAGACGCATGTTACCTGGTATCGGCCATCAGCACTCTACCATTCAGATTGTGGGAAGTGCTAGTGTCGGTACACGGGAACGCGTAGTGGTATTAGAGGTAGGCGATCGATGGTTGGTCGTCGGTGTAGCGCCTGGGCAAGTGAGCGCCATTGCTAATCTCGAAAAAGGTGTGGTCGCAGAAGCGGGCAGCGTAAAAATAGGCGCTGATGCTCAGGTTGGCCATGCTGAAACGCTTGCCACATCGTTTGGAAAAATTTTAAAGAATTCGGCAAGTAAATTTACTGAGAAAACTAATGGTTAAAAGTTGGGCTGTTTGTTTAAAGGGTTTGTCTATTGTAGGTTTGGCGTTATTGCCATTTTCAGTATTAGCCGCAGATGCTTTACCGTTAGTACATGCATCGCCAAGTGCTGGTGGTGGTCAAGACTACACATTAAGTTTACAAACTTTAATTCTACTTACCTCACTCACGTTCTTACCCGCCATTGTGTTAATGATGACGGGCTTCACGCGCATTATCATTGTACTTTCACTGCTGCGTCAGGCATTGGGCACACAATCTGTCCCGCCTAATCAGGTGATGATAGGTCTGGCTTTATTCCTCACCTTTTTTGTGATGTCGCCGGTGATTGATAAGATTTATGTGGATGCATATAAGCCTTTGTCTGAGAATCAAATCTCTATGCAAGAGGCGATGGACAAAGGTGTGGCGCCACTCAAGGAGTTTATGCTTAAACAAACGCGTGAGAGTGATCTTGCCTTGTTTGCAAAGATGGCTGAGGTCGATAAAATTGAAAGTCCGGATCAGGTGCCACTAAAGGTGCTAGTGCCAGCATTTGTGACCAGTGAGCTAAAAACAGCATTTCAAATTGGCTTTGCTATTTTTATCCCCTTTTTGATTATCGATATGGTGGTTGCCAGTGTGTTGATGTCTATGGGGATGATGATGGTGTCTCCAGCCATTGTAGCGCTGCCATTCAAACTGATGTTGTTTGTGTTGGTGGACGGCTGGCAGTTGATACTGGGCTCATTGGTGGAAAGTTTTTATTAGCCGTGTTAATTCTTAATGCATATAAAGTAGGGAGTATCTAATGACGCCAGAAAGTGTAATGACGTTAGGTAGAGATGCGATGGGCATTACTTTAATGATTTCTGCTCCTATATTGCTTACTGTGCTGGCGATCGGTTTGTTGGTCAGTATTTTTCAAGCAGCAACCCAAATTAATGAACAAACATTGTCTTTTATCCCTAAGCTGGTGGGCGTGTTTGTCGCGTTGATGTTTGCGGGCCCTTGGATGCTAAGCACCATGGTTGACTATATGCACTTGGTCTTTACCAGCATACCTGCAATGGCTAATTAGCACCTCCTAGTAGCAGTAGCGTTTAAATCATGATTACATTCAGTGGTGAGTTTCTACAAACTTGGGTCATCACTTTATTGTGGCCGCTCACCCGTATTTTGGCTGTTATCGCCATTGTGCCAATTTTTAGCCACACGACGATTCCTAGGCGAGTGAAACTGGGATTGAGTGTGTTGCTCACCATCATTATCGTTCCTACTATTCCACCTCTCCCTCAGTTTGAAGTCTTTTCCTTAGATGGTTTGTTGGTTTTAGTTCAGCAGGTGATTATTGGCTTTGCCATCGGCTTTAGTATGCGTTTGGTATTTGCTGCGGTTGACTTAGCTGGGCAATTAATCGGTTTAACTATGGGGTTAGGCTTTGCGCAGTTTTTTGATCCGCAAACACATGGCCAGTCCACCGCTTTAAACCAGCTTTTAGTGTTGCTAGCGATGCTTATCTTTTTAAGCTTGGATGGGCATTTGATTATTGTCACTACGATGGCCCACAGCTTCACTACGATGCCGATAGGGTTGGGTGGGGCGGGGATTGATGCAATGCAAATCGCGTTGTGGGGCAATACGATTTTCAGTGCGGGTTTAATGCTGGCTATGCCTGCCGTATGTGCTTTGCTGATTACCAACATGGCCTTGGGCATATTAACGCGCACAGCGCCGCAGCTTAACTTGTTTGGTATTGGCTTCCCAATTACCTTGAGTATGGGTTTTGTGGTGGTGGCGCTGTCATTAACCAGTATGCTGCAGCCCATTGTAAAGTTTATTGAGCAGGGTACAGATAATATGATGCAAGTAGCTGTGCCTAAGCATACTAATAGTAAATAACAGCTTACTGGACGTGCTTAAATAACCGCTGGTGGGTTAGTAGTCTACTCGGCGCACGCGTGCGCCTTTGCTCGTAAACTCCAGTAATATCAGCTGCTATTAAAGCCTCACAAGATATTAGGCGTTAACTAAAACGCTACTGAATAAAATTAAACAAAGACAAACTGGTCGTTGCTACAAATGATTTTTGCGCAGCTTCCATAATTGTTTGATTCTTAGATAAGTCAGACAGCGCAGATGCGTAATCTAAGTCTTGGATTTCAGACAATGATTTACTGTATTGCAGGTCTAAATCACTGCCTGAGATGTCTAATTGATCCAGCTCGTTTAGTCTTGAGCCTATACTTGCACGTACCGTAAGCACATTATCTAAGCCTTGGCGCATACTGCTTAGGCCAGTAGCCACACCAGCGGTAAATGCTGCTTGATTTGCAGGTGTTAGTGGGGTGTTTAGTAAGGTGACTAAGTTCTGTATAGTCGCAAAAACATCATTGCCGCCAGCTTTAAATACATCATCGCCGGTAGCATTTACTACCATTTGTCGCGACTCATCCACTTGCAGTAGTTGATTGTTGCTATCACCTACGTATGCAGCGCCAGTGGCGTTGGCAACAAACGGGGCAGTATTTGTCTGAAAGCCAGCATATAAATAATTGCCGGCAGCATCTTTTGTGTTCGCAAGGCCAATTAAGCCATCTAATGCGGTTTTTAAATCTGCCGCAATAAAACCGCGTTCCAAGTCAGAGTAGGTCGCGTTGCCTGCTGCAACTAGCGATGATTGAATTGAAGTCATCGTGTTGGTGATGCTGGTGAGGTTAGACTCTAGCGTATTGAGTTTGAGTTGTGCTGTTTGTCTAGTGTCAGCAAAATTTGAGTTCACACTTTTTGCGTGTGCAATCTCTAATGCTCTTGCTGCGCCTACAGGGTCGTCTGACGGCGAGGCAATGCGCTGTCCGGTAGATATTTGCTGCATCAGCTTAGTTTGCTCTGATTGCAAATTCGTTATTTTCGAAATACCGGATTGATAGATAGTATTGGTACTGATTCGCATGGTAACTCCTTAAGCTATTGACCCTTAGGCTATTGATTAGGTGCCAAGTTGCAATAGCACATCAAACAGTTGACTAGCAATTTGCATCATTTTGCCTGCAGCCTGATAGGCTTGCTGGTAACGTATTAGATTGGTTGCTTCTTCGTCTAGGTTAACACCGGATTCAGCCTGCACTGATGCATTGATCTGCTCCAGTACCTGACCTTCAGACACGCTCAGTATACCGAGTTCACGTGTTTTGTTGCCTACGCCATTGACCATTTGACCAAAGGCTTCTGAGTAACTCTTATTACCGGTAATAGTGTCTGCATTCTGCAGGCTTGCCAATAATAAGCCATTGGTATTGTCACTAGGGCCAGTAGCGCTACCTGGTGTAATCGTAAATTGGTCACCGTTATTTGGTGTTCCAGAAATGACGAAACTCATGCCGGCTGTTGTGATGGTTGCGCCATTTACAAATGTGACAGGCGCACCTGCCGCATAAGTCACAGACGTGCCATTAGAGGTGACTGTCACAGGCTCGGTGGCAATAAAGCCTGTGAGTGTATTGGGTGCGCCAGCATTGTAAGTGATGTTAAACGGGCTTGCGATAGGGCTAGAGGCATATGAACTGCTAGCGACTGGGCTGCTGATGCTAGCAGCACCTGTATTGGCAGCATTTGCGCTGGAGCTCAGTGCGCTGGCACCAACTGCAAGCTTTCTTGCATCAGTAATTGCAAGCGTGAATTTTGATGCGGCATTTTGTGTTGGTTTGATTAAGAAACTGTCGCCGGCCAACATGGTGCCAGAAGTTTGACTAATCGTTAATCCGTCCACATTTGCCGGCAAGCTGCTAAAGCTTTGCGTAGTGTTGTCGCTCAGCCTGGTCACGCTATAGTTCGTGCCATCAAATAGCAACTTATAGTCACTGGTTGTTAGTGCTTTGGCATCTACAATTTTCGCCGCTACCTCTGCTGGGCTTGCATTGGCAGGTGTAGTGGTCGGGCCTGAGTTAAGTGCGCTTGAGTTGACGATAGGGTCAGGAATGCTAAATAGTGCGGAACCAAGGTTGCCATCTAAATCAAAACCCTGCATCAACTGAGAGTTAAATGTATCGCCCAGCACTACAGCAATCTGACCTATTTGATTTTGTACAGCATCAAGTGATTCTGAGCGGAATTGCAATAGACCGCCGATTACGCCGCCCGGTAGGCTATTGGTGCCTAGGATTGTTGTTTTACTGTTAGATTGGTATGCAACTTCAATGCGGCTTGGATCCGTAGCTGAAGGGCTGGTCATGAGGCTGAAAGTCTCTTTACCAACGACTAATGGCAGGCCATTGCCTGCGTATACGTTATAACCACCTTGGCCCTGAGATACTACGGTAGTTTTAATCTGCTTACTTAGTTCTAATACCAACTGATCTCGTTGGTCCATCAAGTCGTTAGGTGCGCTTCCATTTGCACTCAAAGCTTTTTCAATGACATCATTGAGGCCGGCAATTTGTTTTGCATATGTGTTAACCAAACCTACACTGGATGTGATTTGTGAGTTTACGCTATCGCGAATTTCATTTAAGCGGTTATTCGTGGTTTGGAAGCGGCTGGACAGAGACTGTGCATACGACAGCATAGATTGGCGCGTGGCCAGATCACTCGGGTTTGCACTTAATTTTTGTACTGCACCAAAAAAATCACTCATTGCTGGGTTGAGGCCAGCTGTTGAGTTAGACAACATATCATTGATAGATGTCATTTGAGATAGGTAAGTAGTGGCACTAGAGCTGTTGGACTGACTACGTACTGCTTGTGCCGCTAATATGTCGTTAAAAATCCTGGTGACGGAGGCAACTTCAGTGCCTTGGCCAACAAAACCATATCCGAAGTTTTGTGATTGTGCAGCCGCTTGCACAACAACTTGTCTGGAGTAGCCAGGTGTAGAGGCATTGGCGATGTTGTGACCAGTGGTACTGATGCCAACCTGCGCCGCAGCAAGGGCACTTTTTCCGATATTTAAGATGTTAGAGGCCATGGTAGCGTCTCACTTTAACTAATTTCATATATTGTATGACGGCATTAAATATTAAAACTTTAGGCCATGGGTGGTGAATTACTTTTTATGATGATGACACTTTTTTAATCACGTTTGTGAGTTTTTCTGCATAATTCGGATCGGTTGCATATCCTGCTTTTTGCATGGCTTTTGCATAGCCTTGTACGTTATCCAAGTTGGCCATAACGTTCTCATAACGCGGAGTATTGCGCATTAAGTTAGCAAAGTCCTTAAATGAGTCTGCATAGCTATCATATGCGCGAAACTTCTCTATGCGCTTTTGCTTAATGCCATTGACGTACTCTGTCGTTACAGCTTCAACCACTTTACCGTTCCAGTTACTAGTAGCCTTGATGCCAAACAGATTGTTGCTTGCTGTACCATCTGCAGCTCTGATCTCACGCTTGCCCCAGCCGCTTTCCAGCGCTGCTTGCCCCAGCATTAGGTGGGCAGGGATGCCGGTAGCGCGACTTGCGGACTCGGCGTGCTGAGCCATTTTCCTTTGGAAGCTATCCGCGCTACTGTCATCATTGAGTGGTTTAAACTCAGTATTGTCTTTAGCTGTGCTGTTCAAGCGACTAGGATTTTGTTGCAGTGCTATCTGGGCTTGGTATAGAAACGGATTGCTGATTAAATTTTGATTCAGGCTAGATTGTTTGTCTGTGAGGCCTGTGTTGTTATCTACAGCCTGCTCAAGTGCGTTGTTTGCAGCATAACCGTTTGGGCTCAACTGTTTTGCCAGTACATCAGCTAGTCCTAAGCCTTTAGATGAGAGGTTGCTGGTCAGTTGCTGGTCTAGCATGCTGATAAAAGTGCGACTTTGATCGTTATCTAATAAGCTGTCTTGCGGTGTTGCATCACGCATGCTTTTTAGCATCATATTCATGAAAATAGCTTCAAATTGCTTAGCCACGCCTTTGATTGCCTCAGGCGAGTTTTCTCGTGCGGCCTGTTTCAAGTTATTCAGGCTATTGGCATCAATCGCAAGATTGCCTGATAAATCCGCCTTGTTAGTAATGCTTTTGTTAATGTTGTTAGTCATGGCTGGCTTGCACTTAAATTACTTCTAGTTCAGCACGCAGTGAGCCTGCTGCCTTCATCGCTTGTAATATTGCAAGCAAGTCTTGTGGAGTTGCACCAATCGCATTTAATGCCTTCACCACGTCAGAAAGATTGGCGCCACTATCTAGCTTAACTACTTGTCCAGGGTCTTTTTTAATGTCGATTTCAGAGCGTGCAGTTGCAACCGTTTGGCCGCTGGCCAATGCGCCGGGTTGGCTTATCACAGGGTCTGTATTGATAGTAACAGTTAAATTGCCATGCGATACCGCGCAGCTTTCAAGGGTTACGGTTTGGTTCATTACCACTGAGCCGGTGCGCGCATTGACAATGACTTTTGCATAGCTAGCTGCTGGTGCTACATTTAGGCTTTCTAACGCAGCTAAAAACGCTACGCGGCTATAACTGGCTGGTGGGTTGATTTGAATCACGCGAGCATTTTGTGCAAGAGCTGTATTTTGGCCAAACTGGCGGTTGATCGCATCGACCACTAATGATGCTGTAGAAAAGTCTGAGTCTTTTAATTCTAAGTTAAACGTATTGTTTTGGGAGATAGTGGAAGGCACAGCACGTTCAACGGTAGCGCCAGCGGTAATTCTACCTACGCTTAAGTGATTCACCTGCGTTTGTGAGCCATTGGCTGATGCGCCAACACCACCTACGACTAAGCTGCCTTGTGCCATGGCGTATACTTGGCCATCAGCACCTTTTAATGGGGTCATCAGCAGAGTGCCGCCTCTCAGGCTTTTTGCATTACCCATAGAAGAAACGGTAATGTCTAAAGTTTGCCCAGGTTGCGCGAAGGCAGGGAGGCTGCTGGTGACAATGACTGCTGCTACGTTTTTAAGTTGCAATGATGTGCCAGGCGGTAAGTTGACGCCCATTTGTTGCATCATGCTGATAATGCTTTGTACTGTAAATGGTGTTTGTACAGTTTGGTCACCAGTGCCATCTAAACCAACCACCAAGCCGTAACCGATCAGCTGGTTGGCACGTACGCCCTGAATAGAAGCTAAATCTTTCAGGCGCTCTGCATGCGCTGCTGGGGCTGTAGTGATGCTGAATGCGGTACTGGCTAGCAGCAGGCAGGGTAGCATGATGCGCTTAACGATCTGTTGTAAGCGTGATGCTTGTGTGATTGAAGCTGTTATGTTGAGTCGTTGTGCCATATGATTTCTACCATGGGCTCACGCTTAAGAAGAAGCGTGCGAATATGGATGCAACCGCTGCACCATCAATTTTGCTGTTGGTTCTGTATTCGATGCGGGCATCTGCAACTTTTGTCGAAGCAACGGAGTTGCCTAAAGTAATGGTATCCGGGTTCACCACACCAGAGAAGCGAATAAACTCTGTACCTTTATCCAGTGCTACTTGTTTCTCGCCGCTCACGGCCAGATAACCATTGGGCAATACATCAACCACGGTAGTGGTAATAGAGCCGCTGAATACATTTTTGGCATTGGCTGCTGCATCGTCAGTGTAAGAGTTATCTGAGCTGGCAGAGGCAGAACCTAGTTTTGCGTATGGCAATCTAGATACCAAGCCGCCAACAACCGGTATGTTATCCCCGAGCTTGGCATTGGTATCAAAGCTGACAGAGCCTTGTTTGCTGGCATTGCTTCCGTTTGCCTTGGTGGCAGAAGTGTTCTCAGTAATATTAATGGTGACAATATCGCCAATAAAGCGTGGGCGATGGTCTTCAAACATCGGGCGATACGATGAGGCGCTATAGATGCTGCCATTGTTGTTAGCCGTATTGCCGATTGATGGTGCTCTGGCTGTAGTCGGCTGATTAACGATGGAAGTGGGCGTTACTGCGCAGCCGTAGAGTAGGGTAGCCGCAAGTATTGCAGCGACACCGCGGCTAAATTCTTTGCTCACAGTCACTAGGTATGTTTTTGTATTCACTACCGGTTTGATTGTCGTATTTAGCAATTTACCTTGCGTGGTATTCAGCATGATTGCCTCTTAATGTTCTGACAATAAAACCTTAAAAATGCATCTTTGTATATGTTAGTTTGTATATATGCTTTTTTAAAGTTTGTTAGATGATTCCTTAATGTTATCACCAGTTTAAATTTACATCTGTGTTAGTTTTTGCAACATTTGGTCAGAAGTTGTAATTGCCTTACTGTTAATTTCGTAAGCACGTTGGGTCTGGATCATATTCACCAGTTCTTCTACCACGTTTACGTTAGATGTTTCTACATAACCTTGTGTGAGCAAACCTGCACCGTTGGTACCAGGTGTGTTGGCGTTGGCGGTGCCAGATGCAGCAGTCTCAACGTATAAATTCTCACCGTTACCTTGTAAACCGGCCGGATTAATAAAAGTAGCAAGTTGCAATTGACCAATTTGGGTCACGGCTGTAGAACCGGCTAAGGTCACTGATACAGTGCCATCACGGCCAATGGTCAGCGTTTGCGCGTTGCTTGGGATGGTAATTGGCGGCTGTACTGAAAAACCGCTAGAAGTGACCAGCTGGCCTTGAAAGTCTACCTGGAACGCGCCGTCACGTGTGTAAGCGGTTGTACCATCTGGCAGTAATACTTGAAAGAAACCGGCGCCTTGGATGGCCACGTCTTTATCATTACCAGTTTGCTGAATATTGCCTTGTGTGAAAATACGCTCAGTTGCCACTGGTCTAACACCGGTACCTAGTTGTAGGCCAGATGGTAGCTGTGTTTGTTGGGATGTCTGTGCGCCCGGCTGTCTAATGGTTTGGTATAGCAGGTCTTCAAATACAGCGCGTGATCTTTTAAAGCCATTAGTACTAACGTTGGCCAAGTTGTTTGAGATCACGTCCATTTGCGTCTGTTGCGCATCTAGACCAGTTTTTGATATCCATAGTGAGCGTATCATTTTATTTCCCTTTAATCACAGCCAAAATTTAACTGTTATTGCCTAAAGTTTATTGCTTACAGTGTACTGATAGATTATTTCAGTAATTACATCATAGCTGATATAGCGTTAAGTCAATTGCAGGAGTTGACTTGCTTTATTGGCGTTATTCTCAGCGGTCTGAATCAATTTCATTTGCATTTCGAACTGTCTAGCCAAGTTAATCATGGTAACCATCGCATCTACCACGTTTACATTGCTGCTTTCTAACGCGCCTTGCACCACGCTGACGTTTGCATCTGCAGTAGCTGGGTTGCCGTCTTTGGTGGTAAATAAACCATCGTCAGCACGTACTAAGTTGGCCTGTGGTGGGTTCACCAGCTTAATGCGGCCAATGATGTTTGAAGGACCAGGCAGGGTTAAGTTGTTCACGGTAGAAACTGTGCCATCTTTACCTATGCTCACCGCTACATCAGGTGGAATAGTGATAGGACCGCCATCACCCATGATGGTTAGCCCATTCGCAGTTTGTAGCAAGCCGTTGGGGCTGGTTTTGAGTGAGCCGTTACGTGTGTATGCTTCCGAACCATCGGCACGCTGTACTGCTAACCAGCCATCACCTTTAATTGCTATATCTAAGTTTCGATTGGTAGACTGAATTGCACCTGAGTTAAAGTCGCTGCCACTGGTGGAGTCCACTACAAAAGCGCGAGTGGGTAAGCCCTCGCCCAGCACAGGTACTGCGCGAAACGAATCTATCTGCGATTTAAAGCCGGTAGACGTAGCGTTTGCTAAGTTATGGCTGGTCGTGGCTTGTTTCTCAAGGATATGTTTCGCACCTGTCATTGCGGTGTATATCATGCGATCCATTGTGGAGCTCCCTTTAGCGGCTATCTATTAACGAAGGTTCACTAGTGTTTGTAAGACCTGATCCTGCGTTTTAATGGTCTGTGCATTCGCTTGATAAACGCGCTGAGCGGTAATCATATTCACCAATTCAGCGGTGAGGTCTACGTTGGAGTCTTCTACAGCAGATGATTGCAGTACACCTAGTAAACCGCTGCCAGGTGCGCCAGTTAATGCTGGGCCTGAGCTTGCGCTAACTGACCATGCGTTGCCGCCTAATGACTGCAAGCCATTGGGGTTGGTAAAGCTGGATAGCACCACTTGGCCTAAGTTCTTAGATTGACCATTGCTATAACGGCCAACAATAGTGCCATCACTTGCTGTGTTAAAGCCGGATAAGCGGCCAGATGTGAAGCCGTCTTGCGATAAGCTGTTAATGCTGAAAGCTGAGCCAAATTGCGTGCTCTTGGAGTAGTCGATTGTTGTGGTAACTGCTGCAGCACCGTTGGCTGCTGGCGGTGTTGCAGAGTTCATTGGCGTAAATGTCACAGATGGTAGTGCTGGCGCGATAGTGGGTGAAACGCCGGTGCCAGTAAAGGTCATTGTTGCTGTTGTAGCAGGTAGTGCAGGGGTTGATACGCCATCAACTGTTGTGTAAACAGCCCAAGTGTTGGCTGCTGTTTTGCGGAAGAAGTTTTGCAACGTATGTGAGTTACCAAGACTGTCATAAACCGTTACCGCTGTTGAGTTGTTGTAAGTGGTAGGGTCAGTTGGGTCGAACGCAGGTGCAGCTGGCATTGGGTTGTTCCTTGAGTCGAGGTTGATTGTACCCTCGATCTCAGTGGTTGCCACTGGTTGAATATCTGCAGTATTAATTTGCAGGTCAACCGCAGCACCGCTTAAGATGTTGCCGTTAGTGTCGGCCGCATAGCCGGTTAAGCGTTTGCTTGCAGAGTCCACGATATAGCCGAATTTATCCAACTGAAACTGACCGTTACGCGTGTAAGTAACCGCGCCGTTAGATGACATACGGAAAAAGCCATTGCCGTTAATCGCGATATCCAAAGAGTTGTTGGTTGCGGTAATGTTGCCCTGAGTAAATTGCTGAGCCACGGTAGCTAAATTGGTACCAATACCAATTTGACTGCCGCCACCGCCGGTGATTGAGTTCGCAAAAACATCGGCAAACTCGGCTCTAGACTGTTTAAAGCCCACAGTGTTTGCATTAGATACGTTGTTGCCGATCACTTCTAACTGTTTAGAAGCTGCGTTCAAACCACTTAAACCTTGTTGAAAACTCATGCTATTCTCCTTGGAGCTAAATTATTTATTTGCTAACGCTAAATGTATATAGAGCTTAAAAAATTTCTTTTACTGCGCTAGTGTCAACTGTCATTAAGTTGCTCAAATTCAGCTTAACGCCCGTTGGGTAATTGGAAATGCTTAACACTTTTGCAAAGCTTAAAGCAGTGGACTCGGCCGTGTTGGTGCCTATAGTCGCGTTTACTTCAAATTTGTAGTTGCCAGTGGTTGCAACCGTGCCGTCATCTTTAAGGCCATCCCAGGTCAGCGGCACTGTGCCGGCGTCTTGTTTACCTAAACTCAGTGTTCTGATGGTGGCACCTGCACTGTCTTTAATGGTTACCGTTACTTTGTCTGCACCGATCGGCAAATCCACGCCATAGTAGCCGCCCTCGCCAGCGGTTTGAACCGTGTTGCCTGGGGTAAGGATGCTGCGGCCAATCATGTTTGATGCTTGGTATGATTGCCCCATTTGTACGTTGTTGATTAATGTTTCTAATGTGTTGTTTAGTTTATCAATACCAGTAACTGTGGAAAGCTGTGCCATTTGGCTGGTCACTTGTGCGTTATCCATCGGGTTGAGCGGGTCTTGGTTTCTCATTTGCGTTACGAGCAAGGTCATAAAACGGTCTTGCGCAGCATTCACCGATGCGGTTGTGGTGTTTTGTTTGCCATTGACGGCATCCAGCAAGGTTTGTGATGCAGTGTTGGTGGTATTTACAGTTGTCATTTAGAGGCTCCTAGTTGGATGTGCTTAATTGGGCGTCAGTTGCATTCGGTATCTGAATGGTTATCCTTGGCCGATAGTAAGCGTTTTCATCAACAGCGTTTTTGTTGCATTCATGGTTTCCACGTTGTTTTGGTAAGCGCGTGACGCAGAGATCATATTGACCATTTCCTCGGTAACGTTCACATTAGGCATGCTGACATAGCCTTTGTCATTCGCTAATGGATGCTTAGGGTCGTATAGCATTCTTGGTGGAGAGTTGTCTTCTACTACTTTTGTTACTTTAACGCTGCTTGCGTCAGGAGATTTGCTTGGCATTGCGCTAAAAACGACTTGTTTTGATTTGTAAGGAGTGCCATTGGCGCTAGTTGCACTGTCTGCGTTTGCTAGATTGCTGGCTACGGTATTTAAACGCTGCGCTTGTGCGCTCATGGCTGAACCAGAAATATTAAACACATTGAATAATGACATCGATTTCTCCCTAACTTGTACTTGGCTAACTATCTACTCAGCTTATTAAATCTTAATTGCTGCTAGTTTCAGTAATTATTGTCCTTGGATAGCTGCGAGCATTTTTTTGAGCTGCCCGTTAATCATGATAATACTCGCTTCGTAGCGAATCGCGTTATCAGCAAACTGATTGCGCTCTACGTCCATGTCCACAGTGTTACCGTCCACGCTGCCTTGGATGATCGGTCTGAACATAGCGCCACCGCTTATGCTGGACGGTATGCCATCCAGATGTTTGTCTGAAGTTTTATTGGTGTTGAACGCTTCTTTATTTGCTGCGCCAGCCATGGCATTTTTCATGGCAGCGCTAAAGTCTAAATCACGAGCCTTGTAATTAGGTGTATCTGCATTGGCAATATTGGCGGCAATTAGTTCCTGACGCTGACCACGCACCTTCAGTGCATTTTGATGAAAACTTAAAGCCGCATCTAATTTATTAATCATGATCGTTTCCTGGTATAGCTTGTTTGGTATAGCTGCTTAATTAAAAACCAAAACAAAAGAAATTGCTTTTATTGCCGATAACATATGTGTAAGCAATTCTAATGATTAAGCCAAGCTTTGATTGAATAAGAAGAGGGGTATTTCTTGCCCTTTTCTTGGTTTTGCTAGACTGTTGTGTCCGTAGAATGCACGTTGAATCTTTGTAAGCTGCATAGGAATTCAATGTGCCTAATATTAAGTGTCATTTACAATTGCAATTATTTGCAAATATTGGCTTGAAAGTGTGCATGAAAAACAGTCTGTTAAATTGCTTGGCGGTGCTAACAACTCTCGTGTTGAGTGCTAGCCCTGCATCACATGCAGCCACTAACCAGGCAGCATTGAATAAGCAATACCCCAAGCAAGATCTATCACAGTTAAATACAAAAATAGTTGAGTTTTTACAAACGCAAACAGTCGGCTACCCTGGTAAAGTTACGGTGCAGGCTGGTGCGATTGATCCGAATTTAAAGCTAGCACAATGTCAGGATGCACAAGTTTTTTTACCTACGGGCAGTAAGGCATGGGGTAAAACCAGTGTTGGTATTCGTTGCAGCACCCCTAGTGCTTGGACCATCTATGTGCAAGCCACCGTCAATGTGGTTGCTCAGTATTTGGTAGCAGCAGTGCCGTTGGCGCAGGGCAGGGTTGTCACCCCTGATGACTTATTGTTTCAGTCTGGAGATTTAACGCAGTTGCCCCCAGGCATATTTACCGATGTGGCGCAAGCGCAAGGGCGTATAGTCAATATATCCATGAGTGCCGGTACCGTACTCAGGCAAGAAATGCTAAAGGCTTCACCAGTTGTGCAGCAGGGGCAAACGGTGATGGTTACCTCTTCAGGCAAGGGGTTCCGCGTTTCTGCTGAAGGTAAGGCAATGACTAAGGCGAATGAGGGCCAGGTGGTGCAAGTAAAAGTGGCTAGCGGGCAAGTGGTGAGCGGTATTGCGCGCCCAGGTGGCCAAGTTGAAGTCATGTTTTAATGCGGCATAATCAGTGATGGCGAGATGTGCGTTTTTAATTATGCATAAACATTGTTTTATTTTAGGTAAAAGGCTAAAGTTAGCTTAAACTATGCCGATATTTGCATTATGGATGCGTGTATATGCATTTAAGCAAGTTAGCAAAAAGGACGAAATGCCATGAAAATCAATGAGTCAATTAAAAACGCTGCTGGGTTAGGTCTTGATAAAGCCAGCATCGAAAAAGCGAATGCTGCCAAGGTTGAGGCCGATGCTAAGCAAAAAGCGACTAAATCACCAGTGAGCGATAGCGCTTCTGGCAACGTGACGTTATCACCACTATCAGCTAAATTACAAACTTTAGAAACTAAAGTAAAAGCGAGTAATGTTTTTGATGCTGAAAAAGTGGATGCAATTAAATCAGCAATTGCTGGCGGTCAGTTTTCTGTGAATTCAGAAAAAGTGGCTGAAGGCCTGATTGAAACTGTAAAAGATTTACTCACAAGCCGTTTCGCTTAATATTGTGATGGTTAATACATCTTCCAATCAGCCTGTTAGCTTTACGCAAGATACTCAGCTGGTGGCCGAGTTAGTTGCCCTGCTAGAGCGCGAACAAGCGCATCTGGTAAAAGCGGATGTGGCTGCAATCGAAGCTATTTTGGAAGAAAAATCATTATTGTTGCAGCGCCTCAATATTGCAGCAAAAGCACGCTACCAGCAATTGCAAGCACATGGTTTCCAAGCAAATGAGTCTGGCATGACTGCTTGGGTAGAGAAACAAGCCAAAAAAGACATCAAATCTGCCTGGATGAAGTTCCAAAAGTCTTTGGCACAGGCTAAAGAGTTGAATAGACTCAATGGTGTATTGATTAGTAAGCACTTTAACCGTAACCAAGAGTTGCTCAATCATTTGCAGGGTAATAATGATGCTAACTCTGTTTATGGCCCAGATGGCCAAGCGAAATCCAAAGGACCTTCGCGTTCTGGTTTAATCGTATAGTTTACGTCTGTCTCATTCGCGCGCTTTCCTCCAGCGCGATTTAAAATTACCTGCTAATTTGCTTTAAATCGGTGTTTAACCCTAATGCTGGTTTTCGCATTTGTTATTCTTCCCCGACGCCTTTCTCTCGTACCTTTATTAAATGCTTTCGTCTTAATTTTTTTGCTAGGCATCCTAGATATTGGCTGTGCTTCGTTGTTGCTCTTTAGGTTATTAGCTGCTTAGCCTTCTAACACCTCTAAAAAGGCATCGCCATAGCGCGTGAGTTTGGCTTGGCCAATGCCACTAATCCTGCTCATTTCAGTTAGGCTTCCTGGGCGATGATTTAAAATTTCCAGCAATGTACTGTCGTGGAAAATTAGGTAAGGTGGTACGCCTTGCTCTTTTGCTAGCTCACTGCGTTTGGCCTTGAGCGCGAGCCACAGCGGGTCATCTGCCACGCCTGCATAGGCCTCTTTAGCGCGTGCCCCGCGTTCAATTTTGCTAACACGTTTAGCTGCTTCCTGGTCTTGGCGCAGCCAGACCATCACTTCGCTGCGTAATACCGGACGCGCGGCTTGGGTGAGATGCAGCCCGCCAAAAGCGTCCATGTCAGTTTCTAAGTAGCCACCGGCAACTAATTGCCTGAATACGCTGCTCCATTGTGTTGCTGATAAGGCTGTACCTATGCCAAAGGTGCTTAATTGTTGATGGTTAAATTGCGTGACTTTAGGAGTGGATTTTCCTAGCAGCACGTCTATCAGATGCACTACGCCAAATCGTTGCCCAGTGCGATATACGCAGGATAATGCCATCTGCGCAGCTTGTGTGCCATCCCAAGTATCGGTGGGGGTTAGGCAGTTATCGCATTGTCCGCAGTCGCCCGGATGCTGCTCACCAAAATAGCGTAATATAGTTTGATGACGGCATGCGGTGGACTCACAAAAACCAAGTAGCGCATCCAGTTTTTGCCGTTCAACATGCTGGCGTTCGGCTGGAGCGTCGCTATTTTCCAGCATTTGTTTCATGCTGACTACGTCGCCTAGGCCATAGGTCATCCAAGCATTTGCTGGTAAGCCATCTCTGCCGGCACGACCGGTCTCCTGATAGTAACCCTCCATGCTTTTGGGCAAATCCAGGTGTGCCACAAAACGTACGTTGGGTTTATCTATGCCCATACCAAAGGCAACTGTCGCGACCATGATCACACCTTCTTCGCGTAAAAAGCGTGTTTGGTTGGCATTGCGTATATCTGCATCTAATCCTGCGTGGTAGGGCAGTGCATCCCAGCCTTTTGCCTTTAACCACTCTGCAGTTTCCTCAACTTTACGGCGGGATAAGCAATAGATGATGCCGGCGTCGTTGGGGTGCTCAGATGCAATAAAAGTTTCTAGCTGCTGGCGTGCATTGGCTTTAAGTAGTACGCGGTACTTAATATTAGGGCGATCAAAACTGGAGATAAACTGATGTGCATTTTCAAGCGCTAGCCGCTCTGTGATTTCTGCTCTGGTAGGGGCATCAGCGGTGGCAGTGAGCGCGATTCTGGGTACGTCTGAAAAGCGCTCATGCAGCACAGTGAGCTTACGGTATTCTGGCCTGAAGTCGTGCCCCCATTGTGAAACGCAATGCGCCTCATCAATCGCAAACAGTGATATCCCGATGTGCTCTGCAACTTGTTCCAACAGGGCAAGAAAGTTGGGCATGAGTAAACGCTCAGGCGCAACGTACAATACTTGTAACTCACCGCGCAGCAGTGCGGCAGTTACGTTGTTAAATTGTTCTGAATTTAAGCTTGAGTTGAGGAAGGCAGCTTTCACACCAAGTTGCTGTAGTGCATCGACTTGGTCTTGCATCAGGGCGATGAGTGGCGATATGACAATGCCCACACCCTCACGCAATAGTGCTGGCAGTTGGTAACACAAAGACTTGCCGCCGCCGGTCGGCATTAGTACTAGTGCGTCACCGCCGGCAACCATGTGCTCAACAATTTCTTGTTGTTCACCGCGGAAAGAGCTGTAACCAAATACCTCCTGCAGGCAGGCTTGTGCAGTTAAATAGCGTGTTGATGCGTTTAGCAATTTAACTGCACTTTAGTCGTTTGGAGTAATTTGGTGTGCTATTTGGTAATGATTGCTAAGGTGTTACGCCACACCTTGGCTTAATAGGTAGTCTTCATAGTTACCACTAAAGTCTACGATACCATCCGCTTTAATTTCGATAATGCGGGTAGCAATTGAGCTTACAAACTCACGGTCATGGCTAACAAAGAATAAAGTGCCTTTGTATTTGTCTAGCGCAGTGTTTAGCGCCTCGATAGATTCCATGTCCATATGGTTGGTAGGCTCGTCCATCAGCAATACGTTGGTTTTGCCTAGCATCAGCTTGCCGTATAGCATGCGGCCTTTTTCACCACCAGACAGTACTTTGACTGATTTCTTGGTGTCATCACCGGAGAATAGCAGGCGACCTAGCATGCTACGCACGGTTTGGTCGTCATCGCCTTGCTGGGTGAATTTTGTCATCCACTCGAACAAGTCCTCGCCATCTTCAAACTCGTACTCATGGTCTTGTGCAAAATAACCAATTTTGGCTTTCTCTGCCCATTTTACTTCACCATGCTTAGGCTCTAAATCACCAGCCAGACAGCGCAAGAACGTTGTTTTACCGATACCGTTTTCACCAATAATTGCCACTTTTTCACCTGCTTCAAACATCAGGTCGATATCATTAAATAAGGTGCGATCAAAGCCGTGGCTGAGTTTTTTCAGTTCAACTGCATTACGGTGCAGTTTTTCACGGTCATCGTATTCAAAGCGAATAAACGGATATTGACGTGAAGAAGGCTTAAATTCTTCAATTTTGATTTTATCAATCTGTTTAGCACGGCTAGTTGCCTGTTTTGCTTTAGACGCGTTAGCTGAGAAGCGGCGCACGAACTCTTGTAAGTCGGCGATTTGCTGTTTAGCTTTTGCGTTATCCTTTGCCTGCTGCGCACGTGCGGCAGTACTGGCTTCCATGTAGTCATCATAGTTACCTGGATATACAGCCACTTTACCGTAGTCCATGTCACAGGTATGCGTACATACTTGGTTTAAGAAGTGGCGGTCATGAGAAATAATAATCATGGTGCAGTTGCGATTGTTCAGTACGTCTTCCAACCAGCGGATGGTATTGATGTCCAAGTTGTTGGTTGGCTCGTCAAGCAGCAGAATGTCAGGGTTAGCAAACAGCGCTTGTACTAGCAATACGCGTAGTTTCCAACCAGGCGCTACTGCGCTCATCGGGCCGTTATGCTGTTCAATTGGGATGCCAACGCCTAATAACAATTCGCCAGCACGCGCTTCAGCGGTGTAGCCATCGTATTCTGCAAATACAGCTTCCAACTCGGCTGCGCGCATGTAGTCTTCTTCTGTGGCTTCCAAGTTAGCGTAAATTTCATTCTTTTCTAAGTTAGCCTTCCACATTTGCTCGTGGCCCATCATTACCACATCAAGCACGCGCTGGTCTTCATAAGCAAACTGATCTTGGCGCAAGAATGCCATGCGTTCATTGCTGTCCAAGGAGATGTTGCCTGAGGTAGGCTCTAGCACTTTGGCTAGAATCTTCATGTAGGTTGACTTGCCGCAACCATTGGCGCCAATTAAACCATAGCGATTACCGTCGCCAAATTTAACCGAGATGTTTTCAAAGAGTGGCTTAGCGCCGAACTGCATCGTGATATTGTTAGAAATTAACAAAATTTAGACCTTAAAAATAAATTAATTACAAAATATGGTGCGTTATTATGTGTGTGGGATGGCTTAGCTATAATTGATGGGGCTAAGCATTTAACCCGCGCTTAAAATTGATTATAGATAACTACTTCTTCCATAGGCAGTTGCCCGCCGCGTGGCATGGCTTGTTTAAGTGCTTTGCCAACTACCACAAACATGGCTGGGATATGGTCTTCAGGCAGTTTTAATAGCTGCGCGACTGCATCAAAATCAAATCCATCCATTGGGCAGGTATCGTAGCCCATTTCTTTTGCTGCAAGCATAATGGTAGTGGCGGCCATGCCGCATGAGCGCATGGCTTCATCACGCTGTACTTGTGTATTGCCGTCGTAATATTGGCCAATTGCTGGAACTAAATAATCTTGTACTGGTTTAGCTGCGTTAGACCAGTAGCGCTCAGGCTGCTTTGCCCATGCGTTTAAATCAGCTGTGAGCACGATCAGCAATGAGGCCTCTTCAACTTGGGCTTGGTTCCAGCTGACGCTGCGAATCTGTTGACGCAGTGCTGGGTCGGTGACTACGACAAATCTCCAGTTTTGGATGTTAAATGCAGTAGGAGAGAGCATGGCTAATGACATGAGCTTGGAAATTTCTTCCTCGCTCATTTTGTGTTGCGGGTCATAGGCTTTAACTGAGCGTCGCTCGATAATGGCTTGGCTTACTTTCATGATTGGTAGTGAATATCCAGAATTTCTAAATTGATGTTACCTGCAGGGCGTTGCCAGATGACGTTATCCCCAACCTTTTGCCCAAGTAATGATTTTGCAAGCGGTGAAACCCAGCTTACTTTATTGATGCTTGCATCAGCTTCGTCTTCACCTACAATATGAAACGTATGTTGCACCCCAGCATCATCTTCAACTTCAATGGTGGCGCCAAATAATACGGTTTCATGGCTCTGCTTAGTTGGGTCTACCAGTATTGCAGAGTCCAGTCTAGCGCGCACGTAGCGCAAATCACGCTCGATTTCGGCCACCTTGTCTTTGGCAAAAGTGTCGTCAGCAGTCAATTTGAGGCGATTAAGCTCTGCGGTTAGCGACTCTTCCAGCGTTTGTAACTCAAGCGCGCCACAAGGCGTTACGTAGTTAGGGTGCTCGCTAATTGGGCGCTCAACAAGTTCTTTACCTCCGGCTTGTTCAAATCGCTCTTCATTCACAAATGCTCGGCTCATAATGACTGACCTCCGGCTATTCCCACTCGATTGTGGCTGGCGGTTTGCCAGACACATCATAAACAACACGGTTAATGCCACGCACCTCATTAATAATTCGGTTCGAAACGCGGCCTAATAATGCGTATGGCAGCTCTGCCCAGTGTGCGGTCATAAAGTCGCTAGTGATTACAGCACGCAATGCCACCACGTAATCATAAGTACGGCCATCGCCCATCACACCCACTGATTTAACTGGTAAGAACACAGTGAAAGCCTGGCTAGTTAATTCATACCAGGTTTTACCGGTTGCTTCGTCTTTAGTGTTGCGCAGCTCTTCGATAAAAATCGCATCGGCACGGCGCAGTAAATCAGCGTACTCTTGTTTGACTTCGCCTAAAATCCGCACACCCAAACCTGGGCCTGGGAATGGGTGGCGATACACCATATCAGCTGGCAAGCCCAGTGCTACACCTAGCTCGCGTACTTCATCTTTAAATAAGTCGCGTAGTGGCTCTAACAGTTTAAGACCCAATTGCTCAGGCAGGCCACCTACGTTGTGATGACTCTTGATAGTGACGGCTTTTTTAGATTTAGCACCGCCGGATTCAATCACATCAGGGTAAATCGTACCTTGCGCTAAAAATGTTGCGCCTTTATGGCCGCCAGTGCCTGCTTTAAGTTTAGCCGCTTCGGCTTTAAACACTTCTACAAATTCGCGGCCGATGATTTTACGTTTGGCTTCAGGGTCACTCACACCATTTAGATGCCCCATAAATTGATTCGTTGCATCGACGCGGATCACGTTAACATGTAAGCGACCTGCAAACATATCCATCACTAAATCACCTTCATTCAGGCGTAGCAAACCGTGGTCCACAAACACGCAGGTGAGTTGGTCGCCAATAGCGCGGTGAATCAGGGCAGCCGCAACGCTAGAATCCACACCGCCTGATAGACCTAAAATGACCTCTTCATCACCAACCTGAGCTTTAATCTTGGCAACCGCTTCTGCAATGTAGTCACCCATAATCCAGTCAGGTTTTGCACCGCAAATCTCAAGTACAAAGCGGTTGAGCATGGCTTGACCTTGTTTGGTATGCGTTACTTCTGGGTGGAATTGTACCGCGTAGAATTTGCGTACTTCGTCGGCCATTGCGGCAATTGGCGTCGTATCGTTACTTGCAATTACCTTAAAGCCTGCTGGTAACTCTGTTACTTTGTCGCCGTGACTCATCCATACGTCAAGCAAGCCGTGACCTTCAGCATTGGTGCTGTCTTGAATATCACGGAATAGGGCAGAGTGCCCGCGTGCACGAACGGCCGCATAGCCAAATTCACGTTTATGGCCAGCCTCTACTTTGCCGCCCAGTTGTTGCGCCATAGTTTGCATGCCGTAGCAAATGCCCAATACTGGTACATTTAGCTCAAACACTGCTTGTGGTGCTTTGTCTGTTTCCTCTTCATATACACTTGCATGGCTGCCAGAAAGAATAATGCCATCAGCGCCGAAGTTGCGTACAAAGTCATCTGTCACGTCACATGGGTGAATTTCGCAATACACGTGCGCTTCACGTACGCGACGCGCGATTAGTTGCGTTACTTGTGAGCCGAAGTCTAGGATTAGAATTTTGGAATGAGTCATTATTGTTTAGTCACAAAATGCACAGAGAACACAACGTCAAGGCGGAGCGCCCTGATATTGTGTTCTCTGTTGTTAAAGTTAATATTAAATGGAATTAGTCAACGCGGTAGTTAGGCGCTTCTTTAGTAATTTGCACGTCATGTACGTGTGATTCACGCATACCTGCGCTAGTGATTTGTACAAATTCAGCACGTGAGCGCATTTCCTCAATCGTGGCGCAGCCAGCATAGCCCATAGAGGCACGCAAACCACCCATTAATTGATGAATCACAGCAAGTACGCTACCTTTATATGGTACGCGGCCTTCAATACCCTCTGGTACTAGTTTGTCCGCATTGCCATTGTTATCTTGGAAGTAACGGTCGCTAGAGCCTTTTTGCATCGCGCCGATAGAACCCATACCACGGTAAGACTTGTATGAACGGCCTTGGAATAGCTCGATGTCGCCAGGCGCTTCTTCCGTACCAGCAAACATACCGCCCAACATTACACTGTAAGCACCAGCTGCAATTGCTTTAGCAATGTCGCCAGAATATCTAATGCCGCCGTCCGCAATGAATGGAACGCCTGTGCCGCGTAGCGCTTCTTCAACGTTAGCAATCGCACTGATTTGTGGAACACCTACGCCAGCCACGATACGTGTAGTACAGATTGAACCTGGGCCGATACCTACTTTAACGCCGTCAGCGCCAGCATCTACCAGCGCTAGTGCAGCACTAGCTGTTGCAATGTTGCCGCCAATCACGTCAATTTGCGGGAAGTTTTTCTTAACCCATGTTACGCGGTCTAAAACACCTTGTGAGTGACCGTGTGCTGTATCCACCACAATCACGTCAACACCGGCTTCAGCAAGCGCAGCAACGCGCTCTTCTGTACCGTCACCCACGCCAACTGCCGCACCCACACGCAGTCTGCCTTGCGCATCTTTGCAAGCCAGAGGGTGGTCTGTTGATTTTTGAATGTCTTTAACTGTGATTAGGCCTTTTAATGTATCGGCATCATCAACCACCAAAACGCGCTCAAGACGGTGTTGGTGCAATAGGCGGATCACATCTTCCTTAGTTGCGCCTTCTTTTACCGTGACTAATCTATCTCTAGGCGTCATGATGTTTTTGATCGGTTGGTCTAGGTTTGTTTCAAAGCGCAGGTCGCGATTGGTAACAATACCAACAATCTTGCCGTGATCAACTACTGGTATACCAGAAATTTTGTGTGTGTTGGTTAGGTTTAATACATCACGCACTGTCATGTGGCTTTGAATCGTAATCGGGTCATTCACCACACCAGATTCAAAACGTTTCACACGTGCTACGTGTGCTGCCTGTTTCATGGCAGTCATGTTCTTGTGGATAAAGCCCAGGCCGCCTTCTTGTGCCAATGCAATTGCAAGAGGCGCTTCTGTGACGGTGTCCATCGCGGCAGAGATAAGGGGGATGTTTAAACGAATGTTTCGTGAGAGTTGTGTTGTGAGCGAAACTTCGCGTGGCAGCACATTAGAGTAGGCCGGCACTAGTAAAACATCATCAAAAGTGAGAGCTTGTTGCAATAAACGCATGCGTAAATCCTTGTACCCAAAACGAAATTATACAGACTTATAATCGACTTAGCGAGAGTGTCAATCATTTATTTGTAAACTATAAATGCAAATAGTCGTTAATTGTGCTACTTGCTAGTAATTTAGAATAGCAATAATATGACCGAACACCTATAAATCTAAGGGATGTTTTATGATCACTCGCCTATTGCTGCTATGTTTAGCGGTGTTGCCATTGATGGCAAATGCTGAAATTTACAAATGGAAAGACAAGGATGGCGTCACTCGTTATAGTGATGTGCCACCGCCTTCCAATGTTAAGCAAGAGGCGATTCAAGGCAAAAAGTTAGCAAAGCCAACTGGCCTGGCGCCATTGGCGCCGGTGGCGGGCGATATCACTAACGCCACTAATAAAAATAAAACACCGGAAAAAAATAAGGAAAGTAGTGCGTCTCAAGATGAGGCTGCAAGAAAGCGCGCACAAGATGCTGAGGTGGAAAAAGCGGCTGACAAACAAAAGCAGGCAGAATTGAAGGTTAAGCAGGAGAACTGCGCAGCGGCTAAGAAGAACCTAGCTACTTATAGCATAGGTGGCAGAATTTCAAGGATCAACGATGCTGGTGAGCGTGAGTATCTGAGTGATGAAGAGTTGGCGCATGGTAAAGCGGACTCTCAGCGAGATGTAGATGCCTACTGCAATTAAGCTTTAATTTTAGGCGATGGATATGGGCGCTATGGATGCGCCCATTTTTTTGCTGGCGTTAGCTTTGAGTTTGAGGTGATGGTGATTTTAGGGCGGAATTTAGGTGGCAATATCTCCGCCGCCTTTTTTCATGGCTTTCCCGTCGGCGGCACGTTGTTTTCTTACTTCTTTAGGGTCGGCAATCAGCGGACGATAAATTTCTACGCGATCTAAATGGCGTAACTTGGTATCCAGTTTGGTGAGCTTACCGAAGATTCCGATTTTATTGATGCTTAAATCAATGTCAGCAAATTTACCCATGATGCCAGAAGCCTTGATTGCTTCTTCTGCGGTGATGCCGTCTTGCACTTTGATAGGAATGATTAATTGCTCATCAGGTAGTGCATAAGCAACTTCTACGGTAATTTCAGTGGGTAGACTCATTTTATCGTTCCATTATTTTGCATAAATCGCATTGGCACGTTTTACAAAGCCATCTACGAAGGTGTTGGCAATATGATTAAATACAGGTGCAATAATTTTTTCTAAAAAATGATTTTCAAATTCGTAGTTAAGTGAGAACTCAACCTTACAGGCATCATCACTCAACGCTACAAAGTGCCACGATCCGTTTAAATGCTTGAATGGCCCATTTTTTAATTGAATTTCCATGGCTAACGGAAAAGTCTTATGGTTTTCTGTTGTGAAATTCTGACGTAGTCCGTGATAGTCTATATGCAAGGTGGCGATAGTGCTGACATCATCTTGTTGAATTAAATCAACACCGCCACACCAAGGTAGAAATTTTGGATATTGCTCAACGTCATCTACTAACAGGAACATGCTAGCTGCTGAATGATTGACTAAAACGGTTTTTTTAACATGCGCCATGCTTGCCTTTAAACATTACCTGAAATCTGATGAGCTCAAACGCGAGCAAATTACTTGTTATTACTCAATATGTTCAACCAAACAAACAAGAGAGTAGAGTAAAATGGCGATTTTAAGCTATTCGCCAAGAAATTTTTAGTTTTATGAGCATTGCACAAAATAAAAAAGCTTTTTTTGATTATTTTATCGAAGATAAATATGAGGCTGGTATCGTCTTAGAGGGCTGGGAAGTCAAAGCGATACGAGAGAATCGTATTAATATTAAAGAAGCTTATGTCATTATTCAGCGAGGTGAGGTCTATTTAATTGGATGTCACGTAACGCCGCTGGGCGCCGCTTCTACGCATATTCGCCCGGATGCAATTAGAACGCGTAAGCTTCTGTTGCATAACGAAGAAATATCAAAGTTAATCGGTAAAGTAGAGCGCTCTGGGTATACCTTGGTGCCGCTAGATATGCACTTCTCTAAAGGGCGCGTAAAAGTGCAGATTGGCCTTGCCAAAGGTAAGAAGCAGCATGATAAGCGTGATACTGAAAAAGAACGTGATTGGGAGCGCGAAAAAGGCCGAATCATGCGTGCGCATAATAAATAGTTTTGTTGGCTATTTTAAAAGCGTATAATCAAACTTGCTTATGAAATTTACAGCGGCTGAACTGTTGTAGATATCATCTGTCAGATTGTGACTGTTTTTTAAGTTACAGACTTATGGGGCTGACCAGGTTTCGACGTGGGTTGCAAAGCAGTGCAGGGCATACCGAGGACTAGTCACCTCGTAAATAAACTAGAAAAAGTATAGTCGCAAACGACGAAACTTACTCTCTAGCAGCTTAATCCTGCTGGACGCTGCACCATCTCTCCCGTGGGGTGGATTGGGGTAACCCATACGCAGTGTCATATACACGGGATACGTGTTGTGTTGGGTTACTTAGCACTTCATTAACCTTTAGGTAACTCGCGTGTAAATTGCTTGTCTGTTGGTGTGTTGCACGTTAAATTAAACAACAAGGCTAAGTATGTAGAACTGTCTGTGGAGGGCTTGCGGACGCGGGTTCGATTCCCGCCTGCTCCACCATATACCAAAATCCCAACCCTAAAGGTTGGGATTTTTTTTGCCTGAATTACTGGTGCCAAATTGCTGGTGTTAGTGTAGTTTCTTGATTTTGTAGGTGACAGGTTGCCAAAGGTGCCCAGCATCGATGCGCTGTACATCTCTTAGTGTTCGGTTTTCCTTGTTTCCACATATTGGTTGCCTCATATCAGTTGACGCATGTCAGAGGTATTTGAATGCCAGTGCCGCGATGATGGTGGGCAGCAGAGCCGCCAGTAGCAACCCTAGTGGATGAACGGACTCATCTTCGAAATTACTGCGTAAAATCGCAATGCCTGCAGGGTTAGGTGCGTTAGCAATGATGGTCAGGCCGCCGCCTGTGACTGCGCCGGTGACTAGTGCGTACTTGAAGCTGTCACTAAGTCCCTCAACCAGTGAGCCAAGGTAGGTGAGTGCTGCGTTGTCGGTAACGGCCGTGAGTATGGTTGCGCCTAAGAACACTTGGTCGCTGCTCATGCTCATTAATGCTGGTTGCAGCCACCATTGCTGCTGCCCGCCCAATACAACTAAACCAGCCAAAAAGAACGCGACCAACAGCCCTTCGCGCAAGATTAGGCGATCCTGATGATGCTGATAGGCATGCGCTACACCTAGGAAAAACAGGAACAAACCTAGAAATATCGCTGGATGGTGCGCGAATACTACGATGCCTGTGAGAAAGAGCAGATGTGTCAATACCAAGGCAAATGGCACGGGTTCGCTGACGGTCTTTGCTGCGGTTGCTGATAGTTGGCTTAACTCTCTACGGAACAGTAACGTTGCGCCTAAAGCATTGATGACGACAGCAAGTGCAGCTTTCCAGCCAAAAGTCGCTATCATGAAAGTAGTGTCCCATTGCCATTTGGCGGCAACCATCAATACGGGCGGTGCAGCAAATGGCGTCAAGGTGCCGCCGATGGAAATGTTGACGAATAGTACGCCGAGTGTGGCGTACTTCAAGCGTGATGAAATGTTGTGAGAAAAAATGCGCTCAGAAAGTATTAGCGCGGCAAGTGTCATCGCTGCCGGTTCGGTGATGAGTGAGCCGAGTAGGGGCGTTAATGCCAGTACGGTAAAGTAAAAGCCCATGCTGCCGGGTAAAGGAATGGCTCGTGCCAAGAGGTTCACCGTTGTCATCGCAGTTTGCAGGATCGGGCGTGTGCCGGCAACCACCATGATGGCAAAAACGAACATCGGTTCGGTGAAGTTGCGGGAGTCAAGGTATTGGGTGGCCACCTTTGCACCATCCGTGGCGAACATCGCTAGCACTAGCACCAACGCCCAAAAACCAAATACTACTTCGACCTCGCCCAGCAGGTGCCACACCCCGGCATGGGTTGGTTGAGTATGTGCCAGATGCTCAAAAAACTTGGTGGAGAATGTATGCAGGATGGCAATCGCGAAAAGAGCAGCGCTGATTAATTCAATGGTGGATGGGGTCATGCGTGTTCCTTACTCGTCAATTCATTCTCTTCGAAGATTGTTATTTTAGTATCTTAAAAGTGTTATTCGGTATATGTGAGATTGTCCGTGTCTCCAAAATCTATGAAAGACTGCTAAACACAGATTTTCCTAAATACATGTTTTATTCGCCCAAATTTTATTGATTGGCGCGTGCTTATTGGCGATTGTTCAATTGAAACCGCAATTAATTGGCGGTAGAATCAAATTAAAATAGCATCGATATAATAATGAATAGTGTGAGCTCCACATAACAATTATGACGAGTCAAACTAGCGATACCAATCTCAATATCATTGAAAATATCATATCTGCGTCTGAGAGCTCAGAATTTTATTTGTCTGAAGATGTTTACGACCACGCCGGAAACAAGCTGCTGGGCAAGGGTTATAAGATCACGCCCGTAATCAAAGATAAGTTGATTAACCGGGTACTTAAAAAACCGCTGGAAACATCCACCTCTTCTGACTCATCACTGACCGCTCAAGATATTTATCTGGAAGCTGAAAGCTTGATTAACAGCAATCCGTTTTTGCAGAGCTTTGACGCGGAGTTAAAGTCGGATGCATCAGCAATAAAGTCGTTGACGTTAGCACCATTGGCATCGCTATTGCTCACCGTGCAAAGAAACAACAGTAAGGAAGCATTTGAGCACACATTATTTGTGATACTGATTGCAAGGCAGATTGCTAAAAGACTGCGTTACGACGCTAGCACAACCCAGGATTTAACGATTGCCAGCCTGCTGCATGATGTGGGTGAGCTGTATTGTGTCATCCCCAATACCAAGAATCTTTCATTAGAGCATTGGCGCAGCATTATGACGCATCCCATCATCGGTAGTTCGGTGGTGAGGCAGCATATGAACTACTCTGCCAATGTATATAAAGCCATATTAGAGCATCATGAAAGAAATGACGGGTCAGGGTATCCTAATCATCTATCTGCTGAGCGCTGTAGCGATATTGGCAAGGTGCTGATTGTGGCTGAGGCGTTTGCCGGGATGGTGAGAAAGCAATATGACTTAGGCAATTTGATTACTACATTGAAACTGGTGAATCATGATTTTCCTGCTTTGCAGTTTAACGCCTTAATAGATTTGTTGTCCTCTCTCAGAAAACTTGAGAATGTAAAAGCGACTAATCCGATACTGGAACATTTGCTTGCACAATTAAAAAATATTGAAGAAATGATTGCACTGCTTAAAGCGCTGGAGAGCTCACACTCGTCCTTAAAAGAGCTTTCAAATTACTTGATTTTAAGATTGAGCCGCATTTGTCAGACTATTTACGCCTCCGGTCTGACTGACTGCATAGAACTTGGGATGTGGGACCAAATTAAGCTGGATGAGGAAGTGAATCACGAGCTTTTTATCACCATCAACGAGGTTGAATGGAAGTTGAAAGACGTGTTCCGAGACGTTAGTTTAAGAATCATTAGGGACGGTATTGAGAGTGGTGATGAAATACTAAAAATCATTCAAAAAGTTAAAAGTGGGGAACAGGCTGTGCCTGTTACACCATAGGGCGATTGTCGTATAGCAGCGCTTTATCTCCTACGTATTACCTTGCTTGTAAGTAGTAGCGCAATAGCTTTAAGTTCTAACTTTAAAGAAAATAGGTTTGATGATTAATCAACTATCCACACAAAAGAAAGTCATGGCTTATAGCCTGCTACTAATCGTAGCTTATATAGTTACCGGCAAACTAGGGCTAATGTTGGCGTTGCCGCCAGGTTACGCTTCGGCCATTTTCCCGCCGGCAGGTATCGCAATCGCTGCCGTTTTTGTAACAGGGCGAGTATTGCTGCCGGCGATATTGTTAGGCTCATTCTTGCTTAATATTTTGGTGGGCTACAGTGCGAGTCACCAGGTTAAGGTTATCAATGTAGAGGTGGCGCTGCTAATTGCTGTGGCCTCTGCATTGCAAGCGTATCTGGGAGGCTGGTGGTTAAAGCGTAAGATCAGCTATCCAACCACGTTGGATAGCCCGATTGATGTGGTGACATTTTTCATTTCTGCACCTGTCATCTGTTTGATTAGTGCAACTATCTCTGTGACGGGGTTGCTCTCATTAGGCCTGATTGAGAAGCCGCTGTTCTTTACAAGCTGGGCATCATGGTGGATTGGCGATACATTAGGTCTGATAGTGATGCTGCCGCTTACCTTGGTTGCTATTGGCAAACCAAGAAATATATGGAGAAAACGTGCATTGACGATCGCGGTGCCGATGCTTATCACATTTGCGCTGCTGATTATCACGTTTGTGGTGGTAAGCAGATGGGAGCGCAAAGAATCATTAGTTGAGTTTGATGCATTATCTAATCAATTATCCGAACAGCTACGTGTGCAATTTTTGTCTCAAGAGGCCGTGATCGAGCAAACGAGTGCTCTATTTAGCTATCGGGCCAACGACTGGGTGTCTAGGCAAGATTTTTATCATTTTGTGAGTGCTGTCAAACGTAATTACCCGATGACCTACGCTATTGAGTGGGCACCTAAAATAACGCACCGCGAGCGAGCTGCGTATGAAAAAAAACTATCGCAGGAGTTTAAAGATTTTGAAATTAAAGAGCTGAGCGCGCAAAGGAAGCTGGTTACATCAAGCGATAAAGACTTTTATTTTCCGATTACCTATATCGTGCCACTGAAAGAGTCTACTCGCGCAATCTTAGGCGTTGATTTGGCTTCGATTCCTGATCGCAAGGATGCGATTCAAAGTGCAATCAGCCTGAAAAAAGCGATTGCGTCACCGCCAACAAAATTGATCATTAACAACGGCACCGAGTCTGGCTTAATGTTAATTTACCCGATACATGGTACGAATCAGGATGGGGTGTTATCAACAGTGCTAAGGTCAGGCAGTTTCTTTGGCGAACTTTTTACGCCATTTGCGCATACCGTACATGTACGCTTAACAGACATGCAGTCTGGGATGTATTTATTCAATAATTTTACAGATAATCAAATTGAAGGCTTGTATACAAGAAACTTCAAGTTTGGCGGTCGGTATTATCGTCTGGATACTTCGCCAACAACGCAATACTATCAACAGCATAGAGGCTGGCAAAGCTGGAATATGCTGGCGATAGGGCTGTTTGGTACCGGGTTAATGGGTTCGTTGTTGCTGATCGGCACAGGTTATACCGCTCGTATTGAAAATTTAGTTAAGCAAAAAACTGAGGAGCTTAAAGAGAGCTTCTATCGCTTTCAGGAAATCACCTCTACCATGGGTGAGGGTATCTATGTGACCGATATTAATGGGGTGATAACGTTTACCAACCCTAAAGCGCAGGAATTATTAGGCCGTAGTGAAACAGAGTTGTTGGGTCAGAACTCGCATGTACTGTTTCATCACAAACGCATTGATGGTTCGTTCTATCCAGAAGATGAGTGCTTGATTCGTAATGTAATCCGTACAAAACAACCTTATAAATCAACTGAAGAAGTGTTCTGGCATCAAGATGGCACCCCCATTTACGTTGCCGTCAATTCGGTTCCATTCTTTAGAAATAATGACATTATCGGAAACGTTGTTGTGTTTGATGACATTTCTGATCGTAAGAAAATTGAACACGCTTTACGCGCGAGTGAAAAGAGCTTTAAGGAAATTATCGAGTACGCGCCAATCGGTATAGCAATTGTTTCTTTGGATGGGCGCTTTACTGTGGTGAACCAAACCCTATGTAATATTGTGGGTTATACCAATGATGAGTTGATTCGGCGTACTTTCCAGGAAATCACTCATCCAGATGACCTCTCTATTGATCTTGAGCATGTTCAGCAGCTGCTAGACGGCAAGATTGATACTTACCGTATGGAAAAACGATATATTCGTAAAGATAAGACTGAAGTATGGGTTCAGCTTTCTGCCAGTATTTTTAGAGACGAAGAGTTAATCCCGCAATATTTTATTGCACAGATTGAAGATATTAGCGAGCGCAAGATTCGTGATAATGAAGTGCACCAGCATGCTTATTTCGATACGCTGACTAAACTGCCGAATCGTCGCATGTTGATGGATAGGCTGTCTCAGGCTTTATCTCAGTCTGAGCGATACCAACGTACTTTGGCTCTGTTCTTTTTAGATTTAGACCACTTTAAGCAAATCAATGACACCTTGGGCCATGATGCTGGTGATCGGGTACTTAAGGTTGCAGCTGCGCGCTTGTTATCTTGTGTGCGCAGTCACGACACCGTTGCTCGGCTAGGCGGCGATGAGTTTGTGATTGTCTTGACGGAGATTTCTAGTGCGCAAGATGCCAAGATGTTTGCCGAGAAAATCCTTAAGAAATTTAGCGAGCCGATTGATGTAAACGGCAAAGAGCTGTTTGTTGGAACCAGTATTGGTATTGCCGTGTATAGCGGTGATAGCTCTATCACCATTAAAGAGCTAATGAATAATGCAGACGCTGCGATGTATGAATCCAAGGCTGCAGGTAGAAATAGATATTATTTTTACACCCCAACTTAAGCAGATATGGTTTTTTAAAGCCGAGATGCTTTAATAAAATTTGAACCCAGTGAAATTTAAACCCAGCTGTAAGGCTGGGTTTTTGTTATTCACAACCTGTTTGCTGGCGCCACCTATGGCATCAAGCCATTTCTTGAGAAAGTTTGTTAGCGTCTATCAGTGCGGTGAATTGTGCGACAGGGATGGGCTTCCCGAATAGGTAGCCTTGTCCCTCCATGCATTCTTTTTCTAGCAGATAGAGTCGTTGGCGTTCAGTCTCTATGCCTTCGGCAATGGTTTCTAGTTTAAAACTACGCGCAATGTCTAAAGTGGCGCGTATGACAGAGGCGTCCTGTTCGTGCTCCAGCATGCCATGCACAAATGATTGGTCGATTTTGATACGTGTGAGTGGATAGGTTTTGAGTAGGCTGAAAGAAGCGTAGCCAGTGCCAAAATCATCCATAGCAATGCCAACTCCATGCTGTCGCAGCTGGCGGAGGCTATTCAGTACAACGTCATCGTTATCCGGAGCAATTGTCTCTGTAATCTCTAATTCTAGTGCATCAGGCGGCAGGCCATGCCGTTCTAGCGCTGAGATTACTTCATGCACGAGATTGCCCACATGAAATTGAGCGCCAAACAGATTAACGCCCATGCGTAATTTAGGCGCGCCGTTTCTACGCCAATAGGCGGCTTGTGAGCACGCTTCATCTAGTACCCATGTGCCCACGGTGGCTGCCAATGTGCCGCGCTCCAGTGCGGGCAAAAAGGCAATAGGCGATAAAATGCCTCTTTCTGGGTGGTACCAGCGTAGCAGGGCTTCTGCACCGCTAATTTCGCCTGTGATTAAATTAACCTGTGGTTGGTAAAACAGCAGAAACTCACCTTCATCGACGGCGCGGTGTAGCTCTAGCGCGTAAAGGCGGCGCACTACGGCTTCCATCCGTAATGCAAGTACAAAGAGAAAGACCTGGCCACGACCAATGCTCTTGGCTTTAAATAAAGCCAAATCTGCGTTGCTGACCAGCTCCAATGCCTCTTGTGCTTGGTCGGGGGCAATAGCCACACCACAACTTGCTGCAACGCGTATTTCTTGCCCCTCAATGAGGATCGGTATTGCAATTGCTGCAACGGCAGCTTCTGCTAATTGTATTGCAAGTTCTGGGTCGGTCATATGCGGCCACATGATTGCAAACTCGTCGCCGCCAATCCGCGCTGCGATGCCGATAGTGTCTACCAATTTCAACAGCCGATTGGAGACCTCTTTGAGAATACTATCTCCAACCGCATCGCCGAGCGTGTCATTCACGTCTTTAAAGCCATCAAGGTCTATCATCAACACCGTCATCGGAGATGGTGTAATTAATGCTGACTCTACACTGCGATAAAAACTGGCGCGATTTGCTAAGCCGGTTAATGGGTCAATATTCGCTTGTTGGCGCAGTTCAATTTCTTCTAGTCTTTGTGCCGTAATATCTTTTAGCACCGCTTCAAATTTAATATTGCCAGCGGCATCTTTCCAACCGAATAATGAGAAGCCTAGGATGAATCGTGTGCCGTCCTTACGCAGGCCACTGATTTCGGATGGGATTACTAAATCATCTAAGGAACCTGCTGCAATTGCCTTGCTGATAATTTCATGAAAAATAGGGCGGGAGCGCTCTGGCATCAGCTGCTCGATAGGCTTGCCTATGCCTTCTTCTAGGCTGTAGCCGTGGGATTGGGCTGCAGCATTGTTCCACTCTGTAATGCATAGTGTTTGGTCAAACCATACCACAGGGGTGGTGGAGTTACCAGCGTACTCTTCAAAGCTGGGTCTGGAGTTATTGCCACTTACCTCTATACGGCGTAACTCCAATCGGTCGGAAGCCATTTTGGCCAACTCTTGTAATCTTAATTGGTCATCGGCAGAAAAGTCGGGGTGCGGCTTATTATCGACAATGCAAAGTGCACCTAGCGCCAGACCCTCTGGGGAACGGAGTGGTACGCCTGCATAGAAGCGCAGATTGCTTTCGCCAGTAACTAAGGGGTTGTCATGAAAACGTTCATCTAGAGTGGCGTCTGGTACCACCATCACATCAGATTGATTGATGGCGTGGGCGCAGAAAGAAACGTCGCGGCTCATGTCAAAATTGCCAGCTCCGACACTTGCCGCAAAAAAGACATGGTCGCTGCCGATCATATTGACTGCGGCTACCGGCATGCCAAACATGCGTGCCGCAATATGAACGACAGGGTCAAGGTTAGGAATCAGACTTTCGTCATCTAATCCATGGTTCGATAAAGCAACAAGTCGCTCTGACTCGGTCGATAGTATCGCCGGACATCTCATCCAAGGTCCCCTTTATTTTTATTCGTAGCCAGGATAACCTTGCATTCCTAGCTTAGAGCAGAACACAGTTGATTCTATTAATTTATTTTACAAATTGCAAACAGATTTGTAAAAGTAACTCTTGTAGATGAGTACTCTTTCACAAGTGTGACCTTGATGGACTATCCAAAACCGTAGAATCAATAACCCATAGCTGCAGGATGTCTTCGCAGGTAATGCGCTGAGTTTTTAAAGTGGGGCAGAGCGTGCAGTTTGGAAAAAAGCTTTTAAGTAATCAATATTCACATCAGCTTCGCGCGCGCCCAGAAAAATTTGCTTAGTGATGCCTTGCTGTCCTAATTTTACGGGGGTGATGGCGATGTCATCTGCATATTTTTCTACCAGCCACCGCGGTAGGGCGGCCACCCCACGATTTGAGGCAACCATTTGCAACATGATATCGGTAGTTTCAATAGTCTTGTGACGCTTGGGGTGAATGCCGGCTGGCTGAAGAAACTGGTTGTAAATGTCCAGGCGATTGATTTCTACCGGGTATGTAATCAGCGTTTCATGGCTCAATTGCTCGGGTGCTACATAATCTTGCTTTGCTAGGTGATGATTGCGGCTCACGACTAACACTTGCTCGTAATCAAACACCGGCTCGAAATGCAGCCCTGGCTTATATAGGGGGTCTGGGGTGACCAGTAGGTCAATTTCATAACCAAATAACGCACCTATGCCGCCAAATTGAAACTTCTGCTTAACGTCTACATCTACATCCGGCCATGCCTCCAGATACGGGGAGACTACCTTTAATAGCCATTGGTAGCATGGGTGGCACTCCATGCCTATGCGTAGCGTTCCGCGCTCACCTTGTGCAAATTGACGTAACTGTGTTTCAGCTAATGAGAGTTGCGGTAACACTCTATTGGCCACAGCCAATACATATTGCCCAGCTTGCGTTAAGCGTAAGCTACGTCCCTCGCGTAACCAGATATCGGTACCTAACTGCTGCTCCAGCTTTTTGATTGAGTGGCTTAATGCTGACTGAGTTAAGTACAAACTATTGGCGGCCGCAGTCAATGAGCCTAAGCGGTCAACTTCACGAATGATGGCTAAGTGGATGCGTTCTAGCATTTCTTATATGAATAAAATTAATTGATTGTTGAAATATTACCATTTTACTTCATGTATTGCCTTTCTTAAAATTCAGCATCTTTCAAAATGATAGGAATTATGATGGTATCAACACACAATCTTGGTTTTCCACGCATAGGCACAAAGCGTGAGCTGAAATTTGCACTGGAATCTTACTGGAAAGGTCAGTCGGCACGCGAAGAGCTGGAATCGCTAGGTAAAGAGTTGCGCCAGCTTCATTGGCATCAGCAGTCGGCCTTGGACTTAGTACCCGTAGGTGATTTTTCTTTTTACGACCAAGTGTTGGATATGTCTTTCACACTGGGTAATTTGCCAGAGCGTGTGCAAGGCTTTCATGGTGAGCAGTTGGATAATTACTTCCGTGTGGCACGTGGCCGCTCAGCGCAGTCCAATGATGATCATGCGCAGTGCTGTGGCGGTGTTGCTGCGGGTGAAATGACCAAGTGGTTTGATACCAATTACCACTATATCGTGCCGGAATTCGCAGCCGCTACTAAATTCAAACTAGACGCGACACGTTTGCTGGAGCAGTTGTCTGAAGCCAAAGCACAGAATGTAAAAGCCAAGCCAGTCATTATTGGCCCAGTAACGTATCTTGCCATTGGTAAATCAAAAGACAACTCTGACAAATTAGCGTTACTGCCGCAATTGGTGAAGGTCTATGTGGAATTGCTAGAAACTTTGGCAGCACAAGGGGTGGAGTGGGTGCAAATTGATGAGCCTATACTAGTCACTGAGCTGGATGAAGATTGGCTACATGCTTTGAATCTGGCATATCACCAGTTGAAGAGCAGCCGCGTTAAATTGCTGCTGGCAACTTATTTCGGCCAGTTAGGCGATAACCAATACCTGGCCGCAAATCTCCCAGTTGCTGGTCTGCATATAGATGCTATCAATGCACGTCACGAGGTATTGCCGTTGATTGGCATGCTGCCTTCACATAAAGTGCTTTCTATCGGTGTTATTAATGGTCGCAATATTTGGAAAACTGACCTGACCGCTACTTTGGACTGGTTGGAGCCTTTGGCTGCGCGTTTGGGTGACCGATTGTGGATTGCACCTTCCTGCTCGTTGCTGCATGTACCTGTAGACTTGGACAGCGAGCAGAAACTGGATGGAGAGGTTAAGTCTTGGCTAGCGTTTGCTAAGCAGAAGTTGGAGGAGTTACATATCCTGTCTGTTGCCCTGAATCAGGGGCGTGAAGCAGTGAAGCACCAATTGGCAAGCAATCGTGCTGCGGTAGAGGCACGTCGTAATTCGCAGCGCGTACATAATCCTTCGGTTAGTGCTGCAATAAAAAAAATTACGCCACAATTGGGTCAACGTCAAAACACATACGCACAACGTGCCAGCAAACAAGCTGCGCTGCTAAACTTACCTAAATATCCAACCACTACGATTGGCTCATTTCCGCAAACTGCAGAAATTCGTCTGGCACGTAGTCAATTCAAATCTAAAGAGTTGAATCATGCTGGTTATCAAGCTGCAATGAAAGCGGAGATTGAGCGCAGTGTGCGCGAACAAGAGGCGCTAGGGCTGGATGTGCTGGTGCATGGTGAAGCTGAACGTAACGATATGGTGGAGTACTTTGGCGAACAATTAAACGGCTATGCATTTAGCCAATTCGGTTGGGTGCAGTCGTATGGTTCACGCTGCGTTAAACCACCAATTCTGTTTGGTGATATCAGCCGTCCGCAAGCCATGACCGTGGATTGGATTAAATATGCACAATCACTCACCAGTAAACCGATGAAAGGTATGCTGACCGGCCCAGTGACGATACTTAACTGGTCTTTCGTCCGTGATGACCAGCCGCGAGCAGTAAGTTGTTATCAATTAGCATTGGCAATCCGCGAAGAGGTGCTGGACTTGGAAAAGGCTGGTATTCATATCATTCAGATTGATGAAGCAGCGTTACGTGAAGGCTTGCCACTACGTCAGTCGCAGTGGCATGAGTATTTGAGTTGGGCTGTGGAGTCATTCAGAATTACGGCTAACGGTGTACAGGATGAAACGCAGATTCATACGCACATGTGCTACTCGGAGTTCAATGACATTATTGCAGCGATTGCCGAGATGGATGCCGATGTGATTACGATAGAGACTTCACGTTCTGATATGGAGCTACTGGATGCTTTCGATCACTTTAATTATCCGAACGAGATTGGTCCTGGTGTATATGACATTCATTCACCTAATATCCCAACGCAGGCACATATCGTTCAATTGATGCAGAAAGCCGCGGAGCGTGTGCCAGCAGAGCGTTTGTGGGTTAACCCGGATTGCGGCTTGAAAACGCGCCAATGGGCAGAGGTGTTGCCGGCGTTAAGCAATATGGTGGCAGCAGCCAAAACCTTGCGTGCCGCGACTTAACGCTTAACCTTAACGTTGTGGGCTAGCATCTCAATGCTGCTTACAGCGTTGATGCTTGAGGATTTTGAATAAACCCGCCTAATTAAAAATAGGGCGGGTTTTGTTTGGGATTGCGATGTTGTTACTTTAATCGTGAAAACAATATCTGTTTCTGCCGGCGCCTTTAGCCTCATACATGGCTTTGTCTGCTTGCTTCATTAGCTCATCTGCTTTCATCGGGTGGTCGTGTGCGGCAACTGCGATGCCAATGCTGGTGCTTATCATCATTTCATGACCGTTGGCTAGGATAGGCTGTTTAAAGCTCTCTATAATTTTTTGCGCAACGAGTTCTGCATCGTGCGTGTGCGAAATTTCTGAAAGTATGATGACAAACTCATCGCCGCCTTGTCTGGAAACGGTGTCAGCAGCGCGTACACATTTCAGTAGTCGGTTAGCCACTTCTTTTAGTAACAAATCTCCTACGTCATGACCTAATGAGTCGTTGATATGCTTAAAGTGGTCTAAATCGAGAAATAGCAGCGCCATGGAGCGATCGAAGCGTTCGCTATTTAGCAGTGACTGATGCAGCCGGCTGAGCAACATTCTGCGATTAGGCAAGTTGGTTAGTGGGTCATGGTAAGCAAATTGCTGGGTTTCTTCATGCAGATTTTTACGTTCGGTAATATCTTCAATTTGGGCAATAAAGTATTTCGGTAAGCGGTCTACATCTCTAGAAATACTTACCGATAGCTGCACCCAGACGATTCTTTTATCTTTATGAATATAGCGTTTTTCTATCTGGTAAGTGTTGAGTTTGTCTTCAATGAGCTGGCTTAAGCGTTCTAAATCCGCTTCTAAATCATCTGGGAAAGTGATTTCTTGAAAGGTGAGTTGCATCAGCTCCTCATTGCTGTAGCCAACGATATTGCATAAGGCTTGATTGACTCTGGTGAATCTTCCTTCCAGTGATACGATGGCCATACCAATAGGTGCGTATTCGATGATGTCATTAAAGCTTTTTTCACGTGCGATTAGCGCGTTGGCAATGGTTTTTTGTGCTGTTATATCTTGAAAGGCGCCTATCAGACTAACGGCTTCACCGCCTTGCATAATGGCAGAGCCTTGAGTGCGCACCCAAATGTGGTTGCCCTTGGCGGTGGTGAGCGGTAGCTCCATGTCCCAAGGTTGGCCGGTCTTAATCGCAAGGTCTATCGTGGCTTTGAGCTCGCGCTGGGAATCTGGTGGGTAAAACGAAATGGCCTGCTCTACGGAAGGGAGCTGTGGCGGCACTAACTCATGGATGCGAAAGACTTCTGTAGTCCAATGTTTAATCTGCATGCTGGCAATATCAAGTTCCCATCCGCCTACTTTGGCTAACTCGCCGGTACGCTCTAGCACGCCAGCCATGTAACTGGTTTCTTGCTCTGCCTGCTTGCGCTGACTGATGTCGTGAGCAATGCCAAGGTAGCCAAACAACTCACCCACGTTGTCATACATCGGGGTGACGGTTAAGCTCACAGGTAACGATGTGCCGTCTTTGCGAATATAGGTCCATTCACGGGTTTCTGATTTTCTTTGTAATGCCTGCGATATAAATACGTAAAAGCCAGAATCTATCTGCCTGTTCAAAGTTTGACTAAGTTCATTCGCACGCTGATGCATTTCATTTGTGTCATGAAAAATAGCGGGTGTTTTTAAGCCAATCAACTCTTCGGCTTTATAACCCAGCATGTTTTCTGAGCCACGACTAAAACTGGTAATCAAGCCATTAAGGTCGGTTGAAATGATGGACTCATCTGCACTGGATAGTAGCGTACTTAGAAAGGCTGTTTTATCAAATAGCGCAACACTCATTGCTTCCAGCTTTTGGGATTGGATGCGCGTGTCGATTAGGGTTTCTACTAAGTTACCTAGTTTTTTTAGTGCTTCGCGTTGCTCTGTAGATAGCTCACGTGCCTGCCGGTCAATTACACAGAGTGTGCCAAGTGCGTACTTGTTACTGCTAATCAGCGGGATGCCAGCATAAAAGCGTATATTAGGGTCGCCAGTCACTAATGGGTTGTCATGAAATCTATCGTCGTCTAAGGCATTGGGGATTTCAAAAATGTCATCGCCAAGAATGGCGTGCCCGCAAAATGAGATATCCCTGGGTGTTTCTGTGGCTGCAAGGCCAACTTTGCTCTTGAACCATTGGCGTGTTTCATCCAGTAGTGTGATTATGGCAATGGGAGTTTGGCAGATTTCTGAAGCAAGGCAGGTTAGGTCGTCAAAGCCTTGTTCTGGCAAAGAGTCTAGGATATTGAGTCGTTTGAGGAACTCAAGTCGGTCAATTTCATTGTATGGAATGCTAGGAGTTTTCAAATTATCGTAGCTTCTAATGTAGGTGATTACATGAATGAATACATCTCGAGTTAATCTTACCTAAAATGTTTATGGATTGCCAACCGTAAATGTAGCCAGGCTTGTTTGGGATGATTAAATGTAGTTTAACTGTTTGTTTTGTTGGTTGAATTTTGTTTTTAATGGAGTTTTGTTTTAAAGTTAAGATACGGCAATTAGGCATCTGTATCCAAGTGTAAGTTGAATGTTTTGCACGCAGTGTGGTTGAGTGCTTGTTTGTCGCAACCATTTGCAAGTCATTTATTGGTTTGGCAGGCCTTTTCTGCGATAATAATGTTTTGATTTTTTCTGAAAGCTAAAGCAAATGGCACAATTTGATAATGTCAGTGTTAAAAAGAAAGCTAACGTTTATTTTGATGGTAAGTGCGTTAGTCACACCGTGATGTTCCCAAATGGAACACGTAGCACGATTGGTGTTATTTTCCCTAGCACGCTTACATTTAATACTGCCGCTCCAGAGTTAATGGAAATTAATGCTGGCGTATGTAAAGTGCGTCTGCAAGGTGAAGATAGCTGGAAAACATACAGCGAAGGCGAGAAATTCACTGTGCCAGGTAACTCATCATTTGATATCGAAACAGTGGAAACATTAGATTACGTTTGCCACTTTGAGTAATAGTCATCCATTGTTAGGTGGTAGGTGCCACCTACAGTTGCTTGGTTTTACTTTGGTTAGAAAATAATATTAGGAATTATGTATGCCTTCATTTGATATTTCTTCAGAAGTCGATATGGTCGCTTTGAAGAATGCGATTGATACCGCGGGTAAGCAAATTACCAACCGCTATGATTTCAAAGGCAGCTCAGCTAAAGTTGAGCTGAATGAGAAAGATAGCGTGATTACCTTGTTTGGCGATAACGACTTTCAGCTAGATCAGGTGAAAGATATTCTGCTGCCAGCGATGGAGAAGAAAGAGCCTGACTCATCTAAACGTCTAGATCATAAAGATGTCCAAAAAATATCTGGCAATAAGGTCAAGCAAGAGATGAAAATCCGCGACGGCATTGATAGTGATTTAGCCAAGCGTATTACCAAGCTGATTAAAGACTCCGGCATGAAAGTGCAAGCGAGCATTCAGGGTGATACCGTGCGTGTAAACGGCGCTAAGCGTGATATTTTGCAAGATGCGATTGCATTTGTGAAAAAGAATGTGACGGACTTTCCGTTGCAGTTTGGTAATTTTAGGGATTAAGTGAGCACGGTATTACTGGCGAACTTAAAAGCAGAGAGCTATAAAGTAGAGAGCTATGGCAAAAACGTTATACGACAAATTGTTTGATTCCCACGTTGTGACCGAAGAAAACGGCACGGCGCTTATTTATATCGACCGTCATTTAGTGCATGAAGTGACCAGCCCGCAAGCATTTGAAGGCCTGCGTCTGGCTGGGCGTAAGCCTTGGCGCATTTCTTCTATCGTAGCTACGGCAGACCACAACACGCCAACCAATGGCTGGGATAAAGGTTTGGCTGGCATTGCAGACCCGGTAGCGCGTTTGCAGATAGAAACCTTGAGCGACAACATTCGCGAGTTTGGTGCAAAAGCCTACTTCCCATTCATGGACGCCCGTCAGGGTATTGTGCACGTGGTTGGGCCAGAGCAAGGTGCGACTTTGCCTGGTATGACTGTAGTGTGCGGCGACTCGCATACCAGTACGCATGGTGCGTTTGGCGCATTGGCACACGGTATTGGCACCTCTGAAGTTGAGCACGTGATGGCGACCCAATGTTTGGTGCAGAAAAAATCTAAAACCATGCAGGTGGTTGTGAATGGCACTTTAGGCAAAGGCGTGACGGCTAAAGACGTTGCGCTGGCGATTATCGGTAGAACCGGTACTGCGGGTGGTAATGGTTATGCAATTGAGTTTGCCGGTTCAGTAATTCGCAATATGAGCATGGAAGGTCGTATGACTTTATGCAATATGGCGATTGAAGCAGGTGCGCGTGCTGGTATGGTGGCGGTGGATAACACAACTATTGATTATGTAAAAGGCCGCCCATTTGCACCTAAAGCAGAGCAGTGGGATGCAGCGGTTGCTTATTGGAACACCTTACACAGCGATGAAGGTGCAAAATTTGATGCAGTAGTTACCTTGAATGCAGAAGAGATTCAGCCACAAGTGACTTGGGGTACTTCACCAGAGATGGTGGTAGGCATTGACGGAAAAGTGCCTAGTTTAGACATGGCTAAGAACGAAGTGCAGCGCAGTGATTGGGAACGTGCCTATGCTTACATGGGCTTAACTCCGAATACACCAATTAATGAAATTAGCATTGATAAAGTATTTATTGGTTCTTGCACCAACTCACGTATCGAAGATTTACGTGCAGCGGCAGCGATTGCCAAAGGTAAGCGTATTGCACCTAATGTGAAATTGGCATTAGTGGTGCCAGGCTCTGGTTTGGTGAAAGCGCAAGCTGAGCAAGAAGGCTTGGATAAGATTTTTACTGAAGCTGGTTTTGAGTGGCGTGAGCCAGGATGCTCCATGTGTTTAGCTATGAATGCTGACCGCTTGGCATCGGGTGAGCGCTGTGCATCAACAAGCAACCGCAATTTTGAAGGTCGTCAAGGGCAGGGCGGGCGTACGCATTTGGTTAGCCCGGAAATGGCCGCGGCCGCAGCAGTTACAGGTCATTTTGTAGACGTAAGAGATTTAAGTTAACTTTTTTTAAAGGTATAAATAAATGAAAAAACTATTCTTTTTTGTAATGATTGCAGCCGTGTTGTCAGCTTGTAATACCGTAGCTGGTATTGGTAAAGACCTGGAAAAAGGCGGCGAAGCGATTCAGAAGTCAGCAAACTAAGGTCTAGTAAGCAAGGTTTAGTAAGCTAAGAGTCACTAAGCTAAGAATCAGCAAATTAAGAGATTAAAGAATTAAGCAATACCTGGTTAATTAGCGTCTCATCGAGTAGATGGGCGCTAAAGTATTTGGCCAGATTATTAACCAAAATTTAAGAAAATATCATGCAAGCTTTTACGCAATTGAATGGATTGGTGGCACCGTTAGACCGCGCGAACGTGGACACGGATGCGATTATTCCTAAGCAGTTTTTAAAATCGATCAAACGTAGCGGTTTTGGTCCAAACGCATTTGATGAGTGGCGTTATTTAGACCAAGGCGAGCCAGGGATGGATAACAGCAAGCGTCCATTGAACCCTGATTTTGTGCTGAATCAAGCACGCTATCAAGGTGCTAGCGTATTGTTGACGCGTGAAAACTTCGGTTGCGGCTCTAGCCGTGAACATGCGCCGTGGGCGTTAGAGGATTACGGCTTTAAAGTCATTCTTGCTTCGAGTTTTGCTGATATTTTCTTTAATAACTGCTTCAAAAATGGCATGTTGCCTATTGTGTTGAGCGCAGATGTGATTGAAACCTTGTTCAATCAAGTTGCAGCCAACGAAGGTTACAAGCTGAATATCAACTTGGAAGCGCAAACCATTACCACACCTAGCGGTGAGTCATATGGTTTTGAAGTGGATGCTTTCCGCAAGCACTGCTTGTTAAACGGTTTGGATGATATTGGTTTAACCATGCAGCATCAGGATAAAATTAAAGCGTTTGAGCTTAAGCATCAGCAATCACAGCCTTGGCTTTTTAACTAAGGCTACTGGTAGATTTTGCCTGGGCTTTAGTCACGAGCTGTTTAGTGTCACTGAGTTGTTTGTAGCCATTGAGTGATTTAAAAGCCGCTTTTATTTAAATCGCTTTAATTCATATCATTTATTCGAATTTAGTATAGTCAACATTAAGTTTAAGAAAGTCTTTTCATGAAAATAGCAGTATTGCCAGGCGATGGTATTGGTCCAGAAATCGTTGCACAAGCCGTTAAAGTATTAAAGGCGCTTGATTTAGATATCACTATGACTGAAGCACCAATCGGTGGTGCCGGTTATGAAGCTGCTGGTGATCCATTGCCTGATGCAACCTTACAGTTAGCTAAAGATGCTGATGCTGTGTTGTTAGGTGCTGTTGGTGATTGGAAATATGACAAATTAGAGCGTCATTTACGCCCTGAGCGCGGTTTATTGCGTATTCGTAAAGAGCTGAATTTATTCGCAAACTTGCGCCCAGCTTTGCTTTACCCTGAGCTCGCTTCAGCTTCTACATTGAAGCCAGAGGTGGTTTCAGGCTTGGATATCATGATCGTACGTGAGTTGACTGGCGATATTTACTTTGGTCAGCCACGTGGTATTTCTAAATTAGAAAATGGCGAGCGCGAGGGCGTGAACACTATGCGCTATAACGAATCTGAGATTCGCCGCATTGGCCGCGTAGCGTTTGATATCGCTATGAAGCGCAATAAGAAAGTATGTTCAGTAGATAAAGCGAATGTGCTGGAAGCGACTGAATTGTGGCGCCAAGTGATGATTGAGTTGTCAGCAGAGTACCCGGAAGTTGAATTAAGCCATATGTACGTAGATAACGCAGCGATGCAATTGATTCGTGCGCCTAAACAGTTTGATGTAATGGTTACCGGTAATATCTTTGGCGACATTCTATCTGACGAAGCATCTATGCTGACCGGTTCTATCGGTATGTTGCCTTCAGCTTCTTTGGACCAAAACAACAAAGGTATGTACGAGCCTAGCCACGGTTCTGCACCTGATATCGCAGGTAAGGATATTGCTAACCCGTTGGCTACTATCTTGTCAGCTGCAATGATGCTGCGCTACACATTTAACGATGAAGCTAATGCACAACGCGTAGAAAATGCAGTTAAAAAAGCACTGGCACAAGGCTACAGAACAGCTGATATCTGGACTGAAGGTTCAAATAAAGTGGGCTGTAATGCCATGGGTGATGCGGTAGTTGCTGCGCTTTAATTTGCAGGTTTGGTTGGCTTAGCGTTCGCAGTAATTAGGGTTTATTATTTGATAATCTGCTGATTCTTCAGCAACAGTTAATTATTAAAAGTGGAAAATAAAATGCTTAAAGTAGGTTTTGTAGGCTGGCGTGGCATGGTTGGATCTGTTTTGATGCAACGCATGTTAGAAGAAAATGACTTTGCACTCATTGAGCCGCAATTTTTCACAACCTCACAAGTAGGCGGCAAAGGCCCGAACGTAGGTAAAGATACGCCGGCATTGCTGGACGCTAAAGACATTAACGCGCTAAAGGCTATGGATGCAATCGTGTCTTGCCAAGGCGGCGACTACACCACTGAAGTATTTCCACAGTTGCGTGCGGCTGGCTGGAATGGTCACTGGATTGATGCTGCGTCTACTTTACGCATGGAAAAAGACGCAGTGATTGTGCTTGATCCAGTGAATATGCACGTGATTCAAGATGCTTACGCACAAGGCAACAAAAACTGGGTAGGCGGTAACTGTACAGTTTCATTGATGCTGATGGCATTAAATGGCTTGTTCAAGGCTGATTTGGTCGAGTGGGCAACTTCTATGACGTATCAGGCGGCTTCTGGTGCCGGTGCGCAGAATATGCGCGAGTTGCTGAATCAGATGGGTGAAGCGCACCGTGTAGCGAGTGCCTTTTTGAAAGACCCTGCATCTGCTATTTTGGATATTGATAGAGAAGTGGCTGGTACCTTGCGTGATGAGAGCTTTCCTACCGCGCATTTTGGCGTACCTTTGGCTGGCAGCTTAATCCCTTGGATTGATAAAGACCTTGGTAATGGTCAAAGTAAAGAAGAGTGGAAGGGTGGCGTAGAGACTAATAAGATTCTAGGTCGCGAAGCTAACCCAGTATTGATTGATGGCTTGTGTGTACGTATTGGCGCTATGCGCTGCCATAGCCAGGCGCTAACTATTAAGCTTAAAAAAGATGTGCCACTGGATGAAATCAGCCAAATGTTGGCAGAGGCAAATCAATGGGCAAAAGTGGTGCCTAACGAGCGTGAAACAAGTATGCGCGAGTTAACGCCAGCAGCGGTAACCGGCACGCTAATCACCCCAGTGGGTAGATTGCGCAAACTAAATATGGGTAATGACTACCTGTCAGCGTTTACTGTAGGTGACCAGTTGCTTTGGGGTGCTGCCGAACCATTGCGCCGTATGTTGCGGATTTTAATAGAGAAATAAATCAGCCCGGAGTTAATCCGGGTTGTAAAATCTCCATCATCAATATCGCTGCCAGATGATGGCTGAATATAATGTGTATTATGAGCTTGCATACCTAACTATTTGATGTTATTTTCATATTGCAAATATTTAGTACGTTTAAAGGTAGCGATGTGCATAAATCAAAAATAAAGCAAATTTCGTTAGCGGTCTGCATGGCATTTATGCCTATCGTTGGCTATACCGCAGGCTTAGGGAAACTAAATGTTAATTCAGGTCTGGGTGAGCCATTAAAAGCAGAGGTTGAGCTTCTATCTGTTACGCCAGAAGAGCTTTCTTCCTTAACCGCAGCAATTGCTTCCGAAGAGGCTTATAACGTGCAGGGGATTACACGTTTAGGCATCCATAGCAATATCCGGGTTGATGTCGCTAAAAGTGATACTGGCGCACCAATTCTGAAAATACGCTCTAGCGCACCTATCAACGATCCGTACCTAGATATGTTAATCCAAGTGGACTGGGCATCAGGCCGCTTACTTCGAGAGTACACGCTTTTACTTGATCCACCTGAATACAAACAGGCAAGCAATGCCGTTTCGGATTTTGCGCCAGTGGTTAGGCCTAGTGCTAATGCTGGTAGCGCCTCCCGTGATACAAATACCACAAAGCCTTTAGCACGTAATGTTAAAAAGTCCCAAAAGAAAAATGCCAATGCAGCGAAACCAGAGGATGCTGCTCCAGCAGATGCCGAGCAAAAAGAGGCCGGTGTTGCTGAGCTAACCACCAAACGTGGTGATACATTGGCTGCGATTGCGCAGAAAATGCAGGTAGAAGGCGTAAGCCTTGATCAAATGCTGGTAGGTTTGTTTGAAAATAACAAGTCTGCGTTTGCGAATGCGAACATGAACCAGCTTAAAGTTGGGCAGATCATTAAAGCGCCATCTGTAGAGAAACTCACAGCAATAGACACAAAACAGGCGAAACAAGCCTTAAAAGTACACGCTTCTAACTGGAATGCGTACCGTAATTCACTTGCCGGTAATGTAAAAACTGCAGTAGCCGCAGAAGAAAACGAACCAAAACAATCTGCCTCCGGCAAGATTGCCTCAGCTGAAGATAAATCTGCACCAGTTAAACCAGGCGTGCAGGATGTAGTTAAGCTGTCTGCCGGTGAGAAAAATGTAGCTAATGGTCAAAAGTCAGGCACTGCTGAAGCTGATGCTAAAGTTGTGGCCTTGCAAGAGGAAGCTATTGCACGTGAAAATGCACTAAAAGAATCACAGGCTCGTGCCGCTGCATTAGAAAAACAAATTGCAGATATGCAAAAGTTATTGGCGCTGAAAAGTCAGACCATGGCTGAGTTGCAAAAAAATGCAGAAACTACCCCTGAGCCTGCTGCGGTGAAACCTGTAGTGACTGAGCCTGTTGCAACAGAACCTGAAGCAAAAGCAGAGCCACCGAAACCGGCGCCAGCTAAGCCAGCAGTTAAAACACCTCCGCCTCCTGTCGTTAATCCTGCACCTGAGCCATCTTTCTTAGAAAGCCTCATTGATGGGCTTGATATCAAGTTGTTAGGCGGCACATCTGCGCTGGTTATGTTAGGTGCTGGCTGGTTGTTCCTACGTAACAAACGTAGAAAAGAATTAGATAGTTTCGAGCGCGGTATTCTTACTTCAGGTGGTTTACGTGCCAATACTGTATTTGGTAACACGACTGGTAATTCAAGTACGTCTGATACATCCTTCTTAACTGATTTCGCACAAAGTGCTGATGGCAGCATGATTGATACGAATGACGTTGATCCGATCGCCGAGGCTGAAGTTTATATGGCTTATGGTCGCGATGCGCAGGCTGAAGAGATCCTGAAAGACGCGATAGTTAAAGAGCCTAAACGTTATGAGTTACACCTGAAATTGCTGGAAATGTATGCCGGTCGTAAAGATGTTTCAGCGTTTGAAGCTGTAGCTGGTGAGTTGTATACCACTTTAGGTGCTGACGACCCGACTTGGGCGAAAGTTGCCGAGATGGGTGCTAAGCTGGAGCCTGATAATCCACTGTATAAACTGTCCGGTGTTGCTGTGGCGGCAGCGGCAGTTTCTGCTCCATTAGTTTCGGCGTCGCTCAGTGACAGCGGTGCGGCTGAGAGTGAGTTGTTCTCAGGGCAGGATGCTGGCTTAGACTTCTCTTTGGATGATGTATCTGACACAGCTGCATACAAAGCCGAAACGCCAGCAGTTGATGCACTTGCATTGGATACGTTTGCATCAGAAACATTAACTAACGAACTGAGCCCAAGTTCTGCTGTGATGGAAAGTTTCTCAACAGCGCAAGAGGCTGATAATAGTCTAGAGTTCGACTTAGGCATTGCGGAGCCTGAGCCAATTAAGGCAGATGAGTCTAGCACTGTGGAGGAGCTTGTTATTGCCGATAGCAGTGATGCTGCGGTGGCAGCTGATAGTCTAAATAGTGACAACCCAAATGCAGATGATAATGTATTAGAGTTTAGCATGGGCGCTGATGATAGCTCTGATTTGACTATGGTTGAGCCAGAGCTAGTAGAGTCAGTTAGCGCTGAATTAGAAGCTAAGCCGAACGATGTGGCGGCTTCCGAAGCGCTATCATTTGAAGTACCGTCATTTGAGGTGCCATCATTCTTAGATACGGCGCCTAATATTGAGTTTGCTAGTGATGTGTTAGCAGATGCCGATTTAACGCCAGCTAGTGCGCCAAGCGTGGCAGATACTACTGGTTTTGAATTTGCTATCGAAGAGCCTGTGGCAATTGAGATTCCAGATACACCAATGGAAGTTTCGTTTAACACACCGCTAGATTTGGATAAGGCTGAAGATGTTGATTTCAGCAGTTTGTTGCAGCCTGAAAACGCAGCGGTAAATGGAGTTATTCAAGAGCCGGCAGCCGAAGATACCAATTTTGACTTCTCATTAGATAGTGAGTTAGAGGTGCCAGCATTAGCTAAAGAGGCGACTGATGAGCTTGCGTCTAATGATTTCGATTTTTCAGCGATTAGTTTGGATTTAGGTGAGGATGCGCTATCTGAACCTATGGAAGATTTAACGCTAACAGCACCTGCATCTGGCGCTTCTGAGAACCAAGATGTTGATATTAAACTGGATTTAGTAGCAGCTTATATTGATATGGATGACAAAGAAGGCGCGCGCGAACTGTTAGAAGAGGTGTTAAAAGAAGGTGGACCTCAGCAGAAATCACGTGCTGAGCAATTGCTAGCTAGTTTGTAATTGTTACTTGAACAAAAGGGCCGAGCATATGCTCGGCCTTTTTGTTCATTGAAACCTGAGTGGTGATTGTTGATTAAATTGCAGTAACAGTTTATTGATCTGATGCTTATTTAGCGTATACGCACAGCTACTAACTTTAAATCCTGACTCACATATATTGAATATGCATCCTTTTGTTAAGGTATTATTGTTTTTTTTACTGCTGTTGTTGGCTGGTATTGTGGATGCGCAGCGCTTGATCGCCTTGTTGCTGGTGCTAAGTGTGTTGGCGCTTAAACTGCAGTGCAAAAGTTTTGTGGCAAGCTTGCAGCGTATGCGCTGGTTTTTTCTCTCAATTTTTCTGATTTATGCTTTTGGCACACCGGGCGAGTTGCTTCCTCAATTTCCACTTAGCGTGGCGCCAAGTTTTGAGGGCTTGCAGCTGGGTTTGTTGCAAATCTCACGTTTAGTGATTGCGTTAGCAGCGCTTACTATGCTGCTGACGACTTCGTCTAAATCAGAGTTGATGTTGGCCTTACATATGCTTTTAAAACCTCTGAGCTATTTGGGTTGCGATGTGGAGCGCTTTTCAGTGCGCTTATTGCTTACCCTGAATTATGTGGATGAGTTTGCAAGCAAGACTAAGAACGGCTTTCGCTTGCGCCATATTAGCGATATGCATCGCGAGTTAGAGGTGATGCCTACTGTGGGTGTTGTCAATTTTGAGCAAAAACCTTTTAATTTGACAGATAAAGTTGTTATGGTGCTGATGTTATTAATTTTGATGGTAATGATTGCAATGAGGTTTGTGTGAAAATCTCCCTTGGAGTGTCTTATGATGGCTCACTGTTTTGTGGTTGGCAAAGCCAGCCGTCTGCCTGTGGCGTGCAGGATGCGCTGGAGTCTGCGCTGCAAAGTGTTGCGCAGCATGAGGTGAGGGTGCATGCTGCCGGTAGAACTGATACCGGTGTGCATGGTTTGGGACAAGTGGTACATTTTGAAACTGATGCTAAGCGCCCATTATCTGCCTGGGTACGTGGCGTGAATGCGCATTTGCCGGCAACGGTACGTGTAGAGTGGGCGCATGCGGTGGATGATGATTTCCATGCTAGATTTTCTGCATTTAGCAGAAGCTATCAGTATTTGCTGTATAACGCGCCAGTAGCTTCTGCGCTAATGGCGAATAAAGCTGGCTGGTTTCATTTACCTTTAGATTATGCGGCGATGGCTGAGGCGGCCACTTATTTGGTGGGTGAGCATGATTTTACTGCTTTCCGTGCTGCGGAGTGTCAGGCTAAAACAGCGATTAGAAATTTGTCTCAAGCCGAGGTGGTGCAATCTGGGCGTTTTTTTGTGTTTAACTTTTCGGCTAATGCTTTCTTGCAGCATCAGGTGCGCAATATGGTGGGTGCGTTAATTTATATAGGCAAAGGCAAGTATCCGCCAGCCTATATGCAACAGCTGCTGCAAAATAAAGACCGCACCTTGTCCCCACCCACATTTTCACCTAATGGCCTGTATTTAACCGATGTTGGATATGATGCAAAATGGGGATTGCCTAAAAATATACAGCCTGGTTTGAAATTGTTGGTTTAGCGTTACAATGCTGTACGTTTATTTTATGCTGACTAAAGCCTAGCGGCTTTAAAGCATACAAGTTTGGCGCGAATTTAAGGATACGGTTTTGAGAGTTAGAGTAAAAATCTGTGGTATTACCAGAGTGGAGGATGCACTCACTGCGGTAGCGCAGGGGGCTGATGCCATCGGCTTGGTTTTTTACGCACCTAGCCCTCGTGCGGTTTCTATCGAGCAAGCAGCGGCGATTGTGCAGCAAATCCCTGCTTTTGTAAGCGTGGTGGGTTTGTTTGTGAATGCAGAAGAGATCTATGTGAAAGAAGTCACTTCACGTGTGGCTTTGGATTTGCTGCAGTTTCACGGTGATGAAACGCCTGAGCAGTGCGCGAGCTTTGGCTTACCATTTATCAAGGCTGTTCGCGTTAAGTCAGACACAAATTTGGTACAATGTGCGAAAGATTATTCTGCATCAAGAGCGTTACTGTTAGATACCTATACCGAAGGCGTTGCTGGTGGTACCGGCCATGTGTTTGATTGGGGTTTAATCCCGCCTGATTTAGCTAAGCCTGTAGTGTTAGCTGGCGGCTTAACCGCTGCTAATGTGGCTGCTGCGATTCAGCAAGTTAAGCCTTATGCGGTAGATGTGAGCGGTGGTGTAGAAGCAGAAAAAGGAATTAAAGATGCAGCAAAAATTGCTGCATTTATGCAGCAAGTCTATTTGTAATTAAAACCTATTAGATAGTTAAACCTGTTTGTAATTTGACTCTATTTGCAGTTTGAATCTATTTTTAGATTTGAATAGAGTACAGTGAGTTTAAGTGGAGATTGAATATGCAGCTTTATGATATGCCAGATGCACGTGGGCATTTTGGTCAGTTCGGTGGTACTTTTGTCGCAGAAACTTTGGTGGAAGCGCTTGAAGAGCTGCGTGTAATGTATGAAAAATATCGTCATGACCCTGAGTTTTTGGCTGAGTATGCATATGATTTAAAACATTTTGTGGGTCGTCCAAGCCCGATTTATCATGCAAAGCGCTTATCTGACCAAATTGGCGGTGCGCAGATTTACTTAAAGCGTGAAGACCTGAATCATACTGGCGCACACAAAGTGAATAACACGATTGGCCAAGCGCTGTTAGCTAAGCGCATGGGCAAGCCTAGAGTAATTGCGGAAACAGGCGCAGGTCAGCATGGCGTGGCGACTGCAACGATTGCCGCGCGCTTGGGCTTGGAGTGTGTGGTCTACATGGGTAGCGAAGACGTGAAGCGTCAGGCACCCAATGTATATAGAATGAAACTATTAGGCGCTACTGTAGTGCCGGTAGAGAGTGGCTCTAAAACGCTGAAAGATGCGTTAAATGAAGCGATGCGTGATTGGGTAACCAACATCCATAATACTTTCTACATTATCGGTACTGTGGCTGGCCCACACCCGTACCCAATGATGGTGCGTGATTTTCAGGCAGTGATTGGCACTGAAGCAAAAGAACAGATGATGGAAATGGTAGGGCGCCAGCCTGATGCCATAGTTGCCTGTGTTGGCGGCGGCTCCAATGCGATGGGTATATTCTACCCATACATCGATGTGCCTAACGTGCGCTTGATCGGTGTAGAGGCTGCAGGTCACGGTATTGAGACCGGCATGCACGCGGCACCACTGACTGCTAACAGCCCGGTAGGTGTGTTGCATGGTAACCGTACTTACTTGATGCAAGATGCGGATGGCCAGATTATTGAAACGCACTCTATTTCAGCTGGTTTGGATTACCCAGGCGTTGGCCCTGAGCATGCTTGGTTAAAAGATATTAAGCGCGCAGAGTATGTAGCGATTACCGATGACGAAGCGATGGCTGCGTTCCATAATTTATGCCGCACTGAAGGTATTATTCCTGCATTGGAATCTAGCCATGCATTAGCGTATGGACAAAAGCTGGCTAAAACCATGAGTAAAGATCAGATTGTCTTGGTTAACTTGTCTGGCCGTGGTGATAAGGATATTAATACCGTCGCTAAGCTGGCGAATATCACTTTATAAATATAACGTTAAGACTTAGGACGCGGTGAGTGTTTGATAGGCTGTAGTACAGCTTAGCTTGTGCAGTTGCACCACTCACTAAGTTCTGATTTTAAAATTAACTCACTAGTAAAACATTAAGCTCACTATGTCACGAATTCAAACAACTTTTGCTACATTAAAACAGCAAGGTAAAACCGCCTTGATCCCTTACATTACGGCTGGTGATCCACATCCTAAACACACCGTTAATTTAATGCACACATTGGTTAAAAACGGTGCCGATATGATTGAGTTGGGCGTGCCTTTTTCAGACCCAATGGCTGATGGTCCGGTGATTCAGCGTGCGAGTGAGCGTGCGTTAGTGCATAAAGTGGGTTTAACTTCTGTACTGGATATGGTGAAAGAATTTCGTAAAACCGATCAGACAACCCCGATTGTATTGATGGGCTATGCAAACCCGATTGAAGCGATGGGTGCCACAGTATTTGCTGACAGAGCCAAAGCTGCTGATGTTGATGGCGTTATTACCGTAGATTATCCGCCAGAAGAGTGTGGTGATTTTGTGCAAGAGTTACGTGCGCGTGATATTGATCCTGTATTTTTATTATCGCCAACAACCGAGCCTAAGCGTGTAGAGCTTATCGTCAATCAGGCGAGTGGTTTTGTTTATTACGTGTCGCTTAAAGGTGTTACCGGCGCGGCAAACCTGGACATTCAAGAGGTTTCTGCACGCGTGGCTGCTATTCGCCAGCAAACTACACTACCTGTAGGAGTGGGTTTTGGTATTCGTGATGCGGCTACGGCTAAAGCTACTGCTGCAATCGCTGATGCGGTGGTAGTGGGTAGTCGTATGGTGCTGGAGATTGAAGCTTCTAACGATGATAATTTGTTAGGCAATGTTGCTGCATTGATGCAAGAGTTAAAAACCGCAGTTGATGCTGCGTAATTGTTAAAAGGAATATGCAATGGGTTGGTTAAATAAATTACCGCAAAAAATTCAACGTGTAGTGGGTGCTGACAAGAAAACAGTACCAGAAGGACTTTGGAGCAAGTGTTCATCTTGCCAGTCTGTACTCTACCGTAAAGATTTGGAAGACAATGCCGAAGTTTGCCCTAAATGTGGCTATCACAACCGTATTGGTGCGCGCGCACGTTTAGCGCAATTATTAGATGCTGAAGGTCAGTTTGAAATTGGTGCCAATGTGCAACCAATTGACCCACTAAAATTCAAAGATAGTAAGAGTTACGCTGACCGTATCAAAGAGTCACAAAAGTCAGTAAATGAAAAAGATGCATTAATTGTTATGCAAGGCAGCATTAAGTCTGTGCCTGCGGTAGTTGCGGTATTTGAGTTCAAGTACATGGGCGGCTCTATGGGCTCTGTGGTTGGTGAGCGTTTTGCACGCGGTGTACAAACTGCGATCGATAACAAAATGGCCTTTATTTGTATCTCAGCCAGTGGCGGCGCACGTATGCAAGAAGGTTTGCTATCGCTAATGCAAATGGCTAAAACCAGCGCTGCATTAACGCAATTAAGTAAAGCCGGTTTACCGTATATCTCAGTATTGACCGATCCGACCATGGGCGGCGTTTCTGCCAGCTTTGCGATGCTTGGTGATGTTATCGTGGCTGAGCCGCAAGCGTTGATTGGCTTTGCCGGCCCACGCGTGATTGAGCAAACTGTGCGTGAAACCTTGCCAGACGGCTTCCAGCGTGCAGAGTTCTTGCTGGAGCATGGTGCGATTGATTTGATTATTGACCGCCGTGAAATGCGTAATCGATTAGCTGCACTGTTAGCTAATTTGATGCGTTTGCCAGCAGTAGCTTAGTATTGTTTTGCTATATTTTTAATGTAGAGATGACTTTTTTGGGGCTGACTTTAAATGCATAGAGGCTTGTTGCATGTCTAATGGCTTTTTACAGGCGGCGCCACCCAAAGATTTATCAGCTTGGTTAACATACATTGAGCAATTACACCCGAGTGCCATCGAAATGGGCTTGGGTCGTATTAAAACGGTTGCTGATAGATTGGCGCTCAAGCCAACTTTTAAAATCATTACCGTAGCCGGTACGAATGGTAAGGGCTCGACCTGCACCATGCTGTCTCAAATATATCAGCAAGCGGGTTATCGTGTAGGTTGCTACACATCGCCGCATATCTTGCGTTATAACGAACGTGTTCAGGTCAATGGCCAAGAGGTTAGTGATGCTTCTCTATGCGCCGCATTTGCTGCGGTGGAAACGGCAAGGCAGGGCCTAGCTAATCAAGACATTGCAATCTCGCTTACTTATTTTGAAATAGGCACGCTGGCTGCTGTATGGCATTTTGTGCAAACCGGTGTAGACGTTGCGGTATTGGAAATCGGGCTAGGTGGCCGGCTGGACGCAGTGAATGCCTTTGAGCCAGATTGCACTATCGTCACTAACGTAGATTTAGACCATCAAGATTTGTTAGGTGATACACGTGAATTAATAGGCTACGAAAAAGCCGGTGTGTATCGCCCATCTATCCCCGCCATCTGTGGAGATATGAATCCACCTAGTACCTTAATTGCCTACGCGAAAGAAGTGAAGGCAGATTTAAAACTGGTGCAGCATGAGTTCGGTTATGAGTTGGCTGACAGTGGCTGGTATTATCTAAGCAACCAGCAGCGTATGTATCATTTGCCTATCCCGGCATTAAAAGGTCAATATCAACTCACCAATGCAGCATGTGCGGTCACTGCCGTTACCGCCCTGCAATCCGCATTGCCTGTTGCAGAGGAATCTATTGCAAAAGCTATGCAAGAGATTAAGCTGATGGGCAGGTTTTATACGGATGTGCGCTTTCCATGGCTGATTTTAGATGTTGCGCACAACCCACATGCGGCAGTGGCTTTAGCCGAGAATCTTAAAACGCTTAAGTCTGCAACCAGTAACCAGAACGGCGAGTCCGTGCACGTTCTTTCTGTATTCTCAATGCTGGCGGATAAAGATATCAAGGGTGTAGTCGAGATATTGAAGGGGGAGATTGATACTTGGTATGTAGCGCCGATTGAGCATGTTCGAGGCACCAGTGTTGCTGCCTTGGTTACAGCAATCCGTGAGGCAATCCCATCTGCATCAATCAAAACTTTTGCAAGTTTAGCGGATGCATATGCGCAGGCTTATCTGGATAGAGAAAGCTGTATAGAACAGCGCGAAAATGATAAAATCGTCGCGTTCGGTTCGTTTTTCACAGTTTCTAGTGTGATGCAATATTTAAATGAACATGTAAACACCCCCTTAAGGAAGCAGTGATGTCCGTAGATTTGCAAGTGGATCAAGCATTAGTACTGAAAAAAAGAGCGCGCAGGCGCTTAGTGGGTGCGGTCGCACTTGTGCTGTTAATGATCATCATATTGCCGCAGATCTTACAAGATCGTTCTGCGTTGACCAAACCTGAGCCTATCAAAATTACAATGCCTGAAGTGCAGCATGAGCAAACTTCGGCATCAACTGAACCAGTAGCAAGCGGACAGCAGCTGGCCGAACCAGCAGTAGCAGCTCCGCAAAGTGCGGCTGAAACTGAGTTAATTGATACCCCTAACGTGGAAAGTATCGCCGCAATCAAAGAAGCAGAAGCAAAAGAGTTAGAGCGCAAAAAAGCTTTAGCAAAAGGTGCTGAGGCAAAAGCAGCGGAAGCCAAATCTGCTGAAGTTAAGGCAACCGAAGCGAAAGTGGCTGAAGTTAAAACCGAGCCAGCGGTTACACCTAAGCCTGAAGTGAAGAAACCAGAGCCAGTCAAAGTTGTGAAGCCTGCAGAAAAAACGGTAGCTGAAACCAATGCTGCACCAGTTAAAGCTGCTGAGGAAAAATCACCAGCCAAGTCTGTCTCTAATTTTACTGTGCAGGTAGGCGTGTATTCAGATGCAGCCAATGTAAAGCGTTTGCAAGATCAGCTTAAACAGGCTGGCTTCGCCACCACGACAGAGAAGACCACTACCCCTAAAGGTGATGCACTGCGTCTTAAAGCAGGTAAATTTACATCTCGTCAGGACGCGATGAACGCATTAGCGAAGATAAAAGAGATTGGGCTGCCCGGTATCGTTATCAGTAATGATTAAAGCTGATGCGACGTTGTTCACTAGCGCAATGTTTTCATTACTAGGTGCAATGTGTTTTGATAGAGTTGGTAGAGACTTGAAATGACGATTTTTGACTACATTGTATTAAGTATAATTGGTTTATCCGTAATATTAAGCGTGATGCGCGGCGTGGTAAGGGAAGTGCTGGCGATAGTTGGCTTGGTTGCAGCGTTTTACGTTGGCGTGACTTATACCAATCAATTGCTGCCGATGATGCCGGTGGATATTCCGAATGAGGCGCTACGCGTACTGGCTGCTTTTTTAGTGCTGTTTTTAGCAACTTTACTATTGGCCACATTGCTTGGCATTGCACTATCTGCAATATTTAAGAAGGCTGGCCTAGGCTGGCTGAATCGACTTTTAGGGGCATTGTTTGGTGTGGCCCGAGGCTTACTCATCGTGTGCGTTATTGTCTTTCTGGCAGGGTTGACGGATATCCCTAAAGACCCCAGATGGCGTAATGCAATGTTTAGCGCACCGATAGAAGCATTAGTAGTTAACTTGTTGCCTTGGGTGCCTGAGAGCATCGCGAAGCAAGTTAAATACGACTAGAATTATTATTATTATAGAAGGCTCGATACATGTGTGGAATTATAGGGATTGTAGGTAAGAACCCAGTTAATCAGTTGTTGTATGATGGATTGCTGGTGCTTCAACATAGAGGACAGGATGCCGCCGGCATTGTGACCTGTGATGGTAATACCTTCTTTATGCATAAAAATAACGGGTTAGTGAAAGATGTATTTCAAACCCGTCATATGCGTAGCCTGGTTGGTAATGCCGGTATTGCACATGTGCGTTACCCAACCGCTGGTTCATCTAATGCTGCTGAAGCACAGCCATTTTATGTGAACTCTCCATTTGGTATTGTGCTGGGTCATAACGGCAATCTGACCAACTCTGAGCAACTAAAATCCGAGATGTTCCGTCAGGATTTACGTCACATCAACACGAGTTCAGACTCAGAAGTGTTGCTGAACGTATTGGCGCATGAGATTGAAAAAACTTCACGCAACGCAGTGTTAAATACCGATATGGCATTTGATGCAGTTGCTGGTGTACATAAGCGCTGTAAAGGTGCGTATGCAGTGGTGGCAATGATTGCTAATTTCGGCTTGTTAGCGTTCCGTGACCCTAACGGTATTCGTCCACTAGTGATTGGTAAGAGTGAAACAGATAAAGGCACCGAGTACATGGTGGCTTCTGAAAGCGTGGCTCTGGATGTATTGGGTTTTGAATTTTTGCGTGACGTAGCGCCAGGTGAGGCGGTGTTTATTGATTTGGAAGGTAACTTCTATTCACGCCAATGTTCTGATGAAGCAAAATTAAACCCATGTATTTTTGAGTATGTTTACCTTGCACGTCCAGACTCAGTGATTGATGGTGTATCTGTGTATCAAACCCGTTTAGATATGGGTAAGAGCCTAGCTGAGAAAATCAAGCGTGAATGGGCTGATAAGAAGATTGATGTTGTGATTCCTATTCCTGACACTAGCCGTCCTAGTGCATTGCAAGTTGGTTTAGCCTTGGGTCTGGATTACCGTGAAGGCTTTATTAAAAACCGTTATATCGGTCGTACCTTCATTATGCCGGGTCAGGCGTTGCGAAAAAAATCGGTACGCCAAAAACTCAACCCGATTGGCATCGAGTTTAAAGGCAAGAATGTATTGCTGGTAGATGACTCTATCGTGCGTGGAACCACCTCACAGCAAATTGTGCAGATGGCACGTGACGCTGGTGCAACCAAGGTGTACTTTGCTTCAGCAGCACCTCCGGTACGTTTCCCTAACGTATACGGTATTGATATGCCAAGCCGCGATGAGTTGTTAGCTACCGGCCGTACCGATGAAGAAATCTGTAAAGAAATCGGTGCAGATGCGCTTATCTACCAAGATTTGGATGCTTTAGTAAATGATATCAAGCTAAGCAATCCAAATATTAAAGCGTTTGATTGCTCATGCTTTGATGGTAAATATGTGACTGGCGATATTAGCGAGGCGTATTTGTCAAAAATTGAATCTGCACGCGGTGACGGCCAGAAAAATGCTAGACCTGCAAACTCAAGCACGCAGTTGGATTTGAATTTAATCAACACGCATGCGCTTGAGGTAGAGGAAGGCGTTTAATCTAAGGCAGCTTAGTCTGCGTTGAGTGGTCTGGTTTGAGGTATGCTAGACCATGTTTAACGCTTGACTGAGTTGGTACTTAGGGCTAACATGAAATTGCGCTGATTTGAGTTTGCCAACATTAATCAAGGCCACACTCAGCTTGCGGGCGCGTTATAAACACAGCTAAAGCGAGTAACAAAAGAACCCGTTTTAGCGCAATGCTTAAACGGGTTTTTTTATGTCCCGAGAGCTTAGCTGTAATCAAGAACCTAGGACTAACCAGGAATTTAGAGGTAATGATGAATAATAATTTACAATTTCACCCAGAAACACTTAGTGTGCGTGCCGGTAGCGAATCAACGCCATATGGAGAAAACTCCGAGGCGATGTTCCTGAACTCTAGCTTCAGATTTGAAAGTGCAGCACAGGCTGCTGCCAGATTTGGTGGTGCAGAACCCGGTAATATCTATTCGCGCTTCACCAACCCTACTGTCACCATGTTTCAGAACAAGCTGGCGGCCTTGGAAGGTGCAGAGCAGTGCGTGGCAACCTCTAGCGGTATGTCTGCAATTTTGGCGTGCGTCATGGGTTTATGTTCTGCCGGTGACCATGTGGTAGCTTCACGCAGTATTTTTGGTACTAGCGTGCAACTGTTTGGCAATATTCTGAAACGCTGGGGACTGGAAGTCACTTTTGTATCGCTGACTGATGCTAGCGAGTGGGAGGCGGCCGCAACCGCAAAAACCAAGCTGTTTTTTGTGGAAACACCATCCAACCCATTAACTGAAGTTTGCGATATTCGTTTGCTGGCAGACATTGCACATAAAGCAGGCGCACATTTGGTAGTGGATAACTGCTTTTGCACCCCGGCGATACAGCGTCCATTAGCATTAGGCGCAGATATCGTGATTCACTCCGCAACCAAGTATATTGACGGGCAGGGGAGATGCTTAGGTGGTGCGGTATTAGGCACTAAAGCTTTGATGGAGCCGGTATATGCTTTCTTGCGTACGGCTGGTGTAACCATGAGTGCATTTAATGCCTGGGTGTTTTTAAAAGGCTTGGAAACACTGCATGTACGTATGGAGGCACATGCTAAAAATGCGCTGGCACTGGCAACCTGGTTAGAAGCGCAGCCGCAAGTGAGTCGTGTGCATTACCCTGGGCTAAAATCTCACCCACAGCATGCGCTAGCGATGAGTCAGCAGCTAAGTGGTGCCGGGATTGTAACCTTTGAAGTGAAGCCAAGTGCTGGCAAAACCGCACAAGAATCGGCATGGGCGTTAATTGATTCTACGCAATTAATCTCGATTACCGCTAATTTGGGTGATGCGAAAAGTACGATTACACATCCGGCAACCACTACGCACAGCCGTGTAACACCAGAGGCGCGTGCGGCGGCCGGGATTAGCGATGGTTTGGTGCGTATCGCAGTGGGGCTGGAGCATATTGAGGATCTAAAAGCAGATTTGGCGTTATTAACACGCTAATGCTTGCTGGTTTGATGTAAATCATTAGCTGCAATGTTTAATTGAGTTAAAAAGACAACCCTAGGGTTGTCTTTTTCAATTTAGCATTCTGCGCATTGTGGTGGTATGGAATGATGCGCATTTGGATTTATCGTCAAAAGGTAAATGTAACGTGGCATCAGAACTATTTAATAACGGTCAGCACATTTGTGTGAAATTCAGTGATTTATCAGACACTGATACCTCAGATGAAGCAGTTCAATCCAATCAGTTTTTGATTGTCAATAATGGTCACGGTGCCCTAATCGATCCAGGCGGCAATATGACCTATAGCGCGCTGGTCATGGGTATGGGGAAATATTTTCACTTCCGCAAGCTGGATTATATTTTTGCCTCGCATCAAGACCCAGATATCGTTGCATCCATTAACAAGTGGCTGGTAGGCACCGAGTGCAAGGTGCTGGCACCTGCGATTTGGGAGCGCTTCCTGCCGCACTTTTGTAGTGTGGGTAATACCAAAAACCGAATCATAGGTATTCCTGACCGCGGAATGAATATCACCTTGGGTAGCGCTATCATCAAAGCGATTCCTGCACACTTTCTTCACTCTGAAGGCAATTTTCAGTTTTATGATGCGACCAGTAAGATACTGTTCTCAGGCGACTTGGGTGCTTCCTTGGTGCATCATGACTTGGCTGTGGAGCCAGTTACAGATTTTGATGCGCATTTGCCTACCATGCTGCCGTTTCACCGCCGTTATATGACATCTAACAAAGCTTGCCGTCTGTGGGCGTCTATGGTGCGTAATCTGGAAATAGAGTCCATAGTGCCGCAGCATGGGCGAGCCTTTGTCGGCAAGGCTATGGTGAATCAGTTTATTGATTGGGTTGATAACCTGCAGTGTGGTATAGATTTAATGACGCAAGAGCACTACGCAGTGCCTTAGTTTAGACCTTGGATTGCACTGCAAAAGATTAAATAGTCGAGTTTCAAGCTGGTATCTACTTCCTCGCAATTTCACCCATTATCCAAGCTGCGCTCGAGGCTACGGTAGCGGCTAAAGTTTGTTCATACATCGCGAGCTAAATACAGTACCGGGCGCTATATTCTGAGTGCCACTTTATGGCGATAACCTCAGTAAAACACCGCGAGTTCTCGCTTGTCAGCTTATTTGCTTGGCATCAGATTTAACCATCATTTTTCGCATTGAAAAACTATGCTAAAAGTATGGTTGCAAGCGTTATTTTGCGCGCTAATCATGCTAAAATTTGCCTCATATAAAAACCATTATAAGACATTCAAAATATGGATCAATTCGCTAAAGAAACCCTCCCGATTAGCCTAGAAGATGAGATGCGCCGCTCCTACCTTGATTATGCGATGAGCGTAATTGTAGGCCGTGCGTTACCTGATGTTAGGGATGGTTTGAAGCCTGTGCATAGACGCGTTTTGTACGCGATGCATGAGTTGTCTAACGATTACAACAAACCATACAAAAAATCTGCACGTATCGTAGGTGATGTGATCGGTAAGTACCACCCACACGGTGATACTGCGGTTTATGACACCATTGTACGTATGGCGCAGGATTTCTCACTGCGTTACATGTTGGTTGATGGTCAAGGTAACTTTGGTTCAGTGGATGGCGATAACGCGGCGGCGATGCGTTACACGGAAATCCGTATGGCGAAGATTGCGCATGAGTTGTTGGCTGATATTGATAAAGAAACTGTAGATTTTGGCCCTAACTATGATGGTTCTGAGCATGAGCCATTGATTATGCCTGCGCGTATTCCTAACCTGCTGATTAACGGTAGCTCAGGTATTGCGGTGGGTATGGCTACCAATATTCCGCCACACAACTTAAATGAAATACTGGATGCCTGTTTTGCGTTGCTGAAAAATCCTGAGACTACGGTTGAGGAGTTAATCGAGTTGGTGCCGGGTCCTGACTTCCCAACTGCCGGTATTATTTACGGTACCGTGGGCGTTAAAGAGGGCTATCGTACAGGCCGTGGTCGCGTAGTGATGCGTGGCCGCACTCACTTTGAGGATATGGATAAAGGCGGTCGTCAGTCCATTATCATCGATGAACTGCCATACCAAGTGAACAAGAAAACGCTGATTGAAAAAATCGCCGAGCTTGTAAACGAGAAAAAAATCGAAGGTATCTCTGATTTACGTGATGAGTCTGATAAATCAGGTATGCGCGTAGTGATTGAGCTTAAACGCGGCGAGATTCCAGATGTGGTGTTGAATAATCTGTATAAACAGACGCAACTGCAAGACACCTTTGGTATGAACATGGTGGCTTTGCTGGACGGCCAGCCACGTTTGCTTAACCTGAAACAGATGTTAGAGGCGTTCTTACGTCACCGCCGTGAGGTTGTGACACGCAGAACCGTGTTCGAACTGCGTAAAGCACGCGAGCGCGGCCATGTGTTAGAAGGTTTGGCGGTTGCCTTGGCAAACGTGGACGAAATGATTGCCATCATCAAAGCAGCGCCAACACCACCGGAAGCTAAAAAAGACTTGATGGCGAAAGCTTGGCACTCTCCAGTAGTTGAAGAGATGTTAAGACGTGCAGCAATGGAAGCTGCTCGCCCAGAGGGCTTAGCAATGAATTTTGGCCTGACGCCAAACGGCTACAAATTAAGCGATGTGCAAGCGCAGGAGATTCTGCAAATGCGCCTGCAACGCTTGACTGGCCTTGAGCAGGATAAGATTGTTAACGAGTATAAAGAGGTCATGGATATTATTGCGGACTTGCTGGATATTCTGGCAACCCCAGCGCGTGTGACCGCGATTATTACTGATGAGCTAACTGAGATTAGAAGGCAGTTTGGCGATAAACGCCGCAGTGAAATCGTAGAGAACGCACAAGATTTATCTCTGGAAGACTTGATTGCACCACAAGACGTAGTGGTGACCTTATCCCATACCGGCTATATTAAATCTCAGCCTTTAGATGAGTACCGCGCGCAAAAACGTGGTGGTCGTGGTAAGCAAGCGGCAGCAACGAAAGAAGATGACTTTATCGATAAGATGTTCGTCGCGAACACGCATGATTACATTTTATGCTTCTCAAATCGTGGCCGAGTTTACTGGCTTAAAGTGTATGAAGTGCCACAAGGCAGCCGTGCTAGCCGCGGTAAGCCTATCGTGAACTTATTCCCGCTGGAAGAGA
>NZ_CAMLGS010000008.1 GCF_946479685.1 uncultured Methylotenera sp.
CAACCGTGAAAAGGCACAGGCCAACTTAGCTTACATGATGGGGCAGGAAAATGAAGCCGCTCGTTTGTATGCGCAGGATACTTGGCCGGCGCTGAGTCAGGCTGTAAACACCGCACAAGATATAGATGCGCGTCCTGATATTTTAGCGGCGGAGGCACGCACCAAGCAGGCAGAAGAAAACCAGCGCCTTGCCAATGCACTTAAAACGCGAGATGTGAATATTGCTCTGCAGTATCAGCGCTTTCCTGGGCAAATGCCGGGTTCTGATACCAATACCATCGGCGCGGCGATTACGATTCCTTTATTTACCAATTACGAATATCAAGGTGAAATCGCCAAAGCTGAAGTTGACCTGACCTCGGCATTGGAGGCAAAACAACAGGCACGAGCCTCAGCGCTAAGTGAAATCTCACGTGCACGTGCAGATTTAAGCGCAGCCTCAGAAAAAGTAAATCGCTTTGATACGCAAATTCTGGCAGAAGCGCAAAAAGCCGCAGACGCTGCCGAATTTGCTTATAACCATGGCGCTACCGGTATTACCGACCTACTCGATGCGCGCCGTATATTGCGTGCATTGCAGCTAGATGCGGCCACCGCTCATGCTGATTATGCAAAAGCGTTAGCAGCATGGATAGCAGCGACAAAAACAGAAGATAACCAAAATTAAGGATTCATAAGGTAAGCACATGAAGCACGGATTCAGCTCGTTACTCACAGTTCTCTTGGTTGGAGCCTCCGTCGTGCTACCAACTCCTGCTTTAGCCGGCCCTAAGCCAGCTCCACACGCCAAATCAGAAAACGAGGTAATTCTAAAAGAAAACTCGGCGCAAGATGCTAATCTGAAAATTGAGCCAGTGACTGAAGTATTGGCTTCAACAACGGAGCCGCTGAACGGCAAAATCAGCTTTGATGAAAACTACACCTCACGCATCAGCTCACCTGTGTTGGGTCGCGCCATTAAAGTCCAGGCGCAGCCGGGTGACCGTGTAAAGGCTGGCCAAGCGTTATTGACGATTGATTCGCCAGACCTAGGCTCTGCACTTGCCGACTACCGTAAAGCCAATGCCGATTTAGATCTGAAAAGAAAAGCGCTGGAACGCAGCAAGCTGCTGCTGGATGGCGGCGTGATTGCGCATAAAGAATATGAATCCGCACAGTCTGACATGGCGCAATCGCAAGCAGAAGCTACGCGCACCAAATCACGTTTACATAATTTAGGCATAGACCACGCTGCCAGCAATGAAAGCTTTACGCTAAAAGCACCGATGGCTGGCATGGTGGTAGACCGTCAAATCAACGTCGGTAACGAAGTGCGTCCGGATGCACCTAGCCCGCTCTTTATCATTACCAACCCTGATCATCTTTGGGCCATTATTGATCTGCCAGAGCGCGACCTTAATAAAGTGAGCTTGGGTCAGGCCTTGAGCATCAAGGTGGATGCGTATCCTGATGACGAGTTTCAAGGCAAAGTGCAGTCTATCGGCACCATGCTAGACCCTGTGAGCCGCCGTGTGCAGGTACGCTGCTCGGTAGAGAGCAAAGGTAAATTGCGCCCAGAAATGTACGCAAAAGTTACCCCGCTCAACATGACACAGCAAAAAGTCATCCGCATCCCTAACAGTGCGCTGATTACAGAGGGCTTATATAGCTTTGTATTCGTTGAAACCAGTCATGGGCATATTCAAAAACGCCGCGTTACATTAGATTTACAAGGGCGCGATTACGCCACGATTAAAGATGGCCTCAAAGCTGGCGAGCGCGTGGTTACTAAAGGCGCTATTTTGATTAACTCAGAGCTGGCTGCGGATAAATAATGCTAGAAAAACTCATTACCTTTTCGCTGCAACAGCGTACCTTTGTACTGATAGCAACGTTAATCCTTGTCATTGCCGGCATTGTGTCGGTGCAGAATCTGCCGATTGAGGCTTTCCCTGATGTTGAGGATGTGCACGTTGGTATTGTGACGCAAGTGCCAGGCTTGGCGCCTGAAGAGGTGGAGCGTGTGGTAACGCTGCCGATTGAGCATGGTATGAGTGGTGTACCCAACTTGTCGCAAATGCGTTCGGTTTCTATTACCGGTTTGTCAGTGGTGACGCTGACTTTTTCTGAAAAGACCGATGATTATTTTGCGCGCCAGCAAGTGTTGGAAAAACTGCAGGCGGTCAGCCTGCCACCAGGCTATCAGCCTACGCTAGCCCCACTCACCACGGCGGTGGGTGAAATTTATCGCTTCTTGGTGGATGCGCCGAAAGACATGCCACAGCGTGAGGTTCGCGCAATTCAGGACTGGCAGATTATTCCTGTGCTGAGAACAGTGCCGGGTGTTGCCGACATTACCAGTTTTGGCGGCGCGGTCAAAGAGTATCAGGTCAAACTAGACCCCTACTTGCTTAAGAAGTACAACCTCAGTATCGACCAAGTCAATCAGGCGCTCAACAATGGTAGCAGCAACGTAGGCGGTGGCCTGATGCATAGGGGCGATGAGTCGCTTGTTGTTCGCTCATTAGGCTTATACCGCTCGCTGGATGATATTGCCGAAACGGTTGTTTTATCGAATGCTGGCAAACCTATTCTGGTCAAAGACGTTGGTGAAGTGGTGATTGGTAACCGTTTCCGCTCAGGTATCGTGGCTTTTAACAATCAGGATGACGTGATTGAAGGCATTGTGCTGATGAACAAAGGCCAGAATCCGGCCAAAGTAATCGAAGCCTTAAAAGCCAAAGTAGAAGAGGTGAATGCCAAGCTGCCAGAAGGCGTGAAGATACGCCCTTTTTATGACCGCACTAGCTTGATTCACCACACAGTACACACCGTGACCGAGAACATGATCGTGGGCGCGATTCTGGTGGTGGCGATTCTGATCATCTTCTTGCGTAACTGGCGTGCCGCGCTGATTGTGGCAGCGATTATTCCGCTATCGTTGCTATTTGCGTTTATCGTGATGGATATACGCGGTGTTTCTGCGAATCTGATTTCATTAGGCGCGGTCGACTTCGGTATTATTATCGATAGTGCCGTGGTGCTGGTGGAGGCGCTGATGGTGAAGCTGTCACTAGCTAAGGTTGATGAGTTTCCACACCATAATACGCATTCATGGCGTGTCACTACCCTGAAAAATACGGCCATTGAAATGGGGCGCCCTATCCTCTTTTCAAAAGTCATTATTATTCTGGCCTTCCTGCCGATTTTCACGTTCCAGCGTGTAGAAGGCAAGATCTTCTCGCCTATGGCGTTTACCTTGAGCTTTGCTTTGCTAGGCTCAATCTTGCTAACGTTAACCCTGGTGCCCGCGCTCATGTCTTATTTAATGAAGCGTACCGACATGGCGGAGAAGCACAGCTCATGGATGCATAACGCGCAAGAGTGGTATCGCGGTACTTTGCTCAAAGTGGTTAAAGTGCGTATACCGGTGATTGTGGCATCCGTTTCGTTATTAGTTTTGTCTTTAGTGCTGTCACCATTCTTGGGTTCAGAGTTCTTGCCCAAGCTGGATGAGGGCAATATCTGGCTCACCATTAGCATGCCGCCGTCTACCGGTTTGGAAAAAACCAAGGAAATTGAGCGCAATATTCGCAGTGTGTTAACCAGCTACCAAGAAGTGAATCTGGTAGTAAGTCATGTTGGGCGGCCGGATGATGGTACTGACCCGAAAGGCCCCAACAATATTGAGATACTGGCGGACTTAAAGCCTAAAGATAGTTGGAAGTTTAGTAATAAGGAAGCATTGATTGCTGATATATCGGCAAAGATACACCAAATCCCGGGTATTCCAACCAACTTCTCACAAGTGATTCAAGATAGCGTGGAAGAGGCGTTGTCCGGCGTTAAAGGCGAGATTTCCGTCAAGATATTTGGCCCAGATTTGGCCGTGCTGGAAGAAAAGTCAGACCAAGTGGCTACCGTGCTGAATTCAGTGAAAGGCGCTACCGATGTGGCGGCTATCCGTATTTCTGGTAACTCGGAGCTGGATATTACTTTAGATCGCCAAAAGCTGGCGCGCTACGGCATGAACGTAAATGATGTCAACGCTTCGGTGCAAACGGCATTGGGCGGCACCACCACCAACACCTTCTATGACGGTGACCGTCGCTTTGATGTCACGCTGCGTTTGGCTAGGGACTACCGTGACTCGTTGGATGATATCAGTCAGTTGCCAATTGCCTTGCCTAATAATGCCGGCACTATCCCCTTGGGCGAGGTGGCTGATGTCACCATCAAACAGGGCGCGTCACGCGTGGCGCGTGAGGGTGTTTCTCGCATCGTGGCAATCAAGGCCAACTTGATTGACCGTGACCAAGGCAGCTTTGTAAAAGAAGCCATGGCCAAGGTGAAGGAGCAAGTCAAACTGCCTCCCGGCTACACCATGACCTGGGGCGGCCAGTTCGAGAACCAACAGCGCTCCATCAAGCGCCTCAAGGTGATTGTGCCGTTGTCTTTAATGCTGATTTTCGTGGTGCTATTTGGCGCCTTCCGTTCGGTACGTAACGCACTACTGGTGTTGCTGATGATCCCTTTCAGCCTGATTGGTGGTTTTGCTGGGTTGGCGTTGGCTGGGCTGCATCTTTCCATTTCGGCAGCAGTAGGTTTTATTGCGCTAGCGGGTATCTCGGTACAAAACGGTGTGATTATGGTGGAGCAGTTTAACCACCTGCTGTTAGAAGGTCGCAGTATCGCAGACGCAGTGTTAGAAGGTGCGGTTGCGCGCTTGCGCCCGATTTTAATGACCGCGCTGATGGCAGGTCTAGGCTTGTTGCCGGCTGCATTGTCGCACGGCATTGGTTCGGAAACACAACGGCCGTTTGCTGTGGTGATTGTGGGTGGCTTAGTGACCGCCACGGTTTTCACCTTACTGTTGCTGCCATTATTGTTCCCACTGCTATTTAGTGACGCTAAAAGCAAGGAGCCAGTCACGGATGATGGGCAGTTGCAGCACCATTAGTTACAGCTGAGGCTATGCTAGGTAAGTGCATAGCCTGCTGTATGCACAATTGTGTTGTTGCTGAGCCGCGTTGATATGCAGGCGTGGATTGAGCGCCTAGCTCGGCCTGGTTTTTATCGAAGACAGCGGTTTGTTTTTCAGCGAGCCTATTTTTCAGCAAGCCTATTTTTCTGCTAACCAGTGCCCGGATTTTCCGCCCTGTTTTTCTAGCAGTTTGATATCCGCAATCACCATGCCGCGGTCTACAGCCTTACACATATCGTAAATGGTGAGTAAGCAAGCGCTCACTGCGGTCAGGGCCTCCATTTCTACGCCTGTCTTGCCATAGGTCTCAGCCGTGACGGAACAGCTAATACTAGATTGCGCCTCGTTTGCATCAAAGCTTACCGCAATACGGGTCAGGAATATCGGGTGGCACAGCGGGATCAGGTCTGAGGTTTTCTTGGCGGCCTGAATTGCGGCGATTCTGGCAATACCGAGTACATCTCCCTTTTTGCTGGTGCCAGACTGAATCAGGGCGAAAGTTGCAGGCAACATCGAAATATGGCCGGTCGCGGTGGCAATGCGATGCGTTTCTGCCTTCTCGCCGATATCAACCATATGTGCTTGGCCATTTTGATCAAAGTGGGTCAGTGGGTTTGTCATCTTCAATGTCTCGGTATTTAGGGTGTCGCGGTGTTGAATTGCTTAGATTGATGGCAGATAATTTGCGCAGAATTATGAAACATTCGACTACAAACGTTATCATAGTAATGATGAAATTAACTTTAGCTACCATTATATTCTTAGTTGTATCCGTTGCGCATGCATATCCGGCTGTAGCCAATGAATTGCCAGATTTAGGTGATGTTTCTGCCACCGTATTATCACCGCTGCAGGAGCAGGAAATTGCCGAGCAGATTATGCGCCAGGTAGCGGTGAGTGACGAGGTTCTGAATGACGTAGAAGTGACTGATTACTTGCAGAGCTTGGGCGGAAAGCTGGTGGCAAATGGGCCGGATAAGCGGCAGACCTTCAATTTTTTTGTGGTGCAGGACCCATCCATCAACGCCTTTGCTATGCCGGGTGGTGTGATTGGTGTGCATACTGGTTTGATTCTGGCGGCAAATAGTGAATCTGAACTTGCCAGCGTGCTTGGCCATGAAATTGGTCACGTTACGCAGCGCCACTTGGCAAGGATGCTGGCTTCGCAGAAATACGATACCTTTAAGAATTTAGCAGGCATTGCATTGGCGCTGCTGGTGGCAAGGTCTAACCCGCAGCTGGCTACAGGCGCACTCACTGCATCTTCTGCCATAGGTGTGCAAAATCAGCTTGATTACACACGCGAGCACGAGCGTGAAGCTGACCGTATCGGCTTGCAGATTTTAGATTCTGGTGGTTTTGATGTGCGCGCCATGCCTGAGTTTTTTAAAACCTTGCAGCGTGGCTCACGCTTTGCCGAGGGGAATGCACCTAGCTTTTTGCGTACCCACCCACTCACTTCTGAGCGTATTGCAGATGTGACTAACCGTGTGGAGCAAATGCATTATAAGCAAGTACGGGACAGCATAGAGTTTCAGTATGTAAAGGCCAAACTGCGCGCTATGCTTGGTGGTGACCAAGCGATGATAGATTTATTTGAGCAGAATATTCGCGAGCAGCGTTATGCCAGTGCCGCGGCAGAGCATTATGGGCTAGCAGTGGCTTTGTTGCGCAAGAGCGCATGGGCTGAGGCGGATAAAGAGTTGGCTTGGCTGCAGAAAAACGCTGCGCCGCATCCTATGATTGCGAGCCTAGCGGCACGCTTGGAAGTGGCTAGAGATAAGCCAGCGGCTGCCGCCGAGAAATATGCCACAGGTTTAAGGAGCTTTCCGGATAGCCGCGCTCTGATTTATGGTTATGCCGAGCATTACCTCGCGACCAGACAGGCCGAACCAGCGATACAGTTAGTAAAGGCCAAGCAGGGTTTATACCCGAATGACGCTTACATGTATGACCTGCTGGCTAGAGCCTATACCATGCAGAGGAAGGTGTTGCTCAGCCATCAAGCGCAGAGTGAGGCTTATTACAGAAAATATGACTTGGCACGCGCGATTGAGCAGATGGATTTAGCGGCAAAAGCAAACGATGGTGATTTTTATCAGCAGTCGATTGTAGAAGCGCGCTTAAAGCAGCTCAGACAAATGATGGGTGATGATAAAAAGGCGAAACTGTAGGGGGTGATATGCAGCGTAGAAGTTTCTTGTTGGGAATGGTCACACTAATTGCGTTAGCACCGCTCAAGCTATGGGCGGCTATATGGAATAAATCTGCTTTTGAGGCAGTAAAAATCAATGACGCCACGCAGCATTTAAACGTCAATGCCGAAATTCCATCGCAAGATATCGTGATAGTGGCGCCAGACCGTGCCGAGAACGGTGCTATCGTGCAGGTGGAGGTGCTAAGCAAGATTGCCGATACCGAAGCAATTGCGATTCTGGTCGAGCATAACCCAACGCCACTGATTGCCAACTTTATGTTTAGCAATGGCGCCGAGCCGTTTGTAATAACGCGCATTAAGATGGCCGAAACCTCAGACCTGAAAATCATCGTGAAGGCAGGTACGCAATATTTCACACGCAGTAAAAATATCACGGTGTTAGAAAACGGCTGTGGTTAGCTGCAAGTCACTGTTATCCGTTTGCCATACTTTTCGTAGTTAGGAGTTTACATGGACAGCAACATGAAAATGCGCGCCCAGTTGAAAGGCGACTACACTGAAGTCAAAGTGTTGATGAGTCACCCCATGGAAACCGGGCGTAGGAAAGATGACCATGACCAATTGGTGCCGGCGCATTTTGTACAGCTGCTGACGGCTACGCTCAATGGCAAGACTGTGCTGGAGGCGCAATGGGGCACCGGCATTGCAAAGAATCCTTACTTAACCTTTAGGTTAAAAGGTGCTAAGTTGGGCGATGTGGTAGAAGTGACGTGGCATGACAATTTAGGGGAAACTGCCACGCAAAGTATTGCCGTTACCTCAGCTTAAGGTCGCGGTATTGTTGATGTAGTTTAAGTTGTTCTAGTTGTACGTCTTGTGATCTGCATTCGGCAGTATTACCTTATGATAAATTTAATTTATCAATATCATTAGAATGATATATTGGATTTATTATTTTTTGATCTCTATAATTCAAACCATGAATTGATAGCTTTATTAACCATTTTTTTAATCAATAGATAGGAAAAACGATGTCATTAATCAATACACAAGTTCAACCATTCAAAACAGAAGCTTTCCACAATGGTAAATTTGTTGAAGTTAGCGATGTAAGCATGAAAGGTAAATGGGCGGTAGTAATTTTTATGCCAGCTGCATTTACTTTTAACTGCCCAACCGAAGTGGAAGACGCTGCTGATCACTATGCAGAGTTCCAAAAAGCAGGCGCAGAAGTGTACATCGTGACAACTGATACGCATTTCTCACACAAAGTGTGGCACGAAACATCACCAGCTGTGGGTAAAGCACAATTCCCATTAGTGGGTGACCCAACACACCAATTGACACGTGCATTTGACGTGCATATCGATGCAGAAGGTCTGGCATTGCGCGGTACTTTCGTGATCAACCCAGAAGGCGTGATTAAAACAGTTGAAGTGCACAGCAATGAAATCGCACGTGACGTAAAAGAAACACTACGTAAATTGAAAGCGGCACAATTCACAGCATCTAACCCAGGCCAAGTTTGTCCAGCTAAATGGCAAGAAGGTGCTAAAACCATCACTCCATCATTAGACCTAGTAGGTAAGATCTAATTATTGGTTTAAGCAGAGTAATAACTGCGCTAACGAGCAAACATCTCTTAGCGCAGTGAAATAACAAGGGCATTATTCAAAAGATAATGCCTTTATTTTAAGTAAAGTTGGCTGTGTTACATCACGGCAAATGAGAATTCTAAGAAGAGAGCAATCATGGCATTAGAAACCGGAATTAAAACCCAATTGCAAACCTATTTACAGATGTTGCGTGAGCCTATCGTATTGGCTGCGTCATTAGATGAAACACCAGCGGCGAAAGAAATGCAGGAACTACTGGAAGAAATCGCCGGCATGTCAGACAAAATCACGCTGACACTGGAAGATGATGCACGTAAACCATCATTTGCTGTAAAGCGTGCAGCAGGCCATACCGAGGCGCATAAAGCCGTTGGCGTGCGTTTTGCCGGGATTCCTATGGGCCATGAGTTTACCTCTTTAGTGTTGGCGCTATTGCACACCGGTGGCCATCCGATGAAACTTGAGGCCGAGAAGATTACGCAAATTGCCGCAATTGAAGGCAGCTTTCACTTTGAGACCTATATTTCACTGAGCTGCCATAACTGCCCGGACGTGGTGCAGGCCATGAATATGATGGCGGTGATTAACCCCAATATTACCCATGTAATGGTAGATGGTGCGCTATATCAGGATGAAGTCAAAGCCAGAGAAATTATGTCGGTGCCTACTATTTACTTAAATGGTGAAGTATTTGGTGCTGGCCGTATGGAGCTGGATGAGATTCTGCCCAAGATTGACCTTGGTGCCGTGGCGCGTGAAGCGAAAAAACTGGATGCCCAAGCACCTTTTGATGTACTGGTTGTAGGTGGAGGCCCGGCGGGTGCTTCAGCGGCTATCTACGCTGCGCGTAAAGGTATACGTACCGGTATTGTTGCCGAGCGCTTTGGTGGGCAAGTGATGGATACCTTAGGGATTGAGAACTTTATTTCCGTGAAGGAAACTGAAGGCCCTAAATTAGTGATGGCATTAGAAGAGCATGTCAAAAGCTATGAAGTGGAAATCATGAACTTACAGCGTGCGGTTGCATTAACGGAGCCTGGTAAGCATGGCAATAAAAACGACGATTTAATCGAGCTGAAACTAGAGAATGGCGCCACCTTAAGAAGTAAATCGGTGATTCTGGCCACTGGTGCGCGCTGGAGAGAGTTAAGCGTGCCGGGTGAGAAGGAATATCGCGGTAAAGGCGTGGCGTATTGTCCACACTGTGATGGCCCGTTATTTAAAGGTAAGCCGGTCGCGGTAGTGGGCGGTGGTAACTCTGGGGTAGAAGCTGCGATTGATTTGGCTAACTTTGTTAATCATGTGACCTTGCTGCAATTTGATACCGAATTAAAGGCGGATGCCGTATTGCAGAAGAAATTACGCTCTTTGCCTAACGTGACGATTATCACGAGTGCGCAAACCACAGAGGTGACTGGTGATGGCAGCAAGATGAACGGGCTGACCTATACCGATCGCGTTACTGGTGAGTCCAAACATTTAGCGTTGGATGGCGTATTTGTGCAGATTGGTTTAGTGCCGAATAGTGATTGGTTAAAAGGCAGTGTGAACCTCAGCAAGTATGGTGAGGTTGAAGTGAACCACCACAATGCAACTTCGCTGCCAGGCGTGTTTGCTGCCGGTGATGTGACCACTACACCTTATAAACAAATCATTATCGCGATGGGTGAAGGTGCCAAAGCGTCACTAGGTGCATTTGATTATCTGATTAGGCAATAAATGTAACTGGCAATAAAAAAGGCGGCTTTGAGGCCGCCTTTTTATTTATTCGTGTTTGGTTTTGCAGGTGCTGATGCCGAATAAACCGTAGGCCGGGCAATAGTTAATCAGCCCAGTTACTAGCGGCACCACACCAATCCAAGCCCAAACCGGGCCGTTTGCAAATAATGCCCATGCGATTAATGCAAGCCCTGCAATAATGCGCACGGCGCGTTCGGCTCCACAAATGTTAGCTTTCATCATGTAGCTCCTTGAGTGAACACTGACCAAAAAAGTCAGCTAACTAAACAGTTAGACTAATCAGTGTACGCTCAACTTACACTACATGAAAGCGGCATTATTATATTGCCGCTAGTGTGCGCCGCTGATGCTAAGTGCTACTGCTTCGGCTACTTTGATGCCATCTACCCCAGCCGATAAAATGCCGCCAGCATAGCCTGCACCTTCACCGCAAGGGTATAAGCCTTTGGTGTTAATGCTTTCTAGTGAATCATCATCACGCTTGATACGGATAGGGCTGGAGGTGCGGGTTTCTACACCTGTGAGTACACCATCCGCCAAGTCAAAGCCTTTGACCTGCTTGGCAAACTCCGGGATGGCCTCACGAATCGCGGTAATGGCAAACTCTGGCAATACGGATGCGAGATTGGTGAGGTGTACGCCTGGCTTGTAAGACGGCGTAACTTCGCCAAACTGGGTAGAAGGCTGGTTCTGCAGGAAGTCGCCGATCAATTGTCCAGGTGCATGGTAGTTACTGCCACCAGCGATAAACGCTTGGCTTTCTAGTTGGCGCTGTAGCTCCATGCCAGCCAGCGGATGGCCTGGGTAATCTTGCTCAGGTGTAATGCCTACAACGATGCCAGCATTGGCATTGCGCTCATTACGGCTGTATTGGCTCATGCCGTTAGTTACTACGCGGTTAGGTTCTGAGGTGGCGGCCACCACGGTACCACCTGGGCACATACAGAAGCTATAAACCGAGCGGCCGTTCTTGGCGTGATGCACTAATTTGTAATCGGCAGCGCCTAGTTTGGTCAGTAAGTCCTCACTGTAGCTCTTGCCGTATCTGGCCTTGTCGATAATGGATTGTGGGTGCTCAATACGGAAGCCAATCGAGAATGGTTTGGCTTCTATATAAATGCCGCGTTTATGTACCATTTCAAAGGTGTCGCGTGCGCTGTGCCCTACTGCCAGCACCAAGTGGTTGGTTGCAAGGCGCTCACCAGTTTGCAGTACCACGGCCTGCACCTGATTGTTTTCAATCTCAATGTCATCAACACGGCTTTCAAAGCGGATTTCGCCACCTAGTTCGGTAATGGTCTTGCGCATTTCCTCTACCATGCCCACTAAGCGGAATGTACCGATATGCGGGTGGCTGACGTACATGATTTCTTCTGGTGCACCGGCTTTCACAAACTCCTGAATCACCTTGCGGCCATAGTGTTTAGGGTCTTTAATTTGGCTATAAAGTTTGCCGTCTGAGAACGTACCAGCCCCGCCTTCGCCAAACTGTACGTTGGATTCAGGGTTGAGCGTGCTTTTACGCCATAAGCCCCATGTGTCCTGCGTGCGTTTACGCACTTCCTTACCACGCTCTAATACGATAGGTTTGAAGCCAGCTTGCGCCAAAATCAGCGCCGCAAAAATACCTGCAGGACCAAAGCCTACAATCACTGGCCTAAGCTGCGGCGAAACTTCGGTGGTGGCTACAAATTTGTAGCTGGTATCTGGTGCTGGTTTAATGTGTGGATCCTTACGGAATTTGGCGAGTATCTTTGCCTCGTTCTTTACCTCTACATCCAGGCTGTACACGTACAAAATGGCATGCGATTTACGCGCGTCTACGCCGCGTTTAAAAATCTCAAAATGAATTAAATCGCTTTCTGCAATTTCCAGACGTTTCAGCAATGCTGCTTTAATTTCATCGGTCTGGTGGATGAGTGATTGTGCGTTCTCAATCGGGAGTTTGATTTCAGTAATACGTAACATGTGTGGTCACTTTAGTAAGGGGAGTGTTTATCTGCCAATAGTGTGATTTTACAGTATGTTGGGCCTAGCGAAAAATGGCATGACGGCGCTAGGCTGGGCCTTGCCTAAGTTTAGGCGCTAAAGTTGGCTGCCAAACTAAGCTTCAATATCTAGGCTTCAAGATCTATGCTTCAAGATTGTGTTGCAATAGTTTCTTGAGCATAGGCACGGTCACTGGCTTCTTCTCGGTGAGCGACCATACATCTAGCGCATCCAAAACGGCCATCAAAGTAGGTAAATCGCGGCGCAGGTAGCGCAGGCAGTATTCAACCACTTCATCCGGTAGTTTCATGCCGCGTTCGGTGGCATGCGTTCTCAGTGCTTGTGCTTTTTCTTCATCGGTAAGCGGGTGCAACTGATAAACCAAGCCCCATGCCAACCTAGTCGCTAAATCATCACGCAGATTCATTTGCGTAGGTGCCGCTATGCCGCTAGAAATCAGGATGCCGCCAGACGCGCGTAACTGGTTGAACTGGTCAAACAGTGCGATTTGCGCTTCTTCGTCTAAGGTATGCGTGTCATCTGCAATAAATAGGGGCAGATTTGATTGCTTTGCCATGCGCTCACATGCGTGCAGCAGGTGCGACTTTCCGCTGCCCTGCGCACCCCATAGATAGATAAAACGTGCCTCTTCGGCGTGAGTGAGTGCTTGCTTTAGACTGTAGAGCGCCTCTGCATTTTGCCCTTCGATAAAGTTATCTAGGCTAGGTGGCGGCAGTGGTTGAATGTCCAGCAATAACTGCTTGGTCGGGGATTTGTATTGATGCTCCGTGCTATTCATACTGCTAACCTCGTACTGCTAATCTAAGTAAACTAACCTAAGTAAAATTGACTGCTAAGATATTTTTTCTTGGCATGCCTGAAACCTACGGCAATCGCAGCCGATACTGGTAGCGCCAGTAGTATACCGGCAAAGCCAAATAGCTGGCCGCCTGCCATCAATGCAAAAATCACTACCAGCGGGTGCAAACCGATACGATCACCTACCAGCCAAGGTGTGAGTGCCATGCTTTCAACCAATTGCCCGATGCCAAATACGATAAGTACAGGAACAAGGTCGTGGAGGTTGCCGTATTGCAACACGCCGGAAATGGCGGCCAATGTCAGACCTAAACCAAAGCCCAGATATGGGATAAAGCCTAATAAGCCGGATAATATACCGATAGGCAGCGCAAACTCCAAGCCGACTAACCATAAACCGGTGGCATAAAAAACGCTCATCAATAACATCACCGTCAATTGCCCACGTAAAAATTCGGCGAGCACCGCGTCAATATCGGCGGCAATTTCCTGCGTTTTACCTATCAATGAGCGTGGCAATAAGGCGCTGATTTTTTGTAACAGAATATTCCAGTCCACCAGCAAATAAAAAAGTACAAGCGGGATTAACACTAAATTGCCTAGCCAGCCGATGATGGTCATACCGTGACTGCTTAAGCTCAGCGCAATATTCTTGGCAAAATTACCGGTGGTTTTCCAGTTATCAGTGAGGATGGCTTGAATCTGTGCGGCATCAATTTCGGCACTGACGCCAAAGTTCTTTTGTAGCCACGGTTCCAGGCTGGTTTTAGCGGTATTTAAATACGCTGGAATCTTCTGCGATAGCTGCACAAATTCATGCTGCAGCAGTGGAATCATGATGAGCAGAATAGCGGTAAGCACCGCGAGCAGTAATAACAGTACTAGCAAAGTGGCGATGCTGCGGCTAGGTTTTAACGAAAACTTTTTTGCAATGCTATTGCATTGAATTGCCTCAATTTTATTGACCAATGGGTTGGCGATATAAGCCAGAATTGCCGCGATAAGAAATGGGGTGAGGATAGGGCCGAGCAGGTAAATGATGCCAAAAACTGATAAAACCGCGATTAGCCAAACGGTATTTGTGTGTTTGTTCATTCTGCGCTTTCAGTAAAGTGTGGCTGTTTTGTAAAAGCCTGTGTTTTCAGGCCTCCAACATTTCAGATAACTAAGCATTTCGGTTAAAATAACATTATAACGATAGAACACACTTTTTGTAGAAAGCGAGAACCCCCTTGAGCGCCAATAATTCAGATAAAACTTCAATTAGCTACCGCGATGCCGGAGTAGATATTGAAGCGGGTGATGCATTAGTTGAACAAATCAAGCCGTTTGCCAAACGCACTATGCGTCCAGAAGTATTAGGCGGGATTGGTGGTTTCGGCTCACTATTTGCGGTGCCGCAAAAATTTAAAGAGCCAATCTTGGTATCAGGTACCGATGGCGTGGGCACTAAGCTGAAATTAGCTTTTGAGCTAAACAAGCACGATACCGTAGGTATCGATTTAGTTGCTATGAGCGTGAACGACATTCTGGTGCAAGGTGCAGAACCGTTATTCTTCTTGGACTACTTTGCCTGTGGCAAACTGGAAGTTGGCGTTGCAGCACAAGTGATTAAAGGCATTGCCGAAGGTTGTGAGCAATCTGGCTGTGCGTTGGTGGGCGGTGAAACTGCCGAAATGCCAGGCATGTACCCAGCTGGCGAGTATGACCTTGCCGGCTTTGCTGTAGGTTGCGTAGATAAAGCCAATCTGATTAATGGTACGACCATTGCTGCTGGTGACGTAGTGTTGGGCTTGGCTTCTAGCGGCGCGCACTCAAACGGCTATTCACTGATTCGCAAACTGATTGAGAAATCAGGTATCGACTTTGAGTCTGACTTCCACGGCAGGAAATTCAAAGATGTGGTGATGGCACCGACCCGCATTTATGTGAAATCGCTATTAAAACTGATTGAAGCAATGCCGGTTAAAGGCATGGCGCACATCACTGGTGGCGGCATTACCGAGAATATTCCACGTGTATTACCTGAAGGCTTAACTGCAGAAATTCAGGCTTCAGGCTGGGAATTACCACCGTTATTCCAATGGCTGCAAGCACAGGGCAATATCGTACCAAGCGAAATGTACAAAACATTTAACTGCGGTATTGGTATGGCGATTGTGATGGCGAAAGAAAACGCAGCAGCAGCCAAAGCGCTGCTTGAAGCTGCAGGTGAGACTGTGTATGAAATCGGTCATATCCGCGCGCAAAACGCAGGCGAAGCGCCTACCATAGTCGTTTAATTTGCTTGTTTATCTTGTAGTTAAACCGTTAAAAAACTGCTTGTCGTGTAACAAAAGCAGCGCTGATGCGTTGAGCATGATGTGTCTTAAAATGAAGGAATTTTAGTGATGAATCGAATCAAAGCATGGGGCTGGGCATTTGTGTTGAGCATGGGCGTACTGGCGCACATGCCGCAAGCAGTTGCTGCTAAAGCAAAGGCACCGAAAGAGGTCGCTGCAAAATTTACGGTACCGAAAAGCATTAGTGCCACTTATGTGGTCACTAAAAATGGCGACCCATTTGCTAACGTGCATGAGCAGTTTACGGTTACTAAAAACACCTATAAGGTTGAAAGCGTGACCAAGGGGCTTGGTGTGTATGCCTTGCTCGGCGAGCGTAAATTAACCAGTACCGGTGAAATCACGGCGCAGGGTTTAAAGCCTAACCACTTTGAATTGCATCAGGGCAACCAAAAAAAGAAATCATTATTCACTGATTTTGATTGGGCGAAACAAAGCCTGGTGATGACGATTAAAGGCGAGCAAGAGACGGCAGAGCTTAAACCTGGCACGCAGGACTTAGCGAGTTATCCTTATCAGTTTATGTTTATGCGCGCATCGTTAAAAAATACGATTACCGTGCCAGTCACAACGGGTAAGAAGCTAAAACAGTATGCCTATAAGGTGAGCCCTGACCTTAAAACCATCGATTGTGCTGGCGTGCAGTATAAAACCCTGTATTTGACACCTGCAGTGCATGAAGGCGCTGAAACCAAAGACCTGTGGTTGGCGACTGAGCAAAGTTATGTGCCGGCGCGTATTTTGGTGGTTGATGAAGACGGACAAAAACTAGAGCAAACCTTAACCGAGTTGCGTATCCAATAATGCTGGCATTGCCTAAATGCAAATATTATTGCCCTACTTATTTACCAAGTAATTAAAAATATACAAAGAGAATCAATATGACGCCTAATTTAATTCGGCAAGCTGCTATCGTTTTATCTAATCTACTGACGTTTAGTAGCCCTGCTGATGCGAAGTTAAGTGAATTTTTCCGTAACAACCGCGACCTAGGCACCAAAGAGCGTGCGTTTGTGGCAGAGAGCGTGTATGGCGTATTGCGTCGCTTGCGTTTTCTAAGCACAGTGACTGCTAACGATGAAAACGACCCAGATGATGCACGTAAGCTGATTTTAGCTTGGTTACTACGCGTGCAAGGCATGAGCATCCGTGAGTTGGAGCCTATGCTGAGTGAGCAGCAAAAAGAGTGGGCGCATCTGATTAAAGCCAAATCTACGGATAATTTGCCATTGGCGGTACAGGCCGATGTGCGTGACTGGCTGTGGGATAAGCTGGTAGCGCAATATGGCGAAGCCGAAGCATTAACCATTGCGCGCAGCATGCATGAGCAAGCCACTTTAGATTTGCGTGTGAATACGATTAAAGGCACGCGTGATGAAGTGCTGGCAAAATTTATTGCCGAAAATACCTCAGGTGAAACCAATGTTACCAAAACGCCTTATTCACCGATCGGTATTCGTATGCCGAATCGCATGAATATTGGCCGCCATGTGTTGTTTACCGAAGGTAAGATTGAAGTACAGGATGAAGGCAGCCAGTTATTGGCGCATTTGGTTGCGGCCAAACGCGGCATGATGGTAGCGGATTTTTGTGCGGGTGCAGGCGGTAAAACGCTGGCGATGGGCGCATTGATGCGTAACACCGGCCGTTTGTACGCGTTTGATGTGTCAGAAAAGCGCTTGCATAACTTAGGTCAGCGTTTAAAACGTTCTGGCCTAAGCAACTTGAATGCACAAGTGATTAGCAGTGAAACTGACCCTAAATTAAAACGCTTAAATGGCAAGTTTGACCGCGTGTTGGTGGATGCTCCATGTAGCGGGCTAGGCACACTACGCCGCAATCCGGACCTGAAATGGCGCCAATTGCCGCAGGATGTGGCCGAACTTAATGTTAAGCAAACCAATATCCTGGCACGAGCAGCAAAGCTGACTAAAGTGGGTGGACGCTTAATTTACGCCACATGTAGCTTATTGCAAGATGAGAATGAGCAGATTGCAGAGCAGTTCCTGGCGACACATCCGGACTTTAAGTTGCTAAACGCCGCAGAGATTCTAGCGCAGCAGCAAATTGCGCTGGATACCGGCGATTACCTGAAATTGCTGCCGCATTTACATAATACTGACGGTTTCTTTGCCGCGGTATTTGAAAAACAAGGTGCAACAGCCGCGCCAATTGAAGCTGAAAGTGTTGAGCCGGTAGCCGAGCCAGCAGCAGTGCTTGACGAGGTGGCAGCAGAAGATGCGCCGCAGGCAGAAGCACCAGCCAAAGCAACTAAAAAGGCCGCAGCTAAAAAAGAGCCTAAGCCTAAAGTAGCTAAAGCGCCAAAAGATGACGGCGTGGCTAGTGCTAAGGTGAGCAAAGCAAGCACGGCTAAAGCAAAAGCAGCGAAAGCCTAAGTTAGATTTAGCTCAGATTAAGTCAGATAGGGTAAGATTAAAAATCTTACCCTTTTTTATTTCAGCATCAGCGCCTAGGCGCTTTTTTCTTATGTAAAGGCGTAGCAGCATGAAGTGGCCTAGTCTCAACTTACAAATATTATTAGCATCCATCATTGGGGTGGCGTTAGGCTTTTATTTTCAGGCGTTGGGCACGCAGCATGCGCTGGTAAAAGTGAGTTTGTATAGCGCGGGCTTAGTGGGCGGCTTGTTTATCGATCTGCTCAAAATGATACTAGTGCCCTTAGTGTTCTGCTCTATTTCAGTAGGCGTCGCCAATCTACGCCAGCATCAGCAAATGCACAAAGTATGGGTGAGTACCATGCTTTATTTTGTGACGACCACGACGTTAGCCATCACCTTAGGTTTGCTCGCGGCCAACTATTTCGAACCGGGTAGCGGTATGCATGTGGCAATGTTTCAAGATGCCATGCATGGCTTTGAGGCAAAGCAACTGCCATTACCTGAGTATTTTGCGCAATTCCTACATAGTTTGTTTGTAAATCCGTTCGCCGCACTAGCGAAAGGGGATGTGCTGGCGCTGGTGATGTTTGCCCTTATTTTAGGGGTGGCGCTGGTGGTGGGCGGTGAGCGCTTTAATCAGCTGCGCACACTGTTACAAGAGGCGCTGGACGTGACCATGCTAATCGTGAGTTGGGTAATGTACTTGGCGCCGCTGGGCATCATGGCGTTACTGATTAATCTGGTGGCGTTGCAGGATATAGCGATACTGCACACGTTGGCCAAGTTTGCCGCAGTAGTTGCTGGCATCACTTTGTTGCATGGTGTGGTGGTGCTGCCGCTGCTGTTATATTTAGTCACCGGCAAGTCGCCATTGTGGTTCTTTCGTGGCAGCCGAGAGGCGCTGGTGACTGCTTTTGCTACCAGCTCCAGCGTGGCCACCCTGCCTGTGACCATGCGCAACACACTGCAGATGCACGTTAAGCCTGAGATCGCCGGTTTTGTCGTGCCGTTAGGCGCCACCATCAATATGGACGGCACTGCGCTATATGAGGCCATTGCTGCGATCTTTATTGCTAATTTGATGGGGGTAGAGTTAAGCCTAGTGCAGCAGATGATTGTGTTTTTCACGGCGATGATTGCCGCGATGGGCGCCCCAGGCATACCGAGCGCGGGTATGGTGACGATGGTCATGGTGTTGCAGTCTGTGGGGCTGCCTGCCGAGGCAATCGCCATTTTACTGCCGATAGACCGCTTGCTAGATACTGTGCGCACCAGCGTAAATGTACAGGGCGATATGATAGGTAGCCTAATAGTGCAGAAGCTAACCGTGGAAAGCTAACCCTAGAGGAAAGCTAACCCCAGATAACCCTAGGCAAACCTGATTCGGCACTAGTTTAACTACTGCTTCGGTAGGTAGTTGCTTAAATTCAGCATCTACCTTTGTTGCTGTTGGCTACTTGTCCTAGCAAGCTGTATGTCTAAAGATATGGCTCCGGATGGTAACGATGCGCATGTAAGCGACTAACCCAGCCAATCAGCAATGAGTAAGCAGCCGGTACCACGACCAGCGTTAGCAGGGTAGAGGAAACCATACCACCGATAATTGCCACAGATAATGGTTTATTGGTTTCAGAGCCAGCACCCAAACCAATTGCTGCAGGTAGTAGCGCCAGAATAATGGTTAGCGAGGTCATTAGTACAGGGCGTAAACGCACTGGGCAAGCCTCTTGTAGGGCGGCATTGATATGCGTGGTATTAATCACAGTACCGCTTTCCCTGACTTTATCTAACAGTTGATTGGTTAAATCCACCAGCAGAATCGAGTTCTTTGCTACCAGGCCTATCAGCAGCACCAAGCCAATCATGGAGTACATGTTGAGGCTGTCTCCTGAAATCAGCAGTGCAATCAGCCCGCCGATAATGGCCAATGGCTGTGCCAGCATGACTAGTAGCGGCTGCAGGAAGGAGTTGAATTGGCTGGCTAGCACCATGTACAGCAGCAAAAACGCGAGTAAAAATACAAACTGTATATTCTTCATGGTTTTGCCAAACTCTTCGGCCTGGCCTGTGAGCCTGAGTGTGAACTCGGGCGGTACGATTTTAGCTGCAGTGTCTTTGACCAAATCTACGGCCTCACCTAGTGGCATATTGGGGTTGGCATAAAAGTTAACGGCATACTGTAAATCGTAGCGACCGATTACGGCAGGCCCTAGCTCCTGATTAAAGCTTGCAACAGCATCCAAACGTACCAGCTCACCATTGTCGCTGCGCAGGTAGATTTTGCTTAAATCCTGCACGTTATTTAAATCACCTTCAGCGGCTTTAATGCGTATATCGTAACGCTGTCCGTCACCTGTGGCGTCATTGTATTTTGCAACATTAATGCCGCCGGCATACAGGCTAATGGCCGTGGCAATCTCTTGTGCATTCAAGCCTAAGGTGGCGGCACGTGCGCGGTCAATATCAACCTTGAGCTGCGGTAAATCAAGCTGCACGTCCACATCTACCTTACCCATTGCTGAGTTGTTGGCTAGTGTTTGCTGCAATTGTTTAGAAATGCTGCCTAATTCTTGCAGGTTGTTGCCAATTAAATTGAACTGTAGTTTTTCTGAGCGCTGTCCGCGCACTACCGATGGCGGTGCCGGCATGGCGCGCGCACCAGGAATTTGGTCCAGTTCTTTTTTTAGCTCTTTGATTAAGGCTTGCTGGCTCTTGGCACGCTGCTCTTTGGGCTTGAGCCTAACGTTCACACGCCCCTCATTCACTTGTCCGCGTGAGCCTGTGCCTATGGTAGAAAAGTAGCTATCTACTTCGGTGGTGTGTTTGTTTAGTATGCTTTCTACCATCTGCAACCTAGAGTCAGTGTAGTCCAAGCTAGAGCCTAATGGTGTTTTCAGGCTAATGCTAAAGCTGCTCTCGTCTGATTCCGGCACAAAGTCTTTTTCTACATATTTGAGAGTGAGGTAGCCGGATGCCGCTACAAAGATGGCGGTAAAAATCAGCACAAAAACGCGATGCTTTAGGGTGAGGTTTAATAGTTTTTTATACTGCGTATCCAGATAGTCTAAGCCTTGCCCGGTGAGCCGATATAAGGCGTTTTCTTTGTGCGTTACGCTTAAGTAGCGCGAGCACAGCATAGGGGTGAGCGTCAGCGATACAAATAGCGAAACCAGTACGCCAAAGGTGACGACTACGGCAAACGACTTGAAGAACATGCCGATGACGCCGTTCATAAAAATCACCGGTGCAAAGATACACACCAACGACAGTGATGACGCTAGTACGGCAAACACTACTTCGTTGCTGCCATGCTTGGTGGCTTGGGAGCGGAATAATGCAACTTTGCTCGGATTTTTGAGATCGGCTGCGCTTAGCGCCTCGCCTACCTCGCCTGACATATGGCGCAAAATACTTTCTCGCACCACAATCGCATCATCCACCACCACGCCGATAAGTAATAACAGTGCGAGCAAAGTCATGCTGTTGAAGGTATAACCGGCAAAATACATGACGGCAATCGCGCCCAGCAGCGATACCGGAATCTCCAGGCAAATCATCAGGGTGGAGCTGAACGAGCGCATAAAAATCAGCACAATCAAGGCCGCAAACAAGGTGCCTTCTACCAAGTGTTCTTTCAGGGATGCCACTAGCTGATTAATGAAAATAGAGTCATTGGTTGAAATCTCCAGACTAAGCCCGGGCGGCAGATTGGGGCGTATGTCCTGCTCTAATCTGCGCTCTACTTCTTTGATGATTTCTACGGTATTGGCATTGGCGATTTTAACCATACCCAAACCTACGGTTGGCTTGCCGTTGTAGCGTGCGATTTGCCGGTTGTCGGTCAGGCCGTCTTCTATGCTGGCTACATCGCTGAGCCGGATGGGGACGCCATCCTTAGTGCTCACAATTAATGCGGACAGTTCTTTAATGTCATGAAATTCCAGGTCTAGCTTTAATAATTGCTCAGCTTTCGCGCTGACCAAAAAACCACCCGGCAACTGTATATGCTCGCGGTTAAAGGCATCCACCAAGTCATTGGCGCTCAGCTTGTACGCGGCCATGCGCTCCGGACTGATATTGACACGTATCACACGGTCACGACGACCACCGATGGACACTTCACCTACGCCGTTAATCGTTTCAAACTTCTTCTTTAATACGTTATTGGCGTAAAGGTTGAGCTGCTGTATGGTGCGGTCACCGCTCAATGCCAGCCAAATCACAGCGGAGGCATTGGTGTCCACTTTCTGGATGGTAGGCGGGTCGGTATCTACTGGTAGACGGCGCAACACCTGATTTACCTTGGCCTGCACCTCGTTATAGGCTACGTCGATATTTTTATCTAAACCAAAAGTAATGCTGATGCTGGAAACGCCAGGCGAGGATGACGACTGTATATGTTCAATACCCGGTGTGGTGTTGATGGCGGACTCAATGACGCTGGTGATGCTGGTGTCCACCACATCTGGATTGGCGCCACGCAAAGTGGTGTTGACCATAATCACCGGGAAGTCGATGGCGGGCAGGCGATCTACCCCGATACGGTTGTAAGCGATAAGGCCAAACAGCACGATGACGCCAGACAGCATCCAGGCCAGTACATGGCGTTTAATTGAGAGTTCAGGTAGCGTCATGAGGTAATGGGGTTATGGTTTGGCGGATTTATCGGCAATTTTGATTGGTGCTTTGTCGGTGAGAAAGCCTGCGCCGTCCACCACTACGGCATCGTTTGCATGCAGGCCGCTGGTGATTTCAATCAGCCCATTTTGGCGTGCGCCGGTGGTGACGATGGCTTGCTGAACTTGTTTATCTTTAATTTGCGCATCTTTAATTTGTGCATCTTTAATTTGTGCATCCTTCACCACATAAACTACTTGCCCGGCTGGACGCAGTACCACACTTTGTTCCGGTACCATCATGGCCGCAGCGCGCTCAGCTATAATCACACTGGCATTGACGCTGGCACCAGCCTGCCATCCCGCGACGTTTTTTACATCGGCAATCACAATAATGCTGCGATTAGTGGCTGTAATCAATGGTTTTAACTCGCGGATCACTGTTTCAATCGGGGTGTTGCTGGTCGGGGTGGTGAGGCGTAATTTTAAGCCAGCTTTGAGTTGAGCACCTACCCGTTCCGGGAACGGGATGTAAGCACGCAGCAGTTTGTTGGATACGATTTGGACGATAGGGTCGCCCACTTTTACGTATTCACCGGTGTCTACGATTTTCTTTTCTACTACGCCGTCGGTCGGCGCAAAAACTCTGGTTTTGCCTGTGCTGTTGCGTATGGTATTGACTCGCGCTTTGGCTGCGGCTAATTGCTCTTTTAATGCTTTTTGATCAGCCAAGCTGGTGTCCACTGCATTTTGCGAGATGAATTTTTTATCAACTAAAGCCTGGTTTCTGGCAACGGTTTTCTCCTGATTCGTCAGCAGTGCATCAATGCGTGCTACTTCAGCCTGTGCTTCCCGCTCTTGCAAGTTGAAATCAGTGGGATCCAAGCTGGCAATTAGCTGGCCTTGTTTTACCGTATCACCAGGGCTGACATAAACCTTGATGATGCGTGCAGCCACTTCAGCCGTAAGTGTCGGGTCGATCAAGCCTTCCAGTGAGCCTATGCCGTCCTCGGTCATTTCTACTGGTGTGTTCTGCACCGTGGTTACGGTGACTAGTGTGGGTTTAGGGCCGTTTTTCGTGTCCTGCGGCTTATTAGCGTTGTCATCTTTTGCACCGCAGGCAAATAGCATGCTGGTGAGCAGCGTTAATACTGTCAGGCTAAAAAATCTTTGCATAAATGGGTAGTGATTAATGGTGATGATGGGTTAATTTTTGCCAGTCAAAATAAGGACCTGGGTCGGTCTTTCGGTCTGGCGCAATGTCTGAATGCCCTACTATAGCTTGAATCGGATAGTTGTGCTTGAGGCTAGCCACTAATTTATTAAGGGTGTCGTACTGTGGCGCTTCAAACGCCTCAAAGTCGGAGCCTTCAAGTTCTATTCCGACTGAAAAATCATTGCAGCGCTCACGTGTTTGCCAGTTAGATTTGCCAGCATGCCAAGCTCTCTTGAGGCAAGAGACAAACTGGATCAATGTGCCGTCACGCCTGATTAAGAAATGTGCGGAAACTTGGTAGGTGTGAATCGTCGCGTAGTATGGGTGTTCATCGGGGTTGAGCTGGTTGGTGAACAGTTCAATAATACCATTGCCGCCATATTGGCTGGGCGGTAGGCTGATGTTATGAATCACGATTAAACTGATTTCATGGTCAGGGCGCGCATCGAAATTGGGCGATGCAATCTGCTGCGCCTGCGTTACAAAACCATCATTATTTATCGCGTAATTTTCCATCATTGCTAATTTTATGCTGAGTTCAGTTTAAAATGCCAACATTAATGATGTAATGCTTGAAATATAAGGCGCTTGAAATAAAAAAGGCGTTGAAATAAAAAGGAAAATTAAATGGTATTTTTAGAATTGTTACTGATGCTAGTCGTGATTTTAATCGCGGCCGAGGTGTTTACCAATGCGCTGGAGCATTTGGGCGAAAAACTAGGCATCTCCGAAGGGGTGACCGGCTCTCTATTTGCAGCCGTGGGCACTGCACTGCCGGAAACCTCTGTCCCTTTGCTGGCACTGTTGGCCGGCACGCAAAATGCGGTGACCAATGAAGAGATCGGTGTTGGGGCTATTTTGGGTGCGCCACTGATGTTGGCTACACTTTCTATCTGTTTGATGGCGGTATCGGTTTGGCGCAGTCGAGGCATCAACGGCCATCTACGCCCTGAGCGCACCGGTCTGGCGCGTGATCTGAGCTTCTTTATTGCTGCATTTAGCTTTGCTGCAATCGCGATGTTTGTACCGCATAGCTTAAGCGCAGTACGTTATGGCCTAGGTTTTTCTATGGTCATGATTTATTTCGTTTACGTAATGCTCACCTTGCGTGCATCAAAAGCGCTGGTGGAAGATGGTCATGCAACAGAAGCTGGCGGCGACATGTTTATATGCAAGCTTGGCCTGCCAAATAATATGCTGGTTATTTTTGTGCAGTTGTTCTTGGGCTTGGCACTACTGGTTGGTGGCGCAAAAGGCTTTATCAACGGTGTAGAAGAGGCTTCGCATTTACTGGGTATTTCTGCCCTGTTGCTGTCACTGTTAATTATTCCTATTGCCACCGAATTGCCGGAAAAAGTGAATAGTATTTTATGGATACGTAAAGGTAAGGATACGCTGGCGTTTGGTAATATTACCGGTGCCATGGTGTTCCAAGGTACGTTGTTGCCGGCGATTGGTATCATGCTCACGCCGTGGGAGCCGCGCCGTGAAGTGTTACTCGGTATCGTATTAACGCTAGTGGCGTCTATTTGGCTGCGCTATCTGGTGCAAAAAGGTGGTCTGCGCGTTTGGCATCTGCTGGTGAATGGTGCGATTTATGTAACTTACCTATGCCTAGTTCTTGCCTAGGCTAGACCTGTGGCTGCTGTGCTGGTTGAGGTGCAGCAGCTTTCTATACAGCACAACTTGATTTAGCCCTCTCTCGTTAGTTTTCTTTCCGTCAGCTCTCTTCGGTATCTGTTTCTAAATCAGTCTCTTTGGATAGACCAAGTTTGGCTAGTCTGTAGCGTAAGGTGCGGAACGTTACCCCAAGTAACTTTGCTGCGGCGGTTTTGTTCTGATTCGTTTTATCCAGGGCCTGGATAATGGCCTTTTTCTCTATTTCTTCCAGATAGTCCGTCAGGTTAATTTCACTGCTATGGCTGCTGCCAAACATTGGGTTGGCGCTCGCTTGCGGTACCTCAGCGCTGCCTTCCGTCAGTACGTCGTCCACCACGATGGTTTGGCCGTCACATAGGGCTAAAGCGCGCTCCAGCATATTCTCTAGCTCACGCACATTGCCGGGGAATGCCAGGCTGGCAATGTGGGCCTGGGCTTGGGCATCGATTTTAGGCGTTGCAATATGCTGTGCCTGGCACAGTTTATTCAGCAGCATTTCGGTGAGCAGGGGAATGTCCGCTGGTCGGTTGCGCAGCGCCGGCATCTTGAGCTGAATCACATTCAGGCGGTAGTACAGGTCTTTTCTAAATTGGCCTGCATCCATCATTTCGGTTAAGTTTTTGTGTGTAGCACTAATGATGCGCACGTCTACCGCGTCTTCGTTAGTGCCGCCCACCATACGCACTTTCTTTTCCTGAATCGCACGCAGCAGCTTTACCTGCATCGCCAGCGGTAAATCCGCTACTTCATCTAAAAACAGGGTGCCGCCACTAGCAGCCTGAAATAAGCCCTCTTTATCTTGATTGGCACCGGTGAACGCACCCTTTTTATAGCCAAAAAATTCACTTTCCATCAGGTTTTCAGGAATCGCGCCGCAGTTTACGGCGATAAAAGCACCGTCGGCACGTGAGCTATTCTGGTGGATAAGTTTTGCCGCTAGCTCTTTGCCGCTGCCGGATTCACCACTGATATAGACTGGCGCCTGGCTGCGCGAGACTTTGGCAATCATGGTGCGCACATACTGAATCGGCTCAGAGTTGCCTATCATGTCCAGGGTATTGGGCTTGCTTTGGCTGGATCTGGCGCTGAGTTTAAGTGCAGACTCAATCACGGGACGTAATTGTTTGAGTGAGATGGGCTTGGCCAGGTAGTCAAATGCCCCGGCTTTGAGTGCACATACTGCGTTGTCGGCGCTGGCGTGTGCTGTGATAACGGCGACCGGCAGGCCGAAGTGGAATTCATTGATATAGTTAACTAAGTCCAGACCAGTGCCGTTGGGCATTTGCATGTCGGTGAGGCATAGCGCATAAGTGCGCAATTTGAGCATGGCTTTGGCCTCTTCCACGCTGCTCGCGCTATAAGTCTCAACATCCATGCGCTCTAGCGTCATCGCTAGCAGTTCGCGGATATCGGTTTCATCGTCCACAATTAAGCAGCTAGGTCTTTGTTGCATACTAAAAATATGGCCCTTAGTTGGTCGTTTGTAGCTGCAGTGTAAATGCGCTACCGGAGTCTAGTTTTTGGTACTTTAAGCGCGAGCCATTTGCCTCGGCAAGCTCGCGTGAAATATAAAGGCCTAGGCCGTTTCCCGTGGTTTTGGTGGTGTAGAACGGCTCAAACAGCTTGCTGCGGTTTTCTTCTGCGACGCCTTCACCGTCATCTACAACCTCTAAGTTTAAACCAGCACGCCCACTTTTTGTACAGTTTAGCTTTAAACTACCTACTTGTTTATGGCTATGTTCCCAGCCATTTTTGCATAAATTCCACAAAATCTGCATCAAATGACGTTGGTCATAAGTGACGAATAATACGTCCTTAGGCAGGTTAATCTGAAAGTGCGTGTCAGGTATCTTTTCTACCGCACAAAATTGCGAATAAAAATCCAGCATAAACTGATTGAGCGCTAGCCGTTCTTGATTGGTGCGGTCGCGGCGATTCAGTTCCAGCACGTCCTTAATGATTTTATCAATGCGCTGGATATTGTCGGCAATAATTTGCAGCATACGATTATTTTGTGTGCCGAAGTTTTCTTCTTGCAGTAACTGATTGGCATGGCTGATGGCACTGAGTGGGTTGCGAATCTCATGTGCAATATTGGCTGTGAGGCGGCCTAGTGCTGCCAGTTTGGACTGCTGCGCGGCAGACTGAATCTGGCTCCAGTCCTGAATAAATACTACAGCACCGTGCATGCGGGTGTCGCGGTTGATGGGCTCAAACCTGAGCTTAAGCTCCTTGTTGTGTATGGTCACGATGAGGTGGTCACTGGCATTATCTGCATGCATCCAGTGTGTAAAGGCATGGGCAATGTCCATGGCGCTATCATTTAGTCGCACCGTCTCACCATCATCGGTTTGCGTTACATGTAGGAGTGATAGGGCTGCTGAGTTATGGTGGCGAATGTGCAGAAACTGGTCAATCACTATCACGCCATCTTGCATTTCTTCGGTAATCAGCGCGTTTACTTGCGCCAGGTTTTCTAAGTCAACGCCACGGGCTGAGGCGAGCGCTTCACTTTGCAGGATGCGTTTAGCAAAGCTATAGCCCAGCCATGCCGTGGCAAAGCAACTCAGGCTTAACATCACCGGCTGGCTGTATACGGAGAGGGGCAAGTCCCAACGTGTGATTTGGTAACTTTGCTCCAGTAGCAGGCCTATGGTGGCAATCGCGGCATAAAACAATGCCAGGCGGCCATTGCTGATCAGGCTGGCAGTCACGATGGTGATAATCAGCAGTAGCCCTAAGCCGCTTTGTATGCCACCGGCCGCGTGCATAATACCGATAATAAAAAAGATATCGATGATGATTTGCACCGGGTTGAAGAACACCAGCGCGGAAGATCTGAGCGGCGCCACAATCAGCAGGGTGAAACTGAACAGGGAGTAAGCCAGGGCTAAGCTAAAGAACAATGAGGCATCTTGTGCCTCGCCCCAGTTTCTCTGCCCCATGTAGAGCGAGAAAAGCACAAAGAACAGGCTGAGTATTAACCGGAAAACATTAATGATACGAATGGTGCGTGCCTGCAGTGATAGTTCACTTGGTGAGCTAAGGGCTTGATTAAGCATGAGGTTAATCATAGGCGGGTTATATTTTGCGCAAGAGTCTTCGTTTTAAGTATTTTCGTTAATGCTTAAGCGGCAGCTTATGTGTTAGATTTAATGTGTGCTTTTGAGCAGTAAAACTTGCCTTCAACTAAAAATGCTTCCGATCTGGGCAAATGCACATGACATTGTTCGCACTCTACCATGTTCTCAATATTCGGTTCTTCCCGCTTGTTGGGCTCAGATGAACGGTAAGCCTTGGCGTTAAGGTTGCGTTTAATCACTTGGATAATGAGTCCAATCACGATAGCCCAGAAAATTAGTTTCCACATAATGAACGTTACTCAAGTCTTCAATGGTTAAGTGTAGATTGTAACTAAAAGCGCAGCTTGTGTCGGGTTTTTAATCACTGCGGTTTTTGTGTTGTCGCCAGCGCTTTAGCAACCGGCATTACTTGGCTTGCCACGGGCGGTGCTGGCGCAAAAGGCAAACCTGCTATACTGTGTGTCTGAATACGAGCTGTACTTATACATGATTTGGCACACATGATCTGGCGCACATGATTTGGTTAACAGTATAGAATACCAACCTGAATATGGCGTAATATCTAAATTAAGCATCTAAAAATGGCAACACCCAAGGAACTCTCAGACTTTCTCGCAGCAACCGAGCGGCGTGCATTTAAGCAGACGGCTTACGCTGTCCGTGACGATCATGCTGCGCTAGACATTGTGCAGGATGCCATGATGAAGTTGGCTGATAAGTACGGTGCGCAGCCTGCTGCAGAGTTTCCTATGCTATTTCAGCGTATTTTGCAAAATACGATGCGCGATTACTGGCGCAGGCAAAAGGTGCGCAATTTGTGGACTACGCTGCTTTCTTCGTTTGGCGGCAGCGGTGATGACAACGAAGACCGCGACCCACTTGATACTATTGATGTGGGAGATGATAGTGACGAGCCCTCAGCACAAATCGCACGTAGTCAGACTATACAGCTGATTGAGCGTGCTTTAGAAAAGTTGCCGGCACGTCAACGTGAAGCATTTGTGCTGCGTTACTGGGAGGAGATGGATGTCGCAGAAACAGCAGAAATCATGGGGTGCTCCGATGGCAGCGTGAAAACGCATTGTTCGCGAGCGGTACATGCATTGGCTATAGAATTGCGCAAACAAGGGCTAGATAAAATAGGTTTATCCAATGTAATGCGGAAAGATCTAAATGATGGCTCGAAAGAATAGGAGCGAGCAATGAGCGCGAGTGAAAATAAATATATTGATTCGACAGCGGCTTTGGATGCCAGCGTTGAAGATCAAATAGCACGCAATATGGTTGAGTTGCTGGATAGCCATGCCCAGAAATTACCAGAAGCCTACGCCACGCGTTTGGCTGATGCACGTAGCTTAGCCATAGGTAAATTAGTAAGTCAGGAAGCCCAATTGGCGGGGCATAGCCTGCATAGAAGTGGCCATGCTTTGCAATGGCGTGGAGGGCGTTGGGGGCATTATTTTGAACAGCATCGCATACTTTCTACCTTGTTGATCGTGTGTGTGGTGTTGTTTGCCGTGTTTGCCGTGCAACAGTTTAGTGTTAGTCATCAAATAGAAAGTAGCGATGCATTCTTGTTGGCGTCTGATTTGCCACCGGAAGCATACGCAGACAAGGGATTTACTGCATGGTTGGATACCAATTGAAGCTGCAACGCCTAGTTTTTGTATTTGCATTGCTTATCTACGGAGCTTCAGTTGCTAACGCTGCTGATGTTTCTTGGTCTGAGTTGAATGATAGTCAGCGTAAGGTGTTGAACCCGTTGGCTTCTGAGTGGGATACCCTGCGTCCGTGGCAGCGTGAAAAGATGCTGGATATTGCCAGAGACTACCCCAAGATGAATGCCGAGAAACAAGCCTTGGTGAAAGAGCGCTTAAGTAATTGGAGTCGTATGACGCCCTACGAGCGTGAGAATGCAAGAAAGCGGCATCAGCAATTTAATGCTTTACCTGCGGACAAAAAGAGTGAACTGCGCAGAAAATGGCAGGAGTATCAAAAACTGTCTGAGTCTGAGCGAGCCAAGCTGCGTGCAGAATCACCAGATGCCTATACCGATGCAGATTTAAATTAAACTTGAGTTAAATTTCGATACTCAAGCTGAATAACCACACCTAAATCCCACATGCACTCACAAGACACTGCCGCCATTACCTCAACCCCGCAGGCACCTAGCTTATTGAAGCTAAGTGCCTGTTTGCTTTATGAACTGCTGGCTATCATCGCGCTCAGCCTGGTGTTTGCCGGGTTGTTTTATGCGGTGTTTGGCGATGCTACCCACGGCTTTAAGCGTTTGCTACAACAGTTGTTGTTATGGGGGCTGTTAGGTGCGTATTACGTTAGGTGCTGGATCACAAGTGGGCAGACGCTGGCGATGCAGGCTTGGCGCTTAAAAGTGGTGGCACAAAATAATGCACCCTTACCTAAATCTACCGCTCTCATCCGTTACTTGCTGGCTAGTTTGAGTTTAGCGTTGTTTGGCTTGGGTTTTGTATGGGCGGTGCTAGATAAAGAGCGGTTGTTTTTACACGATAGGTTGCTCAAATCCAAGATCATCGCGATTTAGTGCGATGTCCCCAGTGCGGCATATAAGACTTATGCCGCTACTGTCTTACCTTTTATCAATATGATGCAGCATAGCCAAGCCACCCAGCAGGAATAACGCGGTTGGCGTGATAGCGCTAAAGGCCGGTGCCCAGTCGTTTAATAAGCCCAGGTGTACAAAGGTCTGATTGAGTGTCTGGTATAAAATTCCAAGCATGATGCCGATAAAGATTTTAGTGCTGGCACCCGTTGCGCGTTGCTGAATAAAGGCAAATGGCAGCGCAAGAATGACCATGACCAGACTGGCTAATGGGTAGATTAATTTTGCCCACAACGCCATTTTGTAGCGCGTCGTTTTTTGCTTGTTCACTGCCAAATGGTCAATGTACGCGTACAAATTCCATGCTGACATTTTCTCTGGCAATACCAGTAATACATTCAATAGTTCTGGGCGTATCAGTGATCGCCAGGTGGCTGTGTCCAAATGCTGCACGTAGTTCTGGTCTTTGTCAAAATGCGTTTGTGACACTGATTTTAAATGCCATTGCTCATCTTCATACAGACCTTTATGGGCATGGCTGACGGTACGCAGGTTGAACTTGTCATCAAACTCATAAATATGGATATTCAGCAGTGTGGTGTCCGCCAGCACCTCTTCTACGTTCACAAAGCTATGGCCATCTTTTACCCATAGTCCAGACTTGAAGTCTTGCACAATCACAGAGTCCGTCGCCTTGATGCGGATGCGCTGCGCCATTTTCTCACTGAGTGGAGTAATCAGCTCGCCGATAAAAAAAGTGAGGACGGTAAATATCATGCCGATTTTAATGAGCGTGGCAGCCAAGCTGTATAGCGAAATGCCGCTCACTCTTAGCACGATTAGTTCTGAGTAACGTGCCAACTGTCCTAAGCTGTACATGCAGCCTACCAATACCGCGACCGGGATTACTTCATACACATGGCCTGGTGCGCTTAGTAGCACAAATAAGATAATCTTGCCCAAGCCGTAGTTGCCCTGCCCCAGGCTTTCCAGCTCTTGTATCAGGTCAAAGAATGAGAACATGGCAATTAGTGCCAGTGTAATCAGTAGTACATTGACAGTGATTTCTTTGAGTAAATAACGGGTGATGATTTTCATAAAAGGCTAATCGTTTAGCTTGCTAAGGCCGCTTGGCGGCGTTTTTTTAGCCAGTTCATTGCAAATATACCTGGGAATAAAGGCAGTTGCTGTGCACGTCGACGGAATAGGTAAATGGTCAACAATAAGAAAAACGCATGTACTGGCCATAAGCCAATCAATGCACTCAGCTTACCCTGAGCGGTCCACGCCTGAAAAATGCTGAGTAGGTTGTTATAAATAATGTAAATCACCAGTGCGAGGATGAAGTTGGCAGAGCGTCCGGCGCGAGGGTCTAGCGCGCTTAATGGAATGGCGAGTAAGCTCAGTATCAACGCCGAGATAGGAATGGCAAGGCGCCATTGCAGCTCAGCCTTGTTGGTGTTATTAGCGGAGGTGACCAACTCCTTCGTGGATTTGGACTGGGTGCTAGGCGGTTCCTCTTTGGCTTCTTTTGCTTCAATACGGATGGCGTATTTTTCAAAAGTAGTGGTAGAGAACTCGGCGCTACCTCTGCTGCCTTCATAGCGCTTGCCGTTTTCCATCAGTACAAAGTTATCGCCATTTTTCTCGGTATAGCGGCTGCCTTGAGCCGCAACTATCACGCCCAGCTTTTGGTGCTGCAGGGTTTGTACGAAAATGTTTTTGACGACATTGCCGAGTTCGTCAAAACTTTCCATAAAAAATACGCGGTCGCCATTGGCAGACTCTTTAAATACGCCTGGACTAATGGTAGCGAGGTCATCGCGCGCTTCTAATTGAGTGCGATAGAGCTCGCCTTTACTGGTGGCCCAAGGCATCACGAACAGGCTGAGCACCAAGATAAACAAGATGACTGGGAAAATAAAGGTAAGCACCGGGCGTATCCAGCTATTGATGCTGAGTCCGCCGCTAAACCAAATGACCATTTCAGAGTCACGGTACCAGCGCGATAACGTCATTAATACCGCTAAAAATAGCGAGAGTGAGAGCACCATGGGTAAGAACTTCACCATGTTAAAACCCAGGATAGTGGTAATCGCATCGTTAGGCAGGATACCTTTGGCAGCAAGGCGCACTAAGGTGCCTGCGCGCTGGGCGACTACGATTCCAATCAGGATGAGGAAAGCACCTGCAGCCGTTGAAATGAGTTCTTTTATTAATGAGTGCCTAAAAAGCATATGCTGGACTGTAAACCAATTTATTTACGACTATGAATTACGTGTAAAACACGCGATAATTTAATCAAACTTCACATTTGATTGAATTGATGCTGATTATTTAATGCTCTATTGTAGAGTAGTTAACTTTATATGTAGCGATGATTCTACATTTCGGCAAAAATTTAATGTAACAACAATAACTAGGATCTAACACTATGGAATTTAGCATAAAAACGGGCGCAACGGAAAAACAGCATCATAATTGTGTCATCGTTGGCGTGTATGAGGGGCGTGAGTTGTCAGATGCTGCGCAAGCCATTGATACATTATCCTCAGGATATCTCAGCAATGTACTGAAGCATGGTGATTTAGAGGGTAAGCTGGACTCTAGTTTGATGTTGCATCAAGTGCCTGGCGTGCAAGCCGACCGTGTGCTGCTAGTGGGCTTAGGTAAAAAAGCCGAGTTTGGCGCCAAGCAATACGGTAAGGCAGTCCGTGCCTCAGTAAAAGCATTGGGTGCAATTAGTGCGGATGAGGTGCTGACGACTTTGGCTGAATTGCCGGTAGCTGGCGTAGATGTACGCAAAAAAGTAGCGCAATTGGTAGAAACCGCGCTGGATGCGAGCTACCGTTTTGAAGCGATTAAGCGCAAACCGGATGCTGCAGAAGAAAAAGCTGCGAAAAAAGGAATTAAAAAACTGGCTATCCGAATTGCAGCTGCTGCCGATGTGGCTGCGGCAGAGTCTGGCCTGCGTGATGGCAAGGCGATAGGTGCTGGTGTTAGCTTGACTAAAGATTTAGGTAATTTGCCGCCTAATGTTTGTACCCCGACTTATTTGGCTGAGCAAGCGCAGGCCATGGCAAACACTTATGGGTTCACAGTGGAAGTGCTAGAGCGTGAAGCTATGCAGAAGTTGGGCATGGGTTCATTCTTGGCTGTAGCGCAAGGTAGTGAGCAGCCGCCTAAACTTATCGTGTTGCAACATCTGAAAGGTGATAAGAGCCAAAAACCTGTAGTGCTCGTGGGCAAGGGCATCACTTTTGATACCGGCGGTATTTCATTGAAGCCAGGCGCAGAAATGGACGAGATGAAATATGATATGTGTGGCGCGGCTACCGTGCTGGGCTTATTTAAAACCATCGCCGAGATGGATCTGCCACTGAATGTAGTGGGCGTGATTCCTACCTGTGAAAACATGCCAGATGGTCGCGCGACCAGACCGGGTGATGTGCTCACCAGCATGTCTGGCCTTACCATTGAGGTGCTGAATACCGATGCCGAGGGGCGCCTGATTCTATGTGATGCCCTGACTTATGCTGAGCGCTTTGAGCCTAGCGCGGTAGTGGATATTGCCACCCTGACTGGCGCATGCGTGATTGCGCTAGGCCATCATGCGACTGGCCTGTTTAGTAATAACGACAGCCTGGCAAAAGAGCTGTTGCAAGCAGGTGAACAGGCGCTGGATCGTGCATGGCATATGCCGATGTGGGATGACTACCAACCTTTGCTGGATAGTAACTTTGCCGATATCGCCAATATTGGCGGTCGTGCCGGTGGCAGCATCACTGCAGCCTGCTTCTTATCTCGTTTTACTAAGAAATATGATTGGGCGCATTTGGATATCGCGGGTACCGCTTGGAAGTCAGGTAAGGAAAAAGGCGGTACAGGTCGTCCTGTGCCATTGCTCACAGAGTTCTTGGTAGGCCGCACGCGCTAGTCGCGTGAATAGTTATTTCATGCGAACGCTTTAAATTATGACGCGCGTAGAGTTTTTCTTTAACGTCCCCGATAAGTTGGCAAAAGTTGCAGAGCTCTGCAGTCGAGCGATACCGAAGGGGCGTCAGTTAACTATTTTTACTCAAGATGATGCCATGTCTGCAAGCATGCAGCAGATGCTGTGGCAGCATTCGGCAACCAGCTTTCTACCGAGTGCCTACCCTGATAGTCCTGAGCAAGATGACGTAGCGATTATTGTAGATAGCGATGGTGCGCAACTGTTGCAAGACGATATTCTGATTAATTTAAAAACAGAGCATCCGCCATTTTTTAGTCGATTCAGGTATTTGGTGGAACTGGTGGGGGTGGATGATGCGGATAAAGCGTTAGCCAGAGCGCGTTATAAGTTTTACCGGGATCGCGGCTATCAAATCAAGTCTACCGATGAGTCTGCCGCATCATCAACCGTTACTTAATTAGCCGTTCATCGGCGCGTTAGAAGGACATTAAATTACATGCAAGAAGATGACGATATCCCCCTGTTAACCGAAGTGCATGCTTTGCCCACGCAAATGTTGGCAAACACATTTAATGTAACGCCAGAGCTGATTGCCACTATCGCTGCGGAAATCAGGCCGCAGATTGCGGCTGATATTGAGCGCGCTGTCGCGCAAAAAATTAAAGATGAAGTGCGGCAAGAGCTGATCGATTACCTGTCCAATGCTGCAGCCGAAATCAAGGTGGGGCAAACTGATGCGTTGAGTAGCTTAACGCAGCAACATGCGCAGTTTACCCAGCAAGTATTGGCGACACAGCAAGACGCCGAGCAGGCGCTGAAAAAGCAGATCGATACCGAGTTGATGAATGCGAAGCAGGCCATCATGGAGCAGACTTCGGTATTTGTAGATAGAACACGTGCTGACTTCGCTACCGAAATCCCGAAAATGGTACATGCCAATGTGGATATCATTAAAGCGGATTTGGCACAGAGTCTGACGCAAATGCAGTCGCAAGTGGTGGAGGATGTGCAAAGTAACCTAAGTGCTGCTTTGCCTAAGCTGGAACAGTCACTTACCGATGGGCTGCAGGCGTCACTGCAGAATCTGGAAAAACTAACCGTAGAAAATGCCTCGCACGACTTGCAGGCTAAAATCTCCAGGCTGCATGAAGAGATACTCAACGAGCATCGTGCCAGCCTGGCGCTGGAGCTCGCCGGCATTTACAAAGACCTGACACAGCATACGCAATCGGAGCTAAATATTTATCTGGATGCGATACAGATGCAGTCTCAGCAATCGCTGCAGCAGAAGTTGGGCGCGACCTTCCCTGCGTTGTATGAAGAGTTGTCTCAACAGTTAAGCGCAACGCTTAAAGCCGACTTCACAGTGCTGGCAGAGGGCGCTAAAAACGACTTTATTCAAGGGCTGAATGCTGAATTGCCTAGCACAGAGCAGGCGTTAGCCAATAAAGTGCATGAGGTGTTGGCGGTAGAAACGCCGCGCATAGAACGTGAGATGATTGCCAATGTGCGGGCTGAAGTTGCCAAGGTGGTCGAGGCGGTGCGCTTGGTCTTCCCCGTGGTCTAGTTGATGATGGCAGCAGCCATGCGCTTGGTGAAGTGCCTAGCTGCGTGGCTTGCCGTGCCTTAAGCGTCAATCAGTGCATCATAAGCGCTAGCCGATAGCAATTGCTCTGCATCCGCATCGTTATCCGCTTTAAATCTAAATATCCATGCTTTGTAGGGATGGTCGTTGATTTGCTCGGGTGAGTCGATTACCGCCTGATTGATTTCAAGTACTACACCGTTGATCAGCGCGTGCAGGTCTGAACCGGTTTTGACTGATTCGACCAAGCCGCATGGTTGTGCTGCACTTAAACGTGTGCCTACCGCCGGCGCCTCAACAAATACGATATCGCCTAGCAGGTTTTGCGCGTAATCGGTAATGCCAGCCTCCCAGGCACCATCAGCCGTAGCTTTTGTCCATAAATGTTGAGGGCTGAATAACAAAGATTGTGGCGTTTGCATGCTGGTTGCTCTGTGATTTTTTTGATTAAGATTGGCTTAAATTTTAACGTAAATTGCGCCAAAATTAATTTATTTTTAAATGGAGTGCGGGTTAACCCTAAAATCCTTAAAAATTATGGTGACAAAGCTAAAGTTTTTATATAGTATTGTGCTGTAACTCCATGAGATATAAGTCATTATGAAAAGCACATTGCGCAAATTTACTTTCTTTTACATTAGCATGGCGCTGTGCTTGGTTCCTGTGGCTGCAAATGCGGCTACTGATAAAAAACATAGACACGTTTCAACCCAGTCTAAAGCTTCCAGTAAATACAAAGCTGTAAAATATAAAACGAGTGAGCTGCGTGTTAAAACGCGTTTGCCTGCACGTAAAGCGGTTGCGGCTGTTGATAGCTACGATGGCACTACCCCTCTAAAATTAGCTTCAGCCAAGGCGATGGTGGTTAACCAGCAAACGGGTGAAGTGCTGTTCGCCAAAAATACCAATTTACCAACACCAATTGCGTCTGTGACCAAATTGATGACAGCGATGGTAATGTTGGATGCACATTTGCCGATGGATGAGCTGCTCAATATTTCGGATGAAGACGTTGATTATCTGAAACATACCACCTCCCGATTGAGTGTAGGCACTACGCTGACACGTGGCGAGATGTTGCAGTTAGCGTTAATGGCTTCAGAAAACAGAGCCGCTTCAGCATTGGGCCGTAATTATCCAGGCGGTAGCTACGCGTTTGTTAAGGCGATGAACCAAAAAGCAAAGTTGCTAGGCATGAACGCAAGTCACTTTGTGGACTCAACCGGTTTGGATAGCAATAACGTATCGACGGCACAAGACTTAGCCAAGATGGTCGATGCTGCTTATCACTACCCAGAGATTCGTCAGGTGACGACGCTGGCTTCGCAGGAAATTACCTTGTATGGCCGTCGTAGCCCGCTCAGTTTTGTGAACACAAATGCGCTGGTACGTGGCGGTAAATGGGATATTGGTTTATCAAAAACTGGATTTATCAACGAGGCTGGTCGCTGCTTGGTAATGCAGGCGCAGATTTCTGGTCAGCCTGTGATTATTGTGTTGCTGGACTCAGCGGGCAAATTAACCCGTATAGGTGATGCCAATCGTATCCGCAAATGGGTAGAAACCAATGAGGCTGGCTCTTTAGGGACTTTTGTCAGCGGTTAGTTTTGAGCTGACGTTGCAATGATGAGTTGCGAAGTCCATGCACGAATTGAATCAAACAGCTTGAATCAAAAAAAGTTGAATCAAATAGGTTGGATTAAATAAAAGGCGCCAGCATTTGCTGGCGTTTTTTTATGGGCGCTGCTTGCGGCCTTAATGATTATTCTTTTGGTGGAACGTAACCACTAGCAGTGTCAGCACCTTCACCAAAGAAATATTTTTCAGTTTGTTCGGCTAAATATTTGCGCGCTGAAGGGTCAGCCAAGCTAAGGCGGTTCTCATTCACCAGCATGGTTTGCTGTTTTAACCATACGGCCCAAGCCTCTTTTGATACGTTCATGTAAATGCGTTTGCCCAACTCACCTGGGTATGGCGGAAAGTCCATGCCATCGGCTTCTTTGCCCAATTTAATACAATTAACAGTACGTGCCATGATAGTCCTTTTATATAATCTAATCGTTATTGCTTAAACCGTTATGATAGCGCATGTTAAAATTCATGCATTAAACTATTCACAATTTAACGTTACGTAATCAACTTTTTAGAAAGTCTATGATGTCAACACCACCAAATAAGCCTGTAAAAACCAGCCCGTTTAAAGGTAAAACTGGTATCCGCCGCCTGATTAACGCCTTTGGTTACTCGCTGGAAGGGTTTAAAGCGGCATTTGTGCATGAAGATGCCTTCCGCCAAGAGGTGTTTCTGGCCATCGTATTAATCCCATTGGCGATTTACCTGGGAGATAGCGCCGTAGAGCAGGCGTTGTTGATTGCTAGCGTGCTGCTAGTGCTAATTGTTGAGTTGCTCAACTCCGCAATTGAGGCTGCAGTGGATCACACATCTACCGAGCATCATGCGCTGGCCAAGCAAGCTAAGGACATTGGCAGTGCCGCGGTGTTTATTGCATTGCTGATAGTAGCCGTGGTATGGGGTTTAATCCTGCTCGCATAATGCACTAACCAGCGCAACACTGGCGATCTAGCTTATGTTGCGCTGTCGGGTGTGGTTTCTAAAAGTCACCACGCAATCCAAATAAGATTGCGCGCTGACCTTGCATCGAGATATCCTTCAAGAACGAGGCGTGGTCGCGTATCTCTTGGTTGAGCAGGTTGTTGGCTTTGGCGAATAGCTCTACATTCAACTTGGTTGGCAGCTTATAAGTAACCAGTGCGCTGACATTGGTGTAGCCGTCCGTTTTTAACTCATTCACTGCGGTGTGGTTTTGTGCGAATGCTTTGAGCACATCTAATCTTGCCCCTAGCCGGTTATGCTGGTACTGCAGCCCGGCACCTAAGCGTAGTGGCGCAATTCTCGGTAGATACTTGTCATTGCGCAGGTCTTTGGCATGCACGTAGTCACCAAGCAAGTTTAAGTTTAAATTGTTGGCAAGGCTGAATTTAGCCTCACTTTCAAATCCCTTAAATACTGCGGGTACTGTCATGAATTTTGCTTCTGGTAGGAACTGGCCGTCAACGGCTATCTCGTTACCGGTGCCAAATAATCCAATAAAATTACTAAAGCGTGTGTAGTAAGTGCCTATGCTGAAGGAGTTTTTTGCATCTTTCCAGCGTAGTTGCGCATCAACGCCATTTGAGCGTTCTTTTTTAAAGTCGGTATTGCCCACTTCAAATTGGCCGGTGGCCATATGGGCGCCATTGGCGTATAGCTCAAAGTAACTGGGCGCACGCTCGTTATGCGACAGGTTGCCGGTTACGGACCAGTTGCTATTAATGCTATACAAACCACCAAGCCCAGCGCTGTTCGGATTGAAGCTTTTGCTCTGGCCTGCGCCAAAGTTTGCATTGTCTTTAGAATCTACCGAGGTGTGGCCTAAGCGTCCACCAAATGTGATTTTGTGTTTATCTATAGCGAGCTCTTCATAGAGATATGCTGCTTGGTTCTGTGTGTTGACGCTAGGCACAAAGGCTTCTTCACCTAATGCCTCGAAATTGGTGTTGTTAAATTGGTAGCCAATCACCCCACTGAATGCGCCTAGTGGGCGGTGGCCTAATTCAATGCTGCTTTCTACGCCGCGGTTTTTAAAAGTGGTGCCGACACTGCCATTTTCTAATTCACGATGTTGGTAGTCCGTATATGCTGCACGCAGTTTGACGCGGTTAAAAATGCCGCCTAGTTCTGTGAATTCACTGGCGACATCCCAGCGGTTACTTTTCATGTCGATGCGTACGTCTTCTTCTGCGACTACGCCGTAGTTGTTGTTCATGGTAGAGAACGAGGTGCCGATGTAGCCATTGTCAAAAGTTAAGGCAGCACCTAATGCGCCGCCATTACCATCTGCACTGCTATTCACTAATTTGCCACGATTCTCGCGCGGGGTGCCGTCTTGCTCGCTTTTACGGCGCGATACTGCATAGCCTGGAATATCCAAGTCGTCTGTTCTGCGTGTGTAAGCATCAGCATGGATGGCAAACTGTCCGTTGCCGACATCAATTACTGCGGCGCCGTTTCTGGTGTTGCTAGGCCCGCCAAAGCGAGTTTCGGCACGGCCGGTAGCGCCATCCAGCGGCTCTTTAGGGATGCGATGGTCAATCGCATTTACCACACCGCCCACGGCGCTGCCACCGTACAGCAGCGCGGCAGGCCCACGCACCACATCAATTTGCTCAATGATAAGTGGGTCTACGCCTACCGCATGGTCAAAGCTTAAGCTGGAAGCATCTAAAATACTGGTGCCATTTTGCATGATACGGACGCGCTCACCATCTAAACCACGAATGACTGGGCGTGAGGCATTGGGGCCAAATTGGGTGGCGCTTACGCCTGGAATGCCATTAAGGGTCTCGCCCAAAGTGCTTTCACGTTTGAGTGATAGCTCTCGTCCGTTGATAACGGCAACTGGTGCTACCAGTTCGTCAGAAGCGACGCCTAAAGGATTGCTGGTGACAGAGACGGTGGGTAAGTCAATAGCAACATCAGCAGCGAGAGATGGTGTAGCAAATGCTGTAGCTACAGCAATCAGCAAGGGTCTAAATGCAAACGTGTTAAGCGCCTGCAGGTTTGGAGCGTAATACATATCAATAACCTCAAAATAATAGCGAGTATTCGGCAAGCCGAGTGAGCAGCAAACCGGGTAGTCAGTAAACAGGGTAATCAGCAAACGTAGTAGCATTTGCTGCTGTTTTTAAATTAAATACTGGCTATTTGAGGTGGTGCCCGTGCGGAATACGGGCTGTTGGCATGATGTTGAACGGAGATGTGCGCACTGCTTGTGGCAATCAATTCAGGTTGGCTGATTGGGATGATAGTGAGGGTTGTTAATACCCCACTAGCGATCTTTGCATAGCTAAGACATTGTGCGCATTGTTCAGCAACCGTGTTCTTCTGTTGCGATTTTTCAACGGGTTGAGAGTGCTGCGTGCCATTGGTGATATGGCTGATTTCATGCGTAGCAACACCTATCTGCGTCAATGCAAATAGCAGGACAAGGCTAAGGTGGACGATGAGTCTTTGCAACATAGTTGCGTATTCTAGCAGAGTTTTAAGATTTGATTAGCCAAAAATAAATGACAGGCAACACGCAAGAGTTTTGTGTTGCGAAAATGGTGTGTGCAATTACGTACTTAATTGGCAAATAAAAAGCCTTAAAGTTTCCTTTAAGGCTTTTTATCACTTCATCTTGCTAGCGCTTAGGTTAGCCTAAATGCTGGGCATAGTGCTAATCGGCAATTAAGCAAAGTTTGCTGATGCGAAATCCCAGTTAGCTAAAGAAGCTAAGAATACTTCTACAAATTTAGCGCGCGCATTGCGGTAGTCGATGTAGTAAGCGTGTTCCCATACGTCGATAGTTAGCAGTGCTTTGTCGCCTGTAGTCAATGGTGTGCCAGCAGCGCCCATGTTCACGATATCTACTGAACCGTCAGCTTTTTTCACTAACCATGTCCAACCTGAACCGAAGTTACCAACTGCTGAAGCTTGGAAAGCTTTTTTGAACTCGTCAAATGAACCCCATTTTGCATTGATAGCATCAGCCAATGCGCCAGCAGGAGCGCCGCCGCCATTTGGTTTCATGCCATTCCAGAAGAATGTGTGGTTCCAGATTTGCGCTGAGTTGTTGTAAATGCCGCCTGAAGATTTTTTGATGATTTCTTCTAAGCTCAAGTTTTCAAACTCTGTACCTTTGATTAGGTTGTTCAAGTTTGTCACGTAAGTTTGGTGATGTTTACCGTAGTGATATTCGATAGTTTCCACTGAGATATGTGGTACTAGCGCATCTTTAGCGTATGGTAAAGCTGGTAATTGATGTTCCATGATCGTCCCTTGTTCTTAAGTTATAGTCTAAACCGCTATTTTGCCATAATAACAGTGTAAATTAGTAGGGTATTGTCGAATTTGACTATTTTTTCTTGGCTCTAGGATGGGCGTTGTCGTAGACTTTGGCTAGGTGCTGGAAGTCCAAATGCGTATACACTTGTGTCGTGCTGATATTGGCATGACCTAACATTTCCTGTACTGCGCGCAGATCCTGGCTGGACTGTAGCACATGGCTGGCGAAGCTGTGGCGGAGCATATGTGGATGCAGGTTGGAGCCTACGCCTTGTTTAATTGCCCATGTTTTTACGCGGTATTGTACTGCGCGCGGGGTGATTCTTTTCCCTTGCTGGGTAATAAACACCGCTTGCTGGTTGGTTTCATCCGTCGTGATAAGAGCGCGTGCTTGCAGCCATTTTTGCATGGCATTTGCCGCATGGCTACCTAATGGTACTATGCGCGTTTTGTTGCCTTTACCAGTTACTTCTATGGTGCCATCAGTAAAGTCCAGGCGATCAATATCTAGATTCACCAGCTCAGCAAGGCGTAGCCCAGATGAGTAAAATAGCTCCAGAATAGCGCGGTCTCTTAGGTCTAGAACGCCATCGCCTTGAATATTGACGAAGTTGACGGCCTGATCTACGGAGAGTGCTTGCGGCAGTGTTTTTGCTGCTTTGGGTGCACGTAAGCCATGTACCGGGTTTTGCGTAAAGGCGTGGTGGTGAATTAAGTAATCATAAAACCCTCGCCAGGCCGAAAGAGCTCTGGCAATGCTTTTGCTGCTTAACTCACGCGCATGCAGTTTGCCGATAAAGCGCCTGATCTGTGCATGGTTAATCGTTTGCAGGTCGGCACCTTCCGCGAGCGACTCTAGCAATAGAATATCTCGCGTATAGTTTTTGCAAGTGAGCTGACTTAGGCCGCGTTCAAACGTGAGGTGCTGAATGTATGCGTCTAAGTAAAGCACAATTGTAAGTGGAGCACAGGGTATTTATAAATTTAAGGTAAATAGATGATTGAGCAAGGCGGTGGCTACCAGTTCACCAATATGCTCTAGGTACATAGTCCCCATGCCGGCTTTAAAGCGGTCTTTGTCGGCAGAGCCCAGAATCAGTACGCCAAATGGGCGTTGGTCGGCGGCTTTTTTACCTAGCGGAATAATGACAAATGACTGCAGATTGTTATCAATTAACTCGGCAAGCACTTCAGGTTTGGCGCCACAGTAGGGTTGGGTTAGCGCCATTACCCATTCATTGAAGGCATCGCTGACGTGGGTAAACACGGTATCTTGGCTAATCGCGCTATTGCTTGGTTTTACCCAGATGCGGATGAGTGACTCAGTCACGCCGAAGTCGAGCGATAGTGTTTCTGCAACCAATGCTTGCAATGCGCTGAAGCTTTGTTGATTCAGCAGTTTGACGCTCAGCTTGTGTACTTTGGCGCTAGTGGTATCATTCTCCTCTGCATGCACAATCATTTGCGCCATCATCGCTTCAATCACGCGAATTTTATCGCGTTGTGCGATTTGCTGACGCTCAGTGAGAGAGATCACGCCGCTGCCGTGTGGGTTGGGCAGGCTGATTTCTGTGAGTAATGTAGAGTTCTTCTCAAAAAAGTTAGGGTGATTGCGCAGGTATTCTTTTACATCCTCTGCAGAAATTGCCTCATGCTGATTGCTGGTCATTGTTGATCTTTCTCTAAGTATTATTAATTAGATCGCCTTTGGTTAGATGGCATCTAAATCTATTTCACCGGTAAATACGGTAACAGCGGGGCCTGTCATCATCACTGGTGTGTCCGCGCCTTGCCATGCGATGCTTAATTCGCCGCCACGCGCGGAGACCCTAACCGGCGAGCTTAATCGCCCAGATTGTATGCCAGTAACCGCAGCGGCACAGGCGCCAGTGCCACAGGCGAGTGTTTCGCCAGAGCCGCGCTCAAAAACACGGAGTTTAATGTGGTGTTCATTCATGATTTGCATAAAGCCAACGTTCACGCGCTCAGGGAAGCGTGGGTGGTGTTCAATCGCACTGCCTAGCGTAAGTACCGGCGCAGTTTCTACATCATCCACCGTTAGTACTGCGTGCGGGTTGCCCATGGAGACTGCGCCAATGCTAAATGCCTGCTCGTTCACTTCCAGTGTGTAGTTGATGGCTGCTGACTCTGCCACAAACGGAATTGCATCGGGTTTAAATCTAGGCGCGCCCATGTTCACGGTAACTAAGCCGTGCGCTTCCAGTTTAGGGGTGATGATGCCGCTGGCGGTTTCCACGCTGATTTCAGATTGCCCAGTCAGGCCTTGGTCAACCACAAAACGCACAAAGCAACGTGCGCCGTTGCCGCATTGTGACACTTCGCTACCGTCAGCATTGAAAATGCGGTATTTAAAATCTGCGACTGCAGATGATTCAACCAGTAATAGTTGATCAAAACCTATGCCAAATTGACGGTTGGCCAATTTTTTGATGGTGTCTGCAGTGAGTGAGATGGATTGCGTGACGCCATCAATGACCATAAAGTCATTGCCTGCGCCCTGCATTTTTGTAAATTTGATCATGTTAGCCATGTGTTTATTGTAATAAGAATGTATCTCTAAAAGTATATCTAGAGACGAAAAAAACGTAGTTTATATGTAATCGTTGTCAGTTTTGAGCGTAAGCACCACATGCTATGACCATCGCTCAGGTTTTTAATGCATGTTGCCTGGGTGGCTTGCCATTTGCTAGCTTGGTGCTGAGTTGGCGTTATTAATGAACCAATAGTGTTTTTAGCTATCTGATGCGGTTGGTAATGTATTGATAATTAGTAATTTTTTTTGATGTCATGACTAATTCAGGTACAATTCACCTCCCCTAATACTTGCTTCAGCCTTTAGTAAGTATCTTAATAAACCTTTTTCTTTCCAAGGCAGATGAATGAGCGAATACCTTTTTACTTCAGAATCAGTATCTGAAGGCCATCCGGATAAATTAGCAGACCAAGTATCAGACAGTATTCTGGATGCTATTTTGACACAAGACCCAACTGCGCGCGTAGCTGCCGAAACTTTGGCCAATACCGGTTTGGTTGTGTTGGCGGGTGAAATTACTACAACAGCGAATGTGGATTACATTAAAGTCGCACGTGATGCGATTAAACGCATCGGTTACGACAATACCGAGTACGGTATCGATTACAAGGGTTGTGCCGTGTTGGTGGCTTACGACAAGCAATCACCAGACATTGCACAAGGTGTAGACGGCGCGCATGATGACCCGTTAGACCAAGGTGCTGGTGACCAAGGTTTGATGTTCGGCTACGCAGTAGACGAAACACCACAATTAATGCCATTGCCAATCTGGCTGAGCCATCGTTTGATGGAGCGCCAAGCGCAATTACGTAAAGATGGCCGTTTGCCATGGTTGCGCCCAGACGCTAAGTCACAAGTAACAGTACAGTACGTGGATGGTAAGCCATATAAAATTGACACCGTTCTAGTGTCAACCCAGCACGCACCAGACATGAGCCTGGAAGCAGTGCGCGAGGCGACGATTGAAGAAATCATCAAGCCTATGTTGCCTCAAGAGTTAATCAAAGGCGATATCAAGTTCTTGGTGAACCCTACTGGCCGTTTTGTAGTGGGTGGTCCGCAAGGCGATTGCGGCCTGACCGGGCGTAAGATTATTGTTGATACCTACGGTGGTGCTGCGCCTCACGGTGGTGGTGCGTTTTCAGGTAAAGACCCATCTAAAGTGGACCGCAGTGCGGCTTACGCAGGTCGCTATGTGGCTAAGAATATTGTGGCGGCCGGTTTGGCGTCACGTTGCTTGGTGCAGGTGAGTTATGCGATCGGTGTTGCAAAACCAACCAGCGTGATGGTGGAAACCTATGGTACAGGTAAGGTTTCGAACGAAGTGCTGACGCAGTTGGTATTAGAGCATTTTGATTTGCGTCCAAAAGGCATTGTGCAAATGCTTGATTTGTTGCGCCCTATCTATTCCAAAACTGCGGCTTACGGTCATTTTGGTCGTGACGAGCCAGAGTTTACCTGGGAGCATACCAATAAAGCTGCGGCACTACGCGCAGCAGCTGGTCTTTAAGCTAACGCTGCTTACTTAGGCTTTTTGTAATATAAAACCCCGCTATGTATACGCATGGCGGGGTTTTTTTATTCATATTAGTAGTTTTTGTTTGATGCTTAAGTTGTTGGCTAATGGTAATGTTTCTATTTCAGAGATAGCGACTCCATGTATGTTGACTCCTGGGGTGCTGGCTATCGGTATAATAGTATTAACCAATTGATCGTTATCACATGTTAAAAGTCGTTTCTACAAAACAAGTCCGTTTAGGGATGTTTATCCATGAGCTTAAAGGTGCTTGGATGGATCATCCTTTTTGGAAGAATGCGTTTAAGTTAACCGATGCGTCGGATTTGAAAAAGTTGCAAGCGAGTCGAGTGCAGGAGGTGGTGATTGATACCGATAAGGGGCTGGATGTATTAGTTGAGGCGGTTGCGAAGGGGACGCCATCACTGGAAGCTGACCCTACTACGCAGGCTCCAGCCGGGGTGCAACCAATGAAGCGCATTGCAGCGGTTGAAGAGCGTGCGCGCGCCCAGCAGGTGATTACTGCTTCTAAAAAAGCAGTCGCTTCCATGTTTAATGATGTGCGCATGGGTAACGTGATCAAAGTCGAGGCTGCGATGCAGTTTGTGGACGATATTGCCGCTTCCATTGCACGTAATGAAGGTGCGCTGATTAGCTTGGTGCGGCTCAAAACTAAAGACGATTACACTTATATGCACTCGGTTGCCGTCTGTGCGTTGATGGTGGCGCTAGCCAAAGAGTTGGGTTTGTCCAACGAGCAGCGAATGCAGGCTGGGCTGGCGGGGCTATTGCACGACATAGGTAAAGCCGCGGTGCCTTCAGATGTATTGAATAAGCCTGGTGCCTTGACTGAGGATGAGTTCTCTCTGGTTAAGTTGCATCCTGAGCGTGGGCATGAGTTGCTGACGCAGGCCAATATTACGGACGCGATTGCGTTGGATGTGTGTTTGCATCACCATGAAAAATTTGATGGCAGCGGCTATCCGCATCGTTTGCAGGGTGAGGCCATTAGTCTGTTCGCTCGCATGGGGGCGGTCTGTGATGTCTATGATGCGGTGACATCAAATCGGCCTTATAAAGATGGCTGGGAGCCTGGGGTGTCGCTGCAGCGCATGGCGCAATGGGTAGGTCATTTTGACGACCTGGTGTTTAAAGCCTTTGTAAAAAGCGTGGGTATTTACCCGATAGGCTCTATGGTGAAATTAAAATCTGGCCGCTTGGCGGTAGTGATAGACCAAAGCCCTAAGTCTTTGTTAACGCCTGTAGTAAAAGTGTTCTTCTCAACTAAATCTAAAACCAGGCTGCCGGTTGAAGTGTTGGATTTGTCCAGAGGTGGTGCTGTGGATTCTATTGTCGGGCATGAAGACCCTGCGTTGTGGGGTGTGCACGACGTAGATAAGTTGTGGGCGGAGTGATTGGCTGAATCTTGATATAAAACAAATGCTTGCAAAGATATAATTGCACTAAAAATAATATCAAGTATAATGGCTCATCTTCTGAGGGGCGTTGCGAGGCGTGTTAACCATACAGGCTCCCAGGCTCAGAAAGCTGCAGTAAACGACGCTCACCAATATTAACCGTGCCGGGCACGGGATATGGGTGAGATGCGAATCTTCCAATAAACACCCCTTCCCCCCGGTCACACATTCAAGGAAAACACATGAATACTGTGACTGATTTTAACGATTACGTAATTGCCGACATCAATTTAGCTGCTTTTGGCCGCAAAGAAATTGCGATTGCCGAAACAGAAATGCCAGGTTTGATGGCGATTCGCGAAGAGTTCGCGAAAGTGCAGCCACTAAAAGGCGCGCGCATTACCGGTAGCTTGCACATGACGATTCAAACCGCTGTGCTGATTGAAACCTTAAAAGACCTAGGCGCAGACGTGCGTTGGGCATCTTGCAACATCTACTCGACACAAGACCATGCGGCAGCAGCGATTGCCGCTGGTGGCACACCTGTGTTTGCAGTAAAAGGTGAAACGCTGGCTGAGTACTGGGATTACACCCACCGCATTTTCGAATGGACAGACGGTGGCTACAGCAACATGATTCTGGATGACGGCGGTGATGCAACGTTGTTGTTACACCTCGGTACACGAGCAGAAAAAGACTTATCTGTGATTGCTAACCCCACTTCAGAAGAAGAAACCTGCCTATTTGCAGCGATTAAAGCTAAATTGGCGACAGATCCAAGCTGGTACTCTACACGTTTGGCACAAATTAAAGGCGTGACGGAAGAAACGACTACCGGCGTGCACCGTCTGTATCAAATGCATAAAGAAGGCAAATTGGCTTTCCCTGCAATTAACGTTAACGACTCTGTGACTAAATCAAAATTTGATAACCTGTACGGCTGTCGTGAGTCTTTAGTAGATGCGATCAAGCGTGCAACCGATGTGATGGTGGCAGGTAAGATTGCTATCGTGGCTGGTTATGGCGATGTAGGTAAAGGTTCTGCACAAGCCTTGCGTGCGCTATCTGCGCAAGTTTGGGTAACCGAGATTGACCCGATCTGTGCCTTGCAAGCGGCAATGGAAGGCTACCGCGTCGTGACGATGGACTATGCTGCTGAGCACGGCGATATTTTCGTGACCGCAACTGGCAACTATCATGTGATTACCCATGACCACATGGCAAAAATGAAAGATCAGGCGATTGTTTGTAACATTGGCCACTTTGACAATGAAATTGACGTGGCCTCACTGGAAAAATACACTTGGGATGAAATTAAGCCACAAGTGGACCATGTAATTTTCCCTGATGGCAAAAAAATCATTCTATTGGCAAAAGGCCGCTTGGTGAACTTAGGTTGCGGTACTGGTCACCCAAGCTACGTGATGAGCTCATCATTTGCTAACCAAACCATTGCGCAAATTGAGCTGTTTACGCAAACCAGTAAATACCCAGTAGGCGTATATACTTTACCTAAACATCTAGATGAAAAAGTGGCGGTGTTGCAATTGAAGAAATTGAACGCACAATTGTCTGTACTTACCGACGAGCAAGCGGCGTACATTGGTGTGCAAAAACAAGGTCCATTTAAGCCAGATACTTACCGCTATTAAGTAAGTTAGGGCTTAACGGCCAAAGTATAAAGGAGCGGCCTCATGAAGTTATTATTGGGTTGGGTGTTAAATGCACTGGCATTATTGGCGGTAGCTTATCTGCTCCCCAATATTCATGTGGCCAGCTTCACAAGTGCTTTGCTGGCGTCTTTCATTATTGGTCTGGTCAATATTCTGATTAGGCCATTACTGATAGTGTTGACGCTACCGATTACTGTGCTCACATTGGGGCTATTTATTTTAGTTATTAATGGGGTCTTGTTCTTTTTGGTCGGGCAATGGTTACAAGGTTTCCACGTGGATACCTTAGCCGCAGGTATTGTGGGGGCGGTGCTGTACAGCGTGTTCTCTTGGCTGCTGACCACGTTACTGATTGATGATAAATAATCACCAATTCAATATATTAGAAATATATATAAAGACATACAAATGAAAACGACTACTAAGAAGTTTGATGTGAGTTTCGAGTTTTTCCCGCCTAAGACTAGCGAGGGCATGGATAAATTACGCGAAACACGCAGCCAGCTTGCAAGGTTTAATCCTGAATTTTATTCAGTCACTTTTGGTGCGGGCGGTTCTACGCGCGATAGAACCATGGATGCCGTGTTGGAAATTCAGCGTGATGGCTTTCAGGCGGCGCCGCATATTTCCTGTATTTCATCTAGCAAATCAGAAATTCGAGACTTGCTGCAGGCATACCAAACGCAAGGCATTAAACGTTTGGTGGCGCTAAGAGGTGATATTCCTTCTGGTGAAGTGAGTGCGGGCGATTTCCGCTACGCTTCAGAGCTGGTGGCCTTTATTCGGGAAGAAACAGGCGATCACTTTAGCATTGAGGTTGCGGCTTACCCTGAGTTCCACCCTGAGGCACGCACGCCTGCAGCGGATTTGCAGAACCTGAAGCGCAAGGTGGATGCGGGTGCAAACTCTGCGATCACCCAGTACTTTTATAATGCAGATGCTTATTTTCGCTTTGTTGATCAGTGCGATGCACTAGGCATTACCGTGCCTATCGTGCCTGGCATTATGCCTATCTATAACATTACTCAATTGGCCCGCTTTTCAAGTGTGTGCGGTGCGGAAATCCCACGCTGGTTAAAAATGCGTTTGGAAGAGTACGGTGACGATATGGCGTCGCTACGAGCGTTTGGCGTGGATGTGGTGAGTGAGTTATGCGAAACCTTGCTGGCCTGGGGTGCTCCTAGCTTGCATTTCTACACCCTGAATCAATCCAATATTATCAGCAATATTATCGAGAACGTTCAGGAGTAAAGGGCTAAGCACAACGTCTTGATTTGACTGCAGTTACTTTAATGCAGTGGATTGGGCTGTATTTAGTTAGACTGTAACGTGAATAAGGGCTTATTCGCCATGCTGTAGTGGTGATACTGGCATGGCGAGTGGTTCTGAGTGAAGTGCAAAATCTAAGTCGTAGAAGTTTGTATATCAAGCCTGTCATTTAGTGCAATGTAGGCTTTTTCTCACTCAGCAATACGTCTTCAATAAATAAGTACTCTTTAGTTTTATCCGGGCCAGTTCTGCTGGCACCCCATGTGGTCATCAGTACTATCCAGCGCATTTCCTCAATGCCGATCATCGCTTGTGGAACGTTCATGGCTAATTCCAATACTAGTTCACGCTGTGAGGTGTTGAGGATGTTGGCTTGTACTAGGAATAAAATAAAGGCGATGCTTTCAGCCGATATCTTTTTAAGTTCTATTTCGGTGAATATACGGCTATTGGCAGCATCTGCCATTTGAAATAGCTCAGGCTTGGCTGTCATGGACTCCAGTTGACTGAACCAATCGCAAGCGCCGTTAATATCTTCTTCATCAAACCCTGCGGCAAATAACTCCCTGGTTAGGGTGTCATCATCGGGTCTGTATTGTGTGTCAATGTAGTTTTCGAACATATAAACCAAGGCTTCAAACATGATTTTTATCCTTATTAATGATTCACCTAATGAGTGACTAACTTAGGCGAAATGGTTTAATAAAATTTTTGAATTAAAAACTACATAATTTTTTGATATTGTCCTCCTGTTAAACTGGCAACTTTGCCATCAAGCTCCAGTAACATTAGCATGGATGAAACTTCAGCCACCGTCAAGCCTGTTAATGCGACTAGGCGCTCTAGCGGCGCGGGGTCAAAGCCCATGGTGTCTAGCAGTAGTTGTTCAGGCGAGTTGGCCGCTGCCATGTCTGGCTGCGTTTGTGCCAATGACGCTGTGCGATCTGTTCGGGAGGGCAGTTTTAGCTCCTCGGTAATATCTTGGATGCAATCCACTAGCTTGGCGCCTTGCTTAATCAACTGATGGCAGCCCTTAGACATTGGTGAGTGAATCGAGCCTGGAATGGCAAAAATCTCGCGGCCTTGCTCAGCGGCCATACGTGCTGTAATTTGCGAGCCACTTTGTATATTGGCCTCTACTACTAAACAACCTAGGCTAAGGCCGCTGATGATGCGGTTTCTTTTGGGGAAGTTTTGTGGCTTGGATGGTGTGCCTAGTGCAAACTCTGACAAAATTAGGCCGCGCTCTGCAATTTGATGGGCAAGTTCACGATGTTTTGCCGGGTAAACAATGTCCAGTCCGGTGCCAACTACGGCAATTGTTGCACCATTGGCTTTGAGTGCGCCACGATGGGCGGCGCCATCTATGCCTAATGCTAGGCCACTGACGATACACAGTCCGTGCTGGCACAGGTCATAGGCAAATGCTTCTGCGTTCTTTTCACCTTGTACGGATGCATTGCGGCTGCCGACAATGGCGATGCTGGGGTGATTTAGTAATGTTAGATTACCTTTGGCATACAGATAAGGTGGCGGGTCGCTGATTTCGAGCAGAGCGCCAGGGTATTCGGGGTCTGCAAGCGTGACCAGGTGATTGCCGGGTGCGGCCAGCCATTGTATAAGTTCAGCGGGAGGTGCTTGATTGGCGCCATTGCTTATCGCACTAGCAATGTTGGCCGACACTACTTCTTTTAATTGCGAGATGCTGGCAGCGTAGATGTTGTCAGGGCTGCCAAACGCCTTGAGTAAGTGGCAAAATGTCTGCGACCCAATACCAGAAATGCTGCCCAAGCTTACCCATAGCGACTTTTCCGCAATCTCTTCGCGACTAATCGTCATGTGGTTAGTTAAGGATTCTGTACAGCGTCCAATGTGTAAATCGGGTCGCTAGCTTGCATCACCAAGCCATAAGCGACGCGATCAAAGACGCGGAACACCATGATTAAGCCTACACGCTCATCCGGTAATTTGACATAGCCTGGCTCCAGCGCCGGCTCAGCACTTTTTGCTTTACTGTCGGTTTTGTCTTTGCCAAAGTTGACGATGGCTTTGCCATCTTCGCCTGTGGAAATGTCAAAGTTTAATTCTTTTAGTTTCGGCTTAGCGGCGGCTTTATTAGCTTCAGCCTGGTCTTCTTTGGTTGGCTCAGGGTCTTTGATAATGCGGCCATAACGGCTGACAGCTAGTACTTGACCAACATCTACCCCATCCTTAGCGCCACGACTGATAGAGATAATGCTGCCAGGGCCACCCTCTGCTAGGCCGCCATAAATCTTAAGTACTCTACCTTTGATGGTTGTTTCAGGGGCATGCGGTGTAAAGTTGGCAGAAATTTCATCGCCACTTGGTACTAGGCGGTCTTTGACAAAGATTTCCTCTTTGGCTTTGACTACTTCTGCTGTTGCAGGTTTGCCATATTTTTTAACTCTTAAGTCACCGAGATACGTTGCCTCAACCCCCAGTACTTCTTTGGTGTCAGGGTCAACCATAGAGTCACCTGGACGGTAAATAAACCAGTTCAGGTCTTTGTTTTCTTCAATTTTGTTAATGTAAACGCGTGTGCCTGTGCTTAGCACTACGCGGTTGTCTGGGCCGGCAATAATTCTTGGTGATTCTGCTAATTGGTCTTTTTCTATCACCAATGGTTGGCTTAAGAATGGTGCAATCGCATTAATCGGGATGGTGGAAATAGCCGCTTGGTCTATTGGTTCCACCACTACTCCCGGTTCTAGGGTAATGGTTTGGCGTAACAGTTTTAACTGTGGTGTGCCGCTGCTTTGATCCAGCACGACGACGTCGCCAGGGTAAATTAAGTGAGGGTTTTTAATTTGCGCGCGGTTTAGCTGCCAAACTTGTGGCCATAGCCATGGGTCTTTAAGAAAACGGGCAGATATCCACCATAGGGTGTCACCTTTGACCACAACGTGACGATCTGGATGATCTTCTTTTAGTGCAATTACTTGTGCATTCAGGTTGAAGCTTAAGCAACAAAACATGAGCAGCGTTATAATATTGCGAAACATATGTTGATGACCTCGGTCAAAGATGCATTTAGACGACATACAATGGCGTGCAATATGAGCCGCACACACCGTGAATTTACGTTAAATTTATCACGTAATTCATTAAAGAATCAAGCTTTTATATTAAAAGCTCTGGTTTCTAGTTTTTTTTGAATTTTTAAATGTAAAGATTAAAGAGTTTTTATGGCGATTTTAGATATCCTTAATTATCCAGACCCGCGCTTACATACGGTGGCTAAGCCTGTGAAAGAGGTGAATGCCGCAGTGCGTCATCTGATTGATGATATGGCAGAGACTATGTACGCGGCGCCAGGCATAGGTTTGGCGGCAACGCAGGTTAATCAGCATATACAGTTGCTGCTGGTTGATACTAGCGAAACCAAGGATCAGTTGCAGGTGTTTATCAACCCTAAAATACTGGAGCGTGATGGCGAGCAAGTCTATGAAGAAGGCTGTTTGTCGGTGCCTGGTATTTATGAGAGCGTGACGCGCGCAGAAAAGATTCTAGTGGAAGCATTGGATAAAGACGGCCAGCGCTTTACGTTGGAGGCGCATGGCTTATTGAGCGTGTGTATTCAGCATGAGATGGATCATTTGCAAGGTAAGGTGTTTGTTGAATACCTATCCCCACTTAAGCGTAATAGAATTAAAAACAAAATGCTCAAGCAGCATCGTGGAAAATAGTCTGATTAGAGGTTAATGCGTTGAAAATTATATTTGCGGGTACTCCCGATTTTGCCGTGCCTGCATTGGCAGCCTTGATTCAGGCTGGTCATGAGGTTGTGATGGTGCTGACCCAGCCGGATCGTCCAGCTGGACGTGGTATGAAGCTGAAAGCTAGCCCCGTGAAAGTATTGGCAGAGCAGCATGGTTTGTTTGTGTTTCAGCCCGAAACCTTAAAGGATGCAGCGGTACAGGCGCGTATTGCTGAAACCACTGCCGACGTCATGATTGTTGCGGCCTATGGCCTCATTATTCCCACCGTTGTGTTGCAAATGCCTAAGTATGGTTGTTATAACATCCATGCTTCGTTGTTGCCACGCTGGCGCGGTGCTGCGCCGATTCATCGCTCTATCTTGGCTGGTGATCAGGAAACCGGTGTCACTATTATGGAAGTAGTGCCGGCATTGGACGCTGGTGCTATGGTGAGCAAAGGCGTGGTGCCTATTACGGAAACTGACACTACTCAAGGCCTGCACGATGCGTTGGCTGTCACTGGTGCCGATTTAATGGTGGAGGCTATGCAGGTGTTAGCCCAAACCGGTCAATTGGCAAGTGTGGCGCAAGATGAGTCGCTAGTAACTTACGCACACAAATTAGAAAAAGCCGAAGCCGTGATTGATTGGCACAAAAGCGCGGCGGAAATCTCAAGGCAAGTGCGCGCGTTTAATCCTTTCCCAGTTGCACAAAGTTTGTTACATGGTGAAGTGTGCCGCCTGTGGATGGCAACTACAGTTGACGGCATGTCTAGTGCAGCGTTGCCCGGAGCCGTGCTGGATGTGCATGATGGTATTTTGGTGGCTTGCGGAGATGGTGGCGTGTTGCGCATCAGCGAGCTACAGGCCCCAGGTGGCAAGCGTTTGAGTGCGCAGATCTTTATGCAAGGGCATGCTTTAAAGGTCGGTGATCAGTTTGGTGTTGCGTTATAAGCTTGAATTTTAAGATGAGTGTCACCACATTGATGCAATGTTAAAGCATGAGGTTAAGGTGAAGTAATGTTAGGAAACTGGCTTAAAACGACGATTCTAATGGCGGCAATAGTCGCCCTGTTTGGCGTGGTGGGCGCGGCATTGGGCGGCGCTGGCGGTATGATGATTGCGTTGCTGATGGCAGGTGCGATGAATATCTATGCATACTGGTTTTCAGACAAAGCGGTACTGAAAATGTACGGTGCGCAGGAGATTACCTCGGACAATCTGCAGTTCCGTAGTTATTACCAAATGGTGCGGCAGTTAGCTGAGAATGCACAGTTGCCCATGCCTAAAGTTTATGTCATCGATGAGTCGCAGCCTAATGCCTTTGCAACCGGGCGTAACCCGGAAAACGCTGCGGTGGCTGCCACAGTGGGCATTATGCAGATATTGGATGAGCGGGAGTTACGCGGAGTGATGGCGCATGAGTTGGCGCACGTAAGAAATCGGGATACTTTGATTTCAACCATCTCCGCAACTGTGGCAGGTGCTATCGCTTCGATTGCGCAATTTGGCATGTTGCTAGGTGGTGGCCGCAATGAGCAAGGTGAGCGTAATGTAAACCCAATTGTTGGCCTGCTGGTGATGTTGTTGGCGCCGTTGGCGGCGACACTGATACAAATGGCGATTTCGCGCGCACGTGAGTTTGAGGCAGACAAGGCTGGCGCAGAAATTAGCGGTGACCCACGCGCCTTGGCTACGGCATTACAGAAAATTCATCATTATGCACACCAAGTGGCTAACCCAACGGCTGAGGCGCACCCGGAAACTGCACAGATGATGATTATTAACCCATTGTCTGGTGTGTCATTAGACAGATTGTTTAGTACACACCCGGATACTGAAGAGCGGGTGTCGCGCTTGATGGCAATGGCTGGCCGTTACTAGCCGTTCATACCGGCTGACTTTAACTGGACGGCTTGGAGTCTGGCGATGCGGTGTTTCCGCTGCCGTTCAAGACAACAAGCTATGCGGCGGCAGTCACCATAATGATGACTGCTGTCCCAAGCGATGCTGCTGCAACGTTATCGGCGTGTTGGCAGTCTATGCTACACAATGCTCATCAAGACAACACGCATCAGGTCTTAGTCTTTGCCTTTACCATGGCCGTGACCATGGTTGCCTCTGTCACCGCCGCGGTCATTATCTCCCCGGCCATGACCTCCTCGGTCGCCACGATCATCTCTGCCACGACCGTCCCAGTCGCCTCTGCCATCTCTCCTGTGGTCATCCCAGCCGCCTCTGCCACGATCATCGTAATAATAATCGTTGCGTTCGTAGCCGCTGCGATGACGCTCGCGGTAGCGTGGTGCAAAGTCGTCGCGATACCAGCGGTCTTGCACGAAGTACACTGGGCGGCCGCACGCGTTGTATCGGCCACAATAGCGGCGCCAGTTTTTATAATGGCCTGGTGGTACGCGTAAATACATAGGTTCGTATATGACGTCCACAGGGCGGTATATCACCATAGGCTCTCTATAAATGACTCTTGGTTGTGGATATGGGAAGTCGCCAATATCAATTTGTCCATAAAACCCAGGTTGGCCCACGCTGATAGAGACACCAACGTCCGCTGCAAATGCGGTGTTAGCAGATGCAAGTAAGAAGCCAGCAATCAGTAATCGCTTTAATATAGTTGTTTTGTTCATTAATCTCTCCTTGTGAGTCGAAACCATATAACGCATGAGCATCGCTATGAGATGACAACATAATGCATAGCTTAACCCTAATCTGGCGGATATCAAGTAAAATCAGTGTTTTAGCAATTTATGAATAGAAACTAATTTTGTATATTTCTCAACAAATCGCTGCAGATGCGGTGCATCAAGTGTTTGCGGGTCGCAACCTGACGACTGCATTGCCTGCAGCCCTGTCCCTTTTCCCCAATGCAACACCACAACAGAAAGGCGCTGCGGCTGACTTGAGCTACGGTACTTTGCGCTTTTATGGTGAAATTGATGCCTATCTGCGAGCGTTACTTGAGAAACCGTTGGCGGATGAGCGGATTCATGCTTTGTTGCTGGTGGCAATTTATCAGTTAAGGCATGATAAAGCGGATGCGTTTACCGTGGTGAATCAGGCGGTGCATGCGGTGAGTCAATTAAGGCGGCCGGCGGTTAAGGCTTGGGCTAAGGGTTTGGTGAATGCTGTTTTGCGTAACTTTCTGCGCCAGCAAGCGCAACTGACGCTAAAGTTGAAAACGAATGAAGTGGCTACTTATTCCTACCCGCAGTGGTGGGTAAATAAGCTGAAGTCGCAATACCCGGATGCTTGGCAGGGTATGTTAAGCGTAGGTAATCAGCACCCGCCGATGAGCTTGCGTGTGAATACACAAAAAATCAGTATGGCCGATTATTTGCAACTGCTAGCCCGCAGCGAGATTGATGTTACCCAAATAGGTGCGCAGGCGGTTATTCTGGCCAAGCCTGTAGCGGTTGATAAGATCCCCGGTTTTAGTGACGGTGTGGTGTCGGTGCAAGACTATGGCGCTCAATTAGCAGCTCATTTGATTGATGCTCAGGCTAGCATGCGCGTGTTAGATGCCTGCTGCGCGCCAGGCGGTAAGACCGGACATATTCTGGAACTGGCTGATGTAGAAATGACAGCATTAGATAGTGATGCCGTGCGTTTAGAACGAGTGCAAAGCAATTTGGTGCGCCTGAACCTAAAGGCACGTGTGGTTGCGGGTGATGCAGGTGCTACCGATTGGTATGACGGTAAGCCTTTTGATAGAATTCTTGCCGATGTGCCTTGTACTGCGTCTGGCATTGTGCGGCGCCATGTTGATATTAAATGGCTGCGCCGTGAGGCCGATGTGGCGTCATTTGTGGCACAGCAGGCGAAAATTTTACCAAGTTTATGGCAGATGCTGGCAAAGGGTGGTAAATTGCTTTACGTGACTTGTTCCGTTTTTAAAGAAGAAAATCAGGCACAGATAGATCAGTTTTTGCAGAAAAATGCAGATGCGCAGCAGCTGCCAATTGAGCAGGCACTTGCGCAATATAATGTTGCCCATATACAAGGTCAGCTTATTCCCTCTAACTCACATGATGGTTTCTTTTATGCACTGTTGCAAAAAAATTAAGTACATTTTTTGCATCATTGCGTTGGTATTGTTTTCTAGCTCGGTATTGGCCGAAGGTAGCAGTTTGCGCCTGCGTAGCGCCAACCTGACGGCTTATGAAGATGATTACCTGCTCAATGCCGATGCGGAAATCAACTTTGGGTCGGAAATTGAAAAGGCGATACTAAAGGGTTTTACTTTTAGTTTCTTGATTGAGTTTCAGCTGCTTTCCCCTAAAAAATACTGGTTTGATGATGAGGTTGTCACCACGACGCAGCAGGTCAATTTAAGTTATCACGCGCTGACACGCCAATACATCGTCTCGCGCAATGATCAACAGCGAGCCTATGCCAGTCTGGACGAGGCGCTTGAAGACTTATCCATTATTCAGGATATGAAGGTGTTTCAGGAGGCTGATGTGGAAAGAGGTGAGCGATATCGCGCGGTATTAATGATGAGATTAGACCAGAAGAGGTTGCCTAAAGCCTTACGCATCGAAGGCATGACTTCCAATGAGTGGAAAATCAGCTCACAACGTTTTGAGTGGACACCTAACTTATTCAAATGAAATACATTGTCTTTACCAGTGCATTATTAGGCGGCCTGCTGCTGTACTTGCTCTCTAACGCAAGTGCCAATACCGCTGCGTCTGGAGAGCATTACACATTGTTAGTTGCCTTAAACATTGCATTGGCCGTATTGCTAGTAGTGCTGATCGGCGTACAGCTGTTTAGCTTGTACCGCAATATCCGCCAGCGTGTGATGGGCAGCCGCTTTACGCTACGCTTGTTGGGCTCTTTTGCGCTGATGGCGATTATCCCCGGTTTAATCGTGTACCTGGTGTCGGTGAACTTCCTGACGCGCTCGATAGAGTCATGGTTTAACGTCAAGGTAGAGTCTGCGCTGGAGGGCGGCTTGAACCTCGGGCAAACCGCATTGGAAATCATGCTGGCCGATGTGAAGGAAAAAGGCGAAAGCATGGCGACTAGCCTAGCGTTTCAGTCTGCCAATACGCATTTTTCTACGCTCAATGATTTACGCGAGAAGAGCGGCATTCAGGATGCCGCGCTATTTACGCCACAAGGCGGCATACTGGCGGTATCCAGTGGTGATGCGAGTAGTTTTTTACCTGACCTGCCTAGCGTTTCGCAGTTGCGGCAAGCGCGCCAGCGTATTTATGGCAACATTGAGCCGATTAACGGCAAAGGTTTGTATCTACGCGTGCTGATTCCGGTGAGCGTGCAGGATATAGCGGGTGAAATGCGCATATTGCAGCTATTGCAGCCTGTGCCTAAATCGCTGGCCACCACGGCTGAGGCAGTGCAGGATGTGTATCAGGACTATCAGCAGCTTTCATATAGCCGCACCGCATTAAGAGAGGTGTTTGCGCTGACTTTGACCTTGGTGATGATGCTGGCCATGTTCACCGCGGTGGCGATTGCTTTTGTGTTAAGCCGGCGCTTATCGGAACCGCTGACGGTGCTGGCTGAAGGCACCAAGGCGATTGCGAGTGGCGACTATAGCACCATGCTGCCAGCACATGGTAAGGATGAACTGGGCGTGCTGGTGCAGTCGTTTAACAGCATGACGCAGCAGTTGGGAGACGCAACCAAAGCCGCTGATAGAAACCGCGCGCGCGTAGAAGCAGCACGTGGTTATTTGGAAACGATATTGGCGCATTTGTCGTCTGGGGTGTTAGCGTTGAATGAACGCGGTGAACTGCGCACCTTTAATGAGGCGACGGTGAATATACTGGGCATCTCGCTAGAGTCCTATGTTGGCTTTACTCCAGAGAAAATCATAGAAAAACAGCCTAATCTGGCGAGTTTCTTCCAAACCATCGCGCAGAGTGTGCAGCAGGACAGTGTGCAAAAAGAAGAGGCGCAAGTGCAGGTGGAGTTGGCGACAGCACAGGGTAAAAAGATTATTACTTTGCGTGGAACACGCCTGCCAGATGGCGGCTACGTAGCGGTGTTTGATGATGCTACCGCCATGGTGCAGGCACAGCGTGACGCAGCATGGGGCGAGGTGGCGCGGCGTTTGGCGCATGAGATTAAAAACCCGCTGACGCCGATACAGTTGTCAGCAGAGCGTATGGCGCATAAATTGCATAGTAAGTTAGCGGCGGCGGATGCCGAGATTTTGCAGCGTTCAACTGAAACCATCGTAAATCAGGTGGATGCGCTGAAGAAAATGGTGAACGAGTTTAGTGAGTACGCTCGCTCGCCCACGCCGCATTTGGAAAGCTTGGATCTGAATGCGCTCATCTGCGAGATCGTGTCTTTTTATGATGCACCTAAAGTCAGCATCCAGTTGGCACTGACCAAGCAGGCGTGCTTAATCAAGGGTGATAGCACCATGTTGCGCCAGGTGCTGCATAACCTGCTGCAAAACGCGCAGGATGCTTTAGCGTCAGCACTGTCGCCGCAGATACAGATTGCCACTGCCGTTCATGACAATATGCTGGTGTTAACAGTGCAGGATAATGGTGGCGGTTTCCCTGCCGAGATGATGCTACATGTATTTGAGCCTTATATGACCACCAAGTCGCATGGCACCGGCTTAGGTCTTGCCATCGTGAAAAAGATTATTGAAGAGCATAAAGGCAATATTAAGATTGAAAATGTATTAAGCAATGAGGCGAATGGTGCGGGTGCTATGATTACGATTAGCATCCCGCTATTCATCAGCTAATTAACCACTAACTTATTGATTAAACGAACCGTATGGCATCAAAACATATATTAGTCATTGACGATGAAATAGGCATACGCGAGCTGTTGCGTGATATTTTGCAAGATGAGGGGTATCAGGTGCAGCTGGCGGAAAATGCTGCCACTGCGCGTGCGATGCGTCTGCATGAACGCCCGGATGTGGTGTTGCTGGATATCTGGATGCCGGATTGCGATGGGATTAGCCTGCTGAAAGAGTGGGCGAATGGCGGCTTGTTAACTATGCCTGTGGTGATGATGTCTGGTCATGGCACTATTGATACTGCAGTAGAGGCGACACGCATAGGTGCTTTTGATTTCTTGGAAAAACCTATCGCGCTGCAAAAGCTGCTGAAAACGGTGGCTACCGCACTAAAGCACAGTGAGCAGTTGCCCAAGTCAGAAATGAACTTGATGAGCTTGGGTAAGAGCCCTATCGTGGCAGCGCTCAAGGAGCGTTTGGATAAGATTGCCATGAGCACAAGTGTGGCACCGAGCCCGGTATTGCTGATTGGGCCTTTGGGCTGCGGTGCCGAGCTGTGCGCGCGTTTTCTCCACAATGCCGGTACGCCTTGGGTTGCTCTCACTGAGTTTGGTCAGTTGGTGCATGCGCCTTTGGAGATATTGGAGCAGGCGAATGATGGTTTAGTGTATGTGCCGGAAATCGCAGAGCTCAATAAAACCGAGCAAAAAGGCCTGCTGCTGCTTATTACCAAGGCTGAAAAATATAACGTGCGTGTGGTTTGCGGCACTAGCCATAATTTACAAAAGTTGCAGGCAGAAGGCTTGTTCGATCACAACTTGTTGCAGATGCTATCCGCAGTTTCCTTAAGAGTGCCTGCCTTGGAGGAGCATAAAGAGGATATTCCGGACTTGGTGGTGGCGATTGCAAACCAACAGTTTGAGGTCGCTAATGTGCCTTACCGTGAGTTTGATATCGCAGCGCTGAATGCCTTGCGCAACGCCAGTTGGCCTGGCGACATTGCACAGCTGGATGCTGTGGTGCGCAACCTGATTCAAACCAGCCTGGGTGAAAAGGTTACTTTAGACGATGTGAATCGGGTGATGCATCAATTTGACGGACGCGTGCAGCCTGAACTGCAGGTAATCGTTGATGCTGTGGTGAGCACGGCAAAACCATCTGGGTTGGAGGCTGAGGTGAATCTGAGTCAGCCGCTACGTGAAGCACGCGATGAGTTTGAGCGGTTATATTTCAACCACCATATTAAGTCTGTAGCGGGGAATATGAATAAACTAGCGGAGATTTCTGGGCTAGAGCGTACGCATTTATATCGCAAGCTGAAGCAGTTGGACGTCAAAATCAAAGGTTAACTTCATTTTTCATTAGCTGTGCACATCGTTGCTGCGCACAGTTAGTGCTCTCAATCGAGATAATACAGAATGGCAAAAGAGAACTTACAGCATATCCGCCAGCTGGTTGCGCAGCAGGCGGCACGCATGATGGCTGAGGATGGCATCTCGGATTATGCTTACGCTAAAAAAAAGGCAGGGCGGCAACTGGGTGCGCTAGAGAACAGTAGCCTACCCTCTAATGCCGAGGTGGAAGAGGAGCTTAAGCTCTATAACGCTTTATTCTTAAGCGAGGAGCAGCCCGAGAACTTGCGTGATTTACGTAAAAATGCGTTGTTTACCATGCAAATGCTGGAGAGGTTTAATCCGCACCTTACTGGGGCCGTGTTGGATGGCACGGCTGGTCTGCTGGCAGAAACGCATATCCATTTATATGCTGATAGCATCAAAGAGGTGGAGATGTTTCTGTTGAATCAGCAGATTCCGTTTGATGTGAATGAGAAGTCATATCGCGTGATGAATGATGGCAAGCGCGATAAAAAAGGCGACAGACGGAAAACGGTGCCTGTTTTTACTTTGGAAACGAATACTGGCTTGATTAAGCTGAGCGTGTTTGAAGTGGATGATATTCGGGTGCCGACCAAGCGTGCCACCGATGGCAGTAACGCTGATCGCATCGGCATAGAAGCGTTAAAGGCGCTGATTGCCAGCAGTTAAGTAAGCCCAGCTTTGCGCTTACTTAACTAGCGTGGCTTGAGAGTGGTGCTCCTAGCTGTTTTTAAGCCAGCGCGCTACATCCATAGCAAAGTACGTCAAAATGCCATCCGCACCGGCGCGCTTAAATGCCAGCAGGCTTTCTAGCACACATGACTTTTCATCCAGCCAGCCGTTTTGTGCAGCAGCTTTCAGCATGGCATATTCACCGCTTACTTGATAAGCAAAAGTCGGTACGCCAAACTCATCTTTAACGCGGCGTACGATATCTAGATAAGGCATGCCAGGCTTTACCATCACCATGTCCGCACCTTCTGAAATATCTAACGCCACTTCTTGCATTGCTTCGTCGCTATTAGCCGGGTCCATTTGGTAGGTGTATTTATTACCCTTACCTAAGTTAGCTGCTGAGCCCACTGCATCGCGGAACGGCCCGTAGAATGCAGAGGCGTATTTTGCCGAGTAAGCCAGAATTTTAGTGTGGATATTGCGCGTGCTTTCCAGCGCTTCGCGAATTTGGCCAACACGCCCGTCCATCATGTCGCTAGGCGCAACTACGTCGGCACCGGCGCTGGCATGGGAGATTGCCTGTTTCACTAATACTTCTATGGTTTCATCATTCAGCACATAACCGGAGTCATCAATCAGGCCATCCTGACCGTGCGTAGTATATGGGTCTAACGCCACGTCAGTAATCACGCCTAGTTCAGGAAATTTGGCTTTGATTGCTGCAACCGTGCGTTGCACTAGGCCATCAGGGTTGTAGGCTTCCGCAGCGTCCAAGCTTTTGAACTCGCTATCTACGACCGGGAATAGCGCAATTGCCGGTATGCCCAAGGCCACACATTCTGCTGCGGTTTTTAGTAACACATCTATGCTTTGGCGTTGCACGCCCGGCATGGAAGCTACTTCTTCGATGCGGTTCTCACCATCCAGCACGAATACTGGGTAAATTAAATCGTTGCTGGTGAGTACGTTCTCACGCATCAAACGGCGGGAAAATTCATCTTTGCGCATGCGGCGCGGGCGGGCGTAAGGGTAACTCATGATTAAACCTCAATTAAAAACAATATTGCAGCACCTAATTACAGCATCTGGTCGGGCTGCTACTTGTCAGGTTGAATGGTGGCTAGTATTAAGCAAATACCTTGGCTAGTTCAACGCCGGGCTCAGGCTGACGCATAAACGCCTCACCCACCAGGAACGTATGCACATGGTTGTTGCGCATCAGGGCCACGTCATCTTGCGTGAAAATACCAGACTCAGTCACTACGATTTTATGTGCAGGGATACGTGCCAACAGACCCAGCGTGGTGTCTAGCGTGACTTCAAAGGTGCGTAAGTTGCGGTTGTTAATGCCTAGCAGCGGGGTTTCAAGCTGCAATGCGAGGTCTAACTCTTCGCCGTTATGTACTTCTACCAATACCGCCATGCCTAAGCTATGCGCAATACTTTCCAGCTCGCGCATTTTGGCTAAATCAATGGCTGCTGCAATCAGCAGGATACAATCCGCACCCATGGCGCGCGCTTCGTACACTTGGTACGGATCTATCATAAAGTCTTTGCGCAATACCGGTAAGCTACATGCGGCACGGGCTTGCTTTAGATACTCTGGCGAACCTTGGAAGTATTCGATGTCAGTGAGTACTGACAAGCAAGCAGCGCCGCCTTGTTCATAGCTAGCCGCGATGGCTGCGGGCTGGAAATCAGCGCGAATCACGCCTTTGGATGGGCTGGCTTTTTTGATTTCTGCAATCACCGCCGCCTGTTTGTTGGCGATCTTTGCACGTATGCTGCCCACAAAATCTCTAGTAGCGCTGGCTGCGGCAGCCTCTTGTTGTACCACGGCGAGTGGTTTTACGGCTTTGGCTGCAGCCACTTCTTGCGTTTTGGTGGCGATAATTTTATTCAGAATGTCAGACATATTGCTTTCGTTATTACATTAATTCAGTCAATGGGCACAGTGCTAATGCTATATGGTATTACTGGTATTTCTCGTTATTGAACATAATCCAGCCGCCGGGGTGGTTGCCATTTGGGCTATGGTGCGTCCAGTGAATAACCCCACCTTTTGGATTATATACATACTCGCCACTAAACGAAATTGTGTCGCCTGCCTGCACTGGCACTCTAGGGGCAAGGTCTATATTATGCGCAAATAGCAAGGTTTGTTGCGGGTTGATTTTCACCAGAAACTTTTGGTGTTTAGCGCCCTTGTTGTCATCAGTCAGCAGTTTAACAACAACGCCGCTACCGGAGACCTGTACATTGCTGAGCTTGGCGGCATAAGCTTGCTCAACGCTGCGGTTGTTTGCGGCAGTCTGCGCTGCACTTTGTGCCGGTTGGCTTTGGTCTGCGCTGGGCTGGTTGCATGCGCACAAGCCAAAGGCTAGGATGAGCGCATAGCATAGATGTTTGGTAATACGCATCATGCGTTGGATGCTGCAATCAGTGCCTGCAGTTTTTGCATGGCTTGGCCGTTATCTAGCATGTTGGCAGCCGCTTTGATGCCATCCGCGAGTGTGCTTGTAACGCCTGACACATAAATTGCCGCACCAGCGTTTAGTAATACGATGTCGCGCGCTGGGCCGGTTTTGCCCGCGAGTAAATCGAGAATTATGTCTTTGGATTCTTGCGCATTGCTGACTTTAATGCTGCTTAATTCGTGCAGGTTCAGGCCAAACTGAGTAGGGTTCAGCGTGTACTCAAGCACTTCGCCATGTTTCAGTTCTGCAACATAGGTATCGCCGGTAAATGAAATCTCATCCATGCCATCGGCACCACACACCACCATCACGTGCTCGCTGCCTAGCTGTTTTAGGACATGCGCTAGTTTGGCGGTGAGTTCGCGTGAAAACACGCCCATCACCTGACGCTTGGCGCTGGCGGGGTTAGTCAGCGGGCCGAGTAAGTTAAATAGCGTGCGTATGCCAAGCTCGCGGCGTACCGGTGCTGCGTGTTTCATTGCGCTGTGGTGGTTGGGCGCAAACATAAAACCTAAGCCCACTTGGTTCACAGTGTTGGCAACTTGCTCAGGGCTTAAGTTGACGTTAACGCCTAGCGCTTCCAATACATCGGCGCTACCGCAAGTAGATGATACCGAGCGGCCGCCATGTTTGGCTACTTTGGCGCCGGCTGCTGCTGCAATAAATGCGCTTACCGTAGAAATGTTAAAGGTTTGTATGCCGTCACCGCCGGTGCCGCAGGTGTCAACTAAATGCTGCGCATCTTGAATCTCTACTTTGGTGGAGAGTGAGCGCATGACGCTGGCGGCTGCTGCAATTTCATCCACGGTTTCACCTTTGATGCGCAGTGCAACCAAGGCGCCGGCAATCTGTGCGGCGGTGAGTTCGCCTGACATTACTTGTTGCATCAAGGCTTGCATCACATCAAAGCTTAAGCTTTCGCCGTTGATTAAACGGGTCAGCGTTTGTGCATAACTCATGGGTTTACGCTTTCAAGAAATTATTTAAAAGCGCGTGCCCATGTTCGGTCAAGATGGATTCTGGATGGAACTGCACCCCTTCAACCGCTAGTGTTTTATGGCGCACACCCATGATTTCGCCATCATCGGTCCATGCGGTGATTTCCAGACAATCCGGCAGGGTTTCTTTTTCAATGACTAATGAGTGATAACGTGTCGCAGTGTAAGGGTTAGGCAGGTCCTTAAAGACACCGATGTTTTTGTGGTGGATTAGCGAGGTTTTGCCGTGCATTAATTGTTTGGCGTGAATAATGTTGCCGCCAAACGCCTGACCAATACTTTGGTGGCCTAGGCATACTCCTAGTAGCGGTATTTTGCCAGCAAACTCTTTAATCAGCGGTACGCTAATGCCAGCCTCATTCGGGGTGCAAGGGCCAGGCGATACCACGATGTGATCTGGCTTCAGTTCTGCAACTTTGGCTAAATCAATTTCATCATTGCGGTACACCAATACGTCTTGGCCGAGCTCACCCAGGTATTGCACCAAGTTGTAGGTGAATGAGTCATAGTTGTCGATCATTAGCAGCATGTTCTGTCCTAGTTTACTAGCGGCTTTTCGTAAGTAAAAAGTTAAGTGAAAAGCGATGTATGTTTGAGTGTTATTTTACCAATGCTTAAAATCTACGTATAGGTCAATTCTGCCTAAATGGAGAAAGAATCCACTGTATTTTGAAGGGATTAGCAGTTAAGTGTGCCGATATCGGTGCGCTAGTGGGCACAGGCGTAAGGCGCGGCGTCTAGTGCTGGGGTTTCTCCCGAGATAATCGCCGCAACTAATTTGGCACTGGCCGGAGCCATGGTGAGACCGTATCTAAAATGACCTGTATTTAAATACAGGTTCTTAATCGTAGGGTGCGCACCGATGGTTGGCAGGTTTTCCGGGGTGCCAGGACGCAATCCGCTCCAGTGCTTCATGATGGCCTGGCCTTTGAGTTCAGGCATAATCGCTTCGGCTTTCAGGCGTAACTCTTCACGCACGTCTTCGGTTACACCGGTATCAAACCCTACATCTTCTAGCGTACTGCCAGCCAGCAGGTAGCCGTCCAAGCGTGGAATCATATAAAAACCCTCTTTGTATACCATTTGCTCTAGGTTTTTTTGTGGCTGGTAGAGCAGAATTTGCCCGCGCATTGGTTTGATGTTCAGTTTGGCACTGGTGGCTTTGAGTAAGTCAAAACTCCAGGCGCCAGAGGTGACTACAAACTGATCGGCGCTTAGCTTCTCGCCCGTAGTGGTTTGCCACTCATTGAGCTGCTGCGTTTCTTCCAGCGGCATTAGCTGGGTGTGCTCCAGCATGGTGACCTGCTGTTGTTCCAGCCATTTACGCAGTGCCTGCATTAAATACGGCGGACGTATTTGGCATACGGTAGGCAGCCATAGTGCATCCTCACCGGCCTGTGATTGCACGCCAAAGGCGCTGGCTCTGACTGGCTGCACGCTCACTTCATTTTGAGTACACCAGCTTAGGGCGGCGTCGCGGTCAAAGTTTGGCAATAATAAAAAGCCTGATTGCGCAAAGTCGGTTGGCAACCCGGTTGCTTGTTCTAGATGCTGCGATAGTGAGCGGTAGAAGTTGGCGCTGTGCCTGGTCAGCGCGTTGACTGGCTCGGAATATTGCCAGGGCAGCAGCGGAAAAATAATGCCGCCACCTGCCCAGGACGATTCGCCTGAGGTTTGGCTTGCGATTTGATTGCGTTCAACAATAGTGACGCGATGGCCTTTGTTAATTAACTCCATTGCGGTCATGCATCCTACAATGCCGCCGCCAATGATCATGGTGTGTGGTTTAGCCATTTGATACTCTAATCATAGAAACTTTTACTTATTTGCCACGCGCCCCATCAGTAGTGCGTTTTCTGCGTTAGTTAAACCCGCAGGCTGGCCTAGCAATACCACTACGTCTCCCTCAGCGAGTAGGCTTTCGTTAGACATCTGGCCATTTTTTGCATTGGGGCGGCGTATGTTTTTAATGCTGACATTAAAGCTATCGAGCTGCATATCATTGAGGCAGCGGCCGATGGCATAAGCACCAGTGGTAATAATCACTGAATGCAGACGCACTTCCTGTTTGGCGATTTCCTCATTCTCAGCGTCTGAAATGCCGCGGAAGTAACCTTTAAACATGCTGTAGCGTTCTTCGCGGAAGATTCTGATGCGCTTGACTACGCGGTTAAGCGGCACGCCCAGCAGCATCAGTGCATGCGAGGCCAGCATTAGGCTACCTTCCAGTATCTCTGGGACAACCTCAGTCGCACCAGCTTCGCGCAAGGTTTCCATGTTAGAGTCGTCTACCGTACGCACAATTACAGGTAGCTGCGGATAGCTTTCCTGTGCAATATGCAAAATTTTCATCGCGGCACGGTTGTCAGCGTAGCTGATGACAAGAGCCTTGGCTCTCTCCGCGCCTGCAGCTTCCAGCACCACGCGTCTGGCGGCATCGCCAAACATTACGTTTTCACCTGCGGCCGCAGCATCCAGTACCCGTGACGGGTCGATGTCTAATGCTACGTATGGAATTTTCTCTTCTTTCAAAAAGCGTCCGAGATATTGCCCGCTACGGCCATAGCCGCAAATCACCACATGGTTATCCAGGTGTTTGCTGCCTTCTTTGATTTCATCGATGACATGGCTGCTGTTGCGAGTGTAGCTGCGTGCCAGTTTGCGTGCAATGCGCCCGTTGTATTGAATCAGGAACGGCGCAATCACCATGGACAGTAAGGCTGCCGCCAGTACCACCTGCAAGGCAGGGCCGGCAATCAGTTTTTGCTCCGCACCCAGCGCTAAAATTACAAAGCCGAACTCACCGGCCTGCGCCAGAATGATGCCGGTGCGTATGGCAACGCCGATTTCATATTTCACGAAGCGTACAACTGCAGTCACGATAATGGCTTTTAACAGGATAAAGCCCAATAGCGTGAGTAAGATGACGCCAAGGTTGTTAAATATCTCGGTGATATTGAGCAGCATGCCTACGCTGATAAAAAATAGCCCAAGCAGAATGTCGCGGAACGGGGCAATGTCAGATTCCACCTGATAGCGATATTTGGTTTCAGAAATCAGCATGCCGGCGACAAAAGCACCTAAGGCGTAAGATAAGCCCGCGGTCTTGGTGGCAAAGGCAACCAACAAGGTCACCATGAGCACATTCATCACAAATAATTCGCGCGAGCGCTGGCTGGCAACTAGGTTAAACAGCGGGTTAACCAGCCATTTGCCTACGGTAAATAAAAATAGCAGCATGCCGATAGCTTTGAGTGTGGCGAGGCCCAGCACATCAAAGATATTAGCATTGGCTTTACCTAGCGCGGGAATCAGCACCAGCACAGGCACAACAATAATGTCCTGAAACAGCAGTACGCCTATACTCAAGCGGCCATGTCTGGAGTTTAAGTCTATGCGCTCGGCCAGAATTTTTGAAACAATGGCGGTGGAGGACATGGTCAGCGCAGCGCCAATCACAAATGCCGCCGCCCAGTTGACGCCAGCTAGCTTGGCAAGGCACATGGTGAGTACCAGCGTGATGAATACCTGTGCCCCGCCTAGCCCCAGCACTTTCCTGCGCATGGCATATAGTTGCGGCAGGCTGAACTCCAGGCCGATACTAAACATCAGGAACACAATGCCAAACTCGGCAAACTCGCGGCTGGCTTCGTCATCCGGCAGCAAGCCAAAAGTGTGTGGCCCCAGCGCTAAACCCACCAGAAAGTAGGCCAGCATAGCGGGTAGCTGTAGCTTGCGGAAAAGCGCAACAGCCAGAACAGAGCTGATGAGCAGTACGAGAATGAGTGGAAGAGTACCTGACATAATTGTCTTTATAAGCAGTTATTTTTTATTATTAAATTTTTATGATTGTCTTTAGTGTTCACAAAACACATCCAAAACTTGGACTATCTTAGTCGATTTTACGTAACTTTTGTAAAAAGCACAGAGTAATAGCAAAAACTATGCCCGTGATGGATTATTTTTGGCAAATTTCTGCTGTTAAGCATGCATTATGCTTTATCCCCAAAGCATTCCCTTTTATACTAGTCACTTAAAGATTTTAGTGTTAGAAAAGTGACTCACTCAATTACTTTAAAGCATAAAAAAGAATTGCCTAGATTAAGTTTTAATTTTTAAGTGTATATAAATTAAGCATAGATAAAAGTTGTAGGTAAATATGGTGTCGTCATCACAGGTTAAACAATCCAGTACCACTAGCGCCTTGCCGTCAGGCGAGCAAGCGCAAACGCTTGCGTTGGCAAAAGAGGTGTTGCAGCTGGAGTCTAGCGAGATAGAGGCGCTGGCGCAGCGTTTAGACCATCGTTTTGCTGAGGCGGTCTCCTTGATTTTGCAGTGCAAAGGACGTGTGGTCGTCACTGGCATGGGCAAGTCCGGCCATATCGGCGGCAAAATAGCCTCTACGCTGGCCAGCACCGGTACGCCGGCTTTTTTTATGCACCCAGCCGAGGCCAGTCACGGCGATTTAGGCATGATCACCGCGGGAGATGTAGTGATCGCGCTTTCTAACTCCGGTGAGAGCGATGAGGTGCTGGCGATAGTGCCGCCGTTAACGCGCTTGGGTGCCAGTATTATTGCCATTACCGGAAATGACGCTTCCAGTCTGGCTAAGGCGGCTGATATTCATTTAAGTGCACATGTGAGCCGTGAGGCTTGCCCTTTAGGATTAGCGCCGACTTCTAGTACTACGGTGGCGCTGGCGCTGGGTGATGCCTTGGCACTATGTGTGCTGGATCTGCGCGATTTTACCGCAGAAGATTTTGCAAGGTCGCATCCGGGAGGCAGTTTAGGGCGCCGTTTATTAGTGCACGTGTGTGATGTGATGCGTACCGATGCTGGCGTGCCGCATGTGCCTGAGCAGGCTAGTCTAGCTGAGGCGCTGCTGGAGATGTCACGTAAAGGCTTAGGCCTGACAGCGGTAGTGAATGCAGAGCATCAACCGGTTGGTATTTTTACGGATGGCGACTTGCGACGTGCCTTTGAGCAAAATGTGAACGTGATGACCGCCAAGATTCTAGATGTGATGCATGTGAGCCCTAGCACCATCCATCAGGATCAGTTGGCGATTGCTGCGGTAGAGATTATGGAGCAGCGGAAGATTAACGGCCTGCTGGTAGTGGATGATGCGGGGCGTTTGGTCGGCGCATTAAATATGCATGATCTTTTATTGGCAAAGGTGGTTTAGGTGAGCGATGCAGCTATGAACGGTGCGACTATAGGCTTAACGCAGCGCCTGAAGAACATTCGTATGCTGGTGCTGGATGTTGACGGTGTGATGACAGATGGCGGTTTGACCATAGGCGATGATGGTCAGGAGTATAAGACGTTTCATGCGCACGATGGCTTGGGCATGAAGTTGCTCAAGGCATCAGGTGTCAATGTTGCCATTATTACCGGACGTACTTCTAACGTAGTGAAAAAGCGTGCGGAAAGTACAGGCGTAGTCCATTTTTATCAAGGTGCGGAAGATAAGCTGGCTGCATTGCAGGATTTGATGCAGCGTGTCGGTTTGACGCCTGAGCAATGTGCGTTTATGGGCGATGATGTGGTTGATTTGCCACCTATGCTGCGCTGTGGCTTGGCAATCGCGGTGCCGGACTCTCCAGACTTGCTGCTCAAGCATGCGCATTATGTTACCCATAAAAAAGGTGGGCGCGGTGCAGTGCGTGAGGTGTGCGAGTTGATCATGCAGGCGCAAGATACCTTTGACGGGCAAATGGCGCAATTTTTAACGCAAGCTAGTATTGCTAATTAACTAGTCTGCCAATTAAGTGGAAAATGCTACCAGCATGGGTAAACGGTCAATACAGTCAGCTTCTAACGGTGCGGGTGTCTAAGTATGCAGCTTAGTACAAAATCTGCCATTGTTTTTCCGTTAGTCTTGCTGTTGCTGCTGGCCTTGCTTACGTTTTGGATTAATAAGTCGGTGCAGCCGCTGGCACCTAAACTGGATGGCAGCAGTCGCCATGATCCTGATTACATCATGCATAATTTTGAGACCACGCAAACTGATGTCAATGGCGCGTTGCGTTATAAATTGGCCGCGCAAGAGATGAAGCATTTTCCGGATAAAGACACGACCGATTTGGTGAAGCCGCGCTTTACCAGGTTTGCCAAGGATAAACCTTACACTAGCCTGGAAGGTGACACCGGCAATGTTTCTAGCGATGGTGAGCAAGTGGATGTATTAGGTAATGTATTGGTACTGCGGGAAGCGTTCGGTGAGAAGGGCGTGATGACCATAGAAACCGACGTCCTCAAAATTTTGCCAAACGAGGAATACGCAACTACCGATAGGCCGGTGGTGATTAAGCAGGCGCCAGGCACGGTAGTGCATGCAGTTGGCATGATTTATGAGCAAAAGCAGCAAACCGT
>NZ_CAMLGS010000009.1 GCF_946479685.1 uncultured Methylotenera sp.
TGTGGGGCTGGCAAGTCACCCGCCCGGATATTATTAAAGACTGGGCGTGGAACGAGGTGAAGCGCGTATATATCGATGACGATTTAAAACTCGGTCTCAACCAGTTTTTAGAGCAAGGCCATAACGCACAAGTGAAAGCCAATATGGTGGCGTTAATGCTGGTGGCGGCACAAAAAGGTTTCTGGAAACCGGATACGGCTAGCGCTCAGCAGCTATCGCAAACCCTAGCCAAACTGGTAATTAAAAATGGCTTGCCGGGCAGCGGCCACACCTCACCTAACCACCCGCTATGGGATTGGATGGGACAACATCTAAACGCAGAAGATAAAGCAGGCGTTGCCCAAGTACTGGCTAAAGCTCGTGGCTATCAAAAACCAGCAGTTGATGCTGTGCCAGCACCAGCCAACCAGCTTAGTGACGCTGCCAAAACTAGCCCACAAAAAGCCGTGAGCAAGGCAGCTACAGCTAAGCCTGAAGCAAATGCTGCAAAACCTGCAGCCAACGTGCAGGCCAACAAAACAGTGCAAGCCAAGGCCGTACAAGCTTATGAACTCACGGTGGCCACGGTGAAAGACAACCTCGCCTGGATACTGTTGCTACTGCCTATTTTTGCGCTGGGTCTGTGGTTTGGCACACGTAAACCTACAGCATAACTATTTAAAGATTACTATGGAAAATCAATCCTATGTCTATTAACTTAAGCCACCTGCATAACGCCATTACTTGGCTGTTAGAACCAGTTATCATCATTTTAGTGGCGGCAGTGGTAATTGCCGTGTTAGAAGCCGGCCTAGCCATCGGCGAGCGTTTGTTTGGGCTAAAACAATTACGCAACGCTGGTGAGCAGACCTTGCTTAAAGTGGCGCGTAAACGCCTAGAGCGTGCAGACTTTTTGGCACGCATTCCACCTATGCTCGGCTTAATGGCAACCATTATCCCGTTAGGACCAGGCTTGGCCGCGCTGGGCCAAGGCAACCCGGCTTTATTAGCGCAAGCAGTCACCACCGCTTTTGATGCAACGGTACTAGGCTTAATCGCGGGCATCATGGGTTTAGTCATCGGCAAATGCCGCCGCCGCTGGTATGAAGACGTTTTGGTGTCGCTCGAGCAAGAAGCGCAGTCACAGCCAGCGCAATAACCTACAGACGATTCAGCCCATCATGCAAAAAAAGAGCCGCTTAGATAGTCGTTTAAACAGTCGTTTTAATCATGAAGACGAAGACCCACGCGCCAGTTTAGTAAACTTGGTGGACGTGATGCTGGTGTTTGCTTGCGGCTTATTAGCCGCGCTCAGCGCAGGCCAGCAAGCCACACTCAAGCGCCCGCAAGAAGTGAATAAAGGACGCGAAATCACCGCCCCAGCTGCAGGTGAGCAAAGTATGGGCAACGGCTACCATGCCGTAGGCCAGGTGTATCGCGACCCGAAAACCGGCAAGCTGTTTTTGATTGAATCCCCAGCCGATACAGAAGCGGGCAAAGCACCCCAAGGTAAGCCCTAATGCACGACTTTAGTTACCCAGAGCATGAGAAAGAAGCGATATATCGCGTAATTGCAGAGCGTCGCGATATGCGCCACTTTTTGCCGTCCCCAGTTGCCCCTGAAGTACTGACGCGCATCCTGCATGCCGCGCACCATGCACCCAGTGTGGGCCTGATGCAACCGTGGCGCTTTATCAGAATTACCGATACCAATACGCGCCAGCAAATTCATCAATTGGTGGATAAAGAGCGAGTAAATACCGCCCAAGCCATAGGTGAGCATGAGGATGCAACACGCATGGCCGAGTTTCTACGCCTCAAGGTAGAAGGTATTTTAGAGTGCGGTGAGCTGATTGTTGTGACCTTATGCGACAAACGTGAGGAGCATATTTTTGGCCGTAGAACCCTGCCAGAGATGGATATTGCCTCGGTCAGCTGTGCCATCCAAAACATGTGGCTGGCCGCACGTGCGGAAGGCTTAGGCATGGGCTGGGTATCTATTTTCGACCCCGTTGAGTTGAGTGCCTTACTCAGCATACCCGCAGGTGCCAAACCAATTGCCATTTTGTGCCTAGGTCATGTCAGTTCTTTTTATAAAGAACCGATGCTGGTAGAAACTGGTTGGAAGCAAGCCAAACCATTGGCCGATATGGTGATGGAAAATCATTGGAAAAGTACAGAATGAGATACCCGCAACGCGTCGTATGCCTGACCACAGAGCCTACCGAAGTACTGTATCTGCTGGGTGAGCAAGACCGTATTGTCGGCATTTCCGGCTTTACCACCCGCCCCGCCATTGCACGTAAGGAAAAGCCTAAAATCTCCGCATTTACCAGTGCCAAGATTGATAAAATTTTAGAACTCAAGCCGGACTTAGTGTTGGGCTTCTCCAATCTGCAGGCGGATATCGCGGCAGCATTGATTCGCGCTGGGGTAGAAGTGCATATCTTTAATCAGCGCTCTATTGCACAAATGCTGAACATGATTGCCACCGTGGGCAGCCTAGTTGGTGCTTCGGATAAGGCGTTTAAACTGATTGCAGAACTAGAGCACAAAATACAGCAGGCAAAAGATGCCGCATCTCAATTGCCAGCAAAACCCGTTGTGTATTTTGAAGAGTGGAACGAGCCCATGATTTGCAGTATCAAATGGGCAGCTGAGCTGATTGAAATCGCCGGCGGGGAAGACTGCTTTCCGGAGCTATCGGAATTTCACAGCGCAAAAGACAGAACAGTACAAGCCAGCCAAGTGATAGAACGCCAGCCTGACATTATCATCGGCTCATGGTGCGGTAAGAAATTTCAGCCTGAGCAAGTGATTGCCAGAGAGGGCTGGCATACCATCCCTGCGGTAAAAAATGGTTTGGTATTTGAAATTAAATCGGCGGATATCCTGCAGCCCGGGCCGTCACTGATTACCCACGGTTTGCAGCAGGTGCAGGCCATTATCCAGCAATGGGCCTTGGCACACAGCAATTAAACGAACTTAGAGAAACCAATATGGCTACACATCTTATTTTAGGCGGCGCACGCTCAGGCAAAAGCGCTTTTGCAGAGAAACTGGCTTTGGCATCTGGCCAGCCGGTCACTTACATTGCCACAGCACAAGTGTACGATAAAGAATTCGGCACACGTGTTGACCAGCACAAAACTCGCCGCCCTGCGCATTGGGCAACGCTAGAGCAGTCTTTTAACCTAGCGGAAGCACTGCAAACGCATGCCAAAGCAGACACCTGCATTATTGTAGATTGCCTCACACTTTGGCTGGCGCAATGCATATGCCCGGACTGTGACCGACCAGATAATTTAGATTGGCAACATGAGCGCAGCAGGCTACTAGAAGTTCTGCCTAAGCTGGAAGGGACTGTATTATTAGTCAGCAACGAGGTGGGCATGGGTATCGTGCCCTTAGGTGAAATTAACCGCCAATTTCAAGACGAGCAAGGCCGCCTTAACCAAGCAGTAGCAGCCTGCGTTAATCAAGTCAGCTTTATTGCGGCAGGACTGCCGCTTACGCTTAAAGGGTAACTTTTAAAGGATAATTATGGAAACCATCACTTTTGAACTACAAGGCGAGTTTATCGAGCTTTGCAACCTACTAAAACTTGCAGGCATTGCCAATAGTGGCGGCCAAGGCAAAGTAATGGTCAGCGACGGTATCGTGCTGGTAGATGGCAATACAGAAACCAGAAGAACTGCCAAAATACGCTCAGGACAAGTAGTAGAGTGCCTAGGGCAAACGATTAAAGTGCTATAACTGAAAAAGCGCTACGCACTCACTTGCAGTTAGGCTCGCTTATGGGCAGCCTGCTGCCATGTTTTTCGTAACCTGCGCCAACCCAATACAATGCCCGCAAGGGTAAGCAACACCCCACCAGCAGACAGCACAAAAATACTGATTCTGCGTGCCAGAAGATTATCGCCCACGGGCGGAATATCCATACGATGCAAACCATTAAACAACCAACGGTAAACACGGCTGTTACCATCCTGTGATGCGAGTATTTTAGTAGTACGCGCATCAACGTAATAAGTGGTACTTAAGGCATCTGCAAACGCAATGCGCAACACCAGCGGCGCATTTTGTGCATCCTGCTTAAAGTATAAATCACCGTTGGTAAGCCAGCCTGCGGAATCTACCGCCCCATAGCTGTCAAGCTTACTGGCCTGCGCTTGCAATATAGCAGCCGAAAACGGCGCAACGGGCATACCTGACTGCGCATCGACCAGCACCTCTTGCTGTTCGTTACTAGCCAATAGATAAGTATTGCCGGCAAACCTTAGCCACTCTATTTCTTTCATGCCTGCAACAGCAGCAGATAAAGGCCGCGGCAGCTTCATGTCCTGCACAGTCAGCTCGCCACCTGCCCAGCGCGCAGACTCTTTACTACTCAATGACCGATCTGAAAACCAGCCAAATGGCGTTAACGACAGCCATCCGCTCAATATCCACGTAATACAGAACACACCCGCACTTAAACCAACGATATGATGCCAGCGCGCCCAGCCACGATACGGCGTCACCCTGTCATGGCTATAGCGGCGCCGAAAACGTATGCGCTGCACGCCTAGCCATAAGCCCAAGCTTGTCAGCGCCACTCCAGCAAAGGCTAGCCATAGCACGATTTGCCGCCAAAGCTCCCGCTCCATACGCAAAGGCGTAAAGTAAATCCAGTGAATCACCGAACCAAGCCAGTTCCACGCACGCTCAGTGCCTTGTGTATCCAGCACCACCTCACCAGTATGGCTGGAAACATATAACTCAGTCGCCTCGGCATCATTCAGCGCCACTCGGTATAAAGGTCTATGCCCATTCAAACTAGAAGAAATAGACCATTGGTCATGACTCAGCAATAGCGTTTCCGCTACTTTGGCATGACCTTGAAATTGCCTAGCAGCGTTCACTGCTGCTGTGCTTGAAATTGGAATAGATGCGCCCGGAATAGACTCATCTGGCGCAACATTGCAGGCATCGGCCCAGATTGTGAACCATTGCCCCTGCTGCAAGAAATAGTAGGCTGGCCTATGCTCACGCATCGACAACCTGACGCGCTCAGGCTGACCGAGTTTTCCCGTTAGCGCCCATGCCTGCGCTGCATCAAGTTTGACCTGTTGCAGCGCCAAATCGTCCAAATGAGTTAACCGTTCGGTTGAAGTCAGCTGCGGATAAGCTACAAACAACATCACCAAGCCAGATAAGAACCAGAGCAATACCAACAGCCCCAGCCCTATCCCTAGCCAGCGATGCATCAAATGTAAGTAGCGCAGTTTCATTTCAACACGTTACGGTTAATCATAAACAAAGCTAGTGCTTAAAATGACAACTCAGCGGTCAGCTCGATACGTCTGGACTCACCTAAAATAAACTGCTGCGTATCATATGCAACTGGCGCATACAGCTTATTGGTCAAGTTACGTAAATTACCTCGTAGCGTAGCTTTAGGGTGAACACGCCATGCCACGCTCGCATCATAGACCGTATAACCTTGCATCACAGAAGTGTTGGCATTATCAGCATAGCGCTTACCTACCATACGTGCACCTACGCCAGCCTCCCAGTTTGCTTGTTGGTAATAAACCCAGGCATTGGCAATTTTTTCAGGCACATCAGTTGGTGTTTTACCGGCGCGTGAAACACTCACAGCGGGGTCACCAACGGACTCAGCTAACTGATCGTAACGCGCATCAAGCAAAGCCATATTCAAATCGGTACGCCAGTGACTTACCGGGAACAAAGTTGCTGACATTTCAACCCCGCGTGATGACTGCTTGCCGCCTTGCACTCTAAGTACTGGGTTATTTGGGTCACGCGTGATGATGTCATCTTTGGCAATATGGTAAACAGCAAACGTTAGCTCGCCTTTACCTTCAGCTAGCACGTGTTTAATACCTAACTCAGTTTGTTGTGCTGAGGTCAGCTTAAACGCGCTGTTTCTAGGCCTTAAGGTAACAATAGACGAAATTGGATCAGAGCCTCGGCTATACTGGCCATAGAATGCAGTGTTAGGCGTAGTTTGGTAAACCGCACCTAATCTGTAAGAAAACGGTGAGTAATCTTTATCTGTGCTTGCTGTAGTCAGGCGGCTCTCATGATCTACGTTGATCCAATCCTGGCGCAAACCAGCGCTTAACTTAAGCTGATTGGTCACGTCAAAAGCATCTTCTACAAATAAAGATTGCTGTACGGTTTTAGACACAAAATCGAGCGCTGTCGGGTCTATGGTCTGAAAGTAACCTTGTGCAAAGTTTTTGATAGCAACATTACTGCTAGGGTCGTTGTCGTTATAGAAGTTGTCAAAATATTTAAAATCTACACGAGCCACTTCATAGCCTGCAGACCAGCGGTTTTTATGGCCAAAAGCATCTGCGATTGAAGTCAACGCAAAGCGGTTACCAATCTGTTTCTGCTGATGTTTAATCTCGGTATAACCAGAGCGGTCAACGGTGTTGGTGGCGTTATCAATCGAGAAGTACTCTACATTGCGCCAATGACGGTGCGCATTAAACCAATAACTCACATTGCTTAATTTAAGCGCATCCGATAATTCCCACTCAACTTTGGCACGTAAACGGTCTTCGGTGAAGCTCTGTTTATCATCGCTAATGTTGTAGTTTTCTTTACGTAAAGATGAGTCTATGCGCCCATTACGTAATGGAATACCGGTATAGCGGGTCGGCGACTCATCTGAGTGGTCAAAGGTAAAGTTAATGCGCAGCTTATCTGTGGGAGTAAGCAGCAAATTAGTCATGATTTTCTGGCTATCATGCTCACCATGGTTTACGTAACCATTGCCGCCAGTGATAGAAGCATCTGCGCGGAATGCGCCAATTTCACCAACCGCGCCAGTACCACCAACAGCCGCTCTATATTCGCCGCGTGAACCGGTACCAACCAATGCCTGCACCGAGCTATCGCGGCTAGGCGCTTTACGTATACTGTTAACAATACCGCCCACAGTACCATCACCAAACATCACAGAAGCCGGGCCGCGCAACACTTCAACACGTTGATAGCCCCAAGTATCCGATGGGTAAGTCAGCGTGCCTGCCGCAGTAAGTAAACGGATGCCATCTTCAGCCTGGCCTACAGAATCGTTACCTGTAAAGCCACGTGCAGAGTACGCCACGCCAGAGCCTAGGTTGCTAATGTCGGAAATACCTGTGGTACGAGAAACCGCTTCATGAATATTGATATCGCCACGCATGCGGATAGTTTCTATCTCCAGCGTTTCTGTACTGGCGGGCACTTCAATCGCATTCAAGCCCAGTCTGCTCGCGGTGCTATTGGCTTGTTTAAGGTTAAGTGCATTGCTACGATCTAACGTAGACTCAACATTCACCTCTGTGAGTTCTACTGCCGCTTCATCAGCCAAAGCCAGATGCGGCAACGCAGCCAAAACAGCCGCAGTGATTAATTGATTGCTTCTAAGCATTATTTTTATACTCCCTGATACTCATTCAAATCAACATGACCAACCGTCATGTACGTTTTGCAGCGGCAGTATTTGAACAAGAATGGGGGTGAATATAGTCACATTGCATATATCTCAGCCGATGACTGCACGCATCTGCGCATGCGTAAACGCGATGCTGATGACGCAAATCAAGCGCGGACTTTGTTATAAGTACTGCTGGGATACTGTGTGAATATATTAATGTGCAGGCGAATAATTATTTCGCCTTGTTACTCAGGACGCCCCGCCCTAATTCAAACATTACGACTACATCAAGGCAGGTCTCCTGACTCTCGGGTTGCGGCCTGACTCGCTGCCTTCCCAAATCTAACGACTCAGTGGCTAAGGGTGCGAACAGACTATCCGATTACAGTTGCGGGGGCAGTACTGGAATAAGCACAAAGACGTTCACGTCCAATGGCCGCACCAGATTCCCTATTAATCAACCAGCGTGAAACGCTGGCTAAACCTTAATCGCCGCAGTGTAGATTTTTAGGGGGTTAAAGTCAAGTTTAATTAGAAATATCAAGTAGATGCAGACTACTCAACCCCCTCTGATTACCAATGCAAAAGATGCCAACGCAACCAAATTCGCGTAAAGCAGGCATTCAACCTTCTGAATTAAAAGTTAGCCGCGACTAACATAACTAATGCGCCTTTTGTGACGCGCGTTGAGGAAACACAAATATGCAGAGCATAATCAATGCAATCAGCGCCGCTGTTGCAGAGTAACGACTTAACTCCAAGCCACCCTGTGCTGCTGGCTTATCCAAATAGTCCCCGACAACAGCGCCCAGCGGTCTTGTAAGTACAAATGCAAACCAAAAAAGAACCGTGTGTGAGATTTTTGTGAAAAAGTAAGCTAGTGCAATTAGCAGCAGTAAGCTGCTGAAAATAGCGGCGCCACCGAGATACCCAAGTCCAGCAGTGTCTGCAGTCCAATCGCCTAACGCAGTCCCAAGTGTCTGCGAAAACATGATAGTTAACCAGTAGAAAGATTCAGATTTTGGCGAACTGACTGTGCTGATGTTAATTGACCCCAAGGTGCGATACCAAATAAAAAACGAAACGATGAGTAACGTGAACAGAAGCGCTGTACCTCCAGAGTAACCAATACCAACTGAACGTGTGGCGAAATCTGCAAGTGTAGTACCAACGGTTGTTGAAGCGACAATTGTTGCCCAGTATAAAAAGGGATGAAACTGTTTTGCTTTAATTTGGGCTGCAACGGCTGTGATAAAAACGACCATAAAGATTGCCGTACTCACAAGGTAACCGAGGTTCATGGACATTGAGACCGCATCCCCGCCAGTTTCACCTAGTGTTGTGGCAAATGTTTTGATAATCCAAAAGCCGAGCGTCACCTCCGGTACTTTGCATAATGCGTTACGAATATCCGTCTGCATGGGATTAGTTTTCCTTGTGATGGCTAACGTTTGACCTGAGGGGCCACCGTAGCGGCGAAGCCGCGAAGGGAACACACAACCGCAGCTTGTGGGAGGTCCCTCTTGACGGATTGGTTAGGCAAAAGGATACAATAAACCTTAGTCATGGGGAACATTCACACCAGAGAAACATTGTAAACAAAGTTAAACTAACTCTCGCGCAGAGTGATATCTTAGCTCTAAAAATGAGTGTACAGGCTCTGAATACAGGCGGAATGAACTTTGAATCTAGCTATATTTGAAAGTGATAAAGCTCAATAAAGCTACAAATAACAATATAATAGCCCAGCCTAAATAAACCTCAATTTGCTTCGCTTTGATTTCTGGATAACCCAGCTTCTTTACTATGCAATTGATGGCGATACTAGTTAAATCTGCTATTGCGCCAAAAATTACATCCTGAAGTGCCATAACTGCCTAACGTTGGAGATTAACGGAATTTTAGACATCACTCGGCTTTGCCCCTGGAAACCACTCAACATGCTGGTCTCCTTGGCGCCCCAAATAAGTCACGCGCTGACCTCGAAGAAACACGAAATACCCTTGAACGCCTGCGAGCATCGCACGTTCGCAAAACTGACGAAACTTCTGCCCATGCTGCTGGCTGTCCAAGATCGCAGCTTTAAGTGACTCTGCGTCAAACACAGATGCAACATCTGGTAGTCCCTCAAATAGAATCGTCGCTGTTAAGGTCGATCCAGCAGCGGTGTAGAAGGTGAATGAGTTTGATGGATAGTCGACGTGGTAATACTCAACGCCCTCTGCAATGAGCTTTCCGACGATTTGTGGGAATGGCATTGAGCCGTCCAGCGTAGCTTTTGCAAGAGAGTTTATTACATCAGCGTTCATAGCGCTCCTTGAGGATTGATTGTGATGTCTAACGTTTGAATTAAGGGGCTGGCTTTAGCCAGTCCCGCTTGAATGATGGATTAGCCAAAACATAGCTCATTTTTTAAAACGGCCCTTCTCGCACCAAAACTTGTTTTTTACCTCAGGCTGAGCTTGGAAAAGTAACTGGGCTTGTTCACAGTTGCTGCGGTTGTATGCTTCATCTTCAGAGGCATCAAAGGTGGCAACATGAATTCTCATGTTTTCGTTGGTGACGCTATTTCTATAAAGCGTAAAAATTCGCTCATCAGATGCGCCACTAAGGGAGCACGCAGAGAGGATGATGGGAGCAACATACAAAAACAATTTAAACATCGGCTGAACTCACTATTAGTTGGCTAACAGTAATTATAGAGACGCAGCAATTCTGTTCACCGATTGTAAACGATTACTTTTTTCATCACCACTACTGTGGTTAAGCTTGGCAACTCGAATGAGCCTGAGTCCAATACGCGAGCTTTCTGATGCGTAGCCGCGGTTGCATGGTCTTGTGGTGAATACGGTAAAAAAACTGTTGCATGATTAAAGTAAGTTCTCAAATATAAAAACCACTTAGCTTGCCATTATTATCAATTCGGTCGACAATGAGAACGCTCGTTCTTTTTAATGATAATTATATAAATACAGGGTATTCACACATGACTGATTTTAATAAAGGGCATGAATCTGATATTGAGAAGCTGGGACAGCTAAGGGATTACTTTTCTACCTATCGCACGTTGCCAAGTTATAGCTACATGCAAACGCTGTTAAACGTGAAATCAAAAAATACAGTTGCCCAATTGGTTGCTCGCTTGAAATTAATGGGTTTTCTGGAGATTGCCCCAGACAAAAAATTAAGCCCTGGCAAACGCTTCTTCGAGCGCCCACTCTCAAGTAATACGGTGCAAGCCGGCGGATTTACTGCTACTTACAATGATGGTGTAGATTACATTACGATTGACGAATATCTTGTAAAAAAACCCTCAGTCACTGAATTAATTCCAGTTAAAGGTGACTCAATGAAAGACCTAGGTATCTTGGATGGAGATACTGTTATTGTCGAAAAGAGACCTTTTGCCAATATTGGCGATATCGTTGTTGCAATCATCGATGATAAATTCACCATTAAAACTTTGGGCAAAGAAAAAGATATGTTTGTACTCATCCCGGCCAATAAAGACTTTGAAATCATTCGGCCTAAAGAGCAATTTGCAATCTATGGTGTTGTTGCCGGACAGTTTAGGAGTTACTAGCAACATTGTTGATACAACACACTAGAAACTGAAAGATGGAACTCAATTTGAAAACGTTATCGATAATCTTATTTTTACTAGCTTTGTCCGGTTGTAGCAGCATACCAACTGCTAATCGCGACAATATACCAACTGGTAGTCGCGACAATTGGATAGGACATACCGAATCGGGAGAGGCTTCTTTTTACGATGACAAATTTCAGAATCGAAAAACTGCGAGTGGAGAGCGATATAACCATAGTTTAAAAACAGCAGCTCATAACAAAATCCCTTTCGGTTCAAGCGTAAAGGTAACGAACAAGAATAATGGCAAAAGCGTCGTTGTGAAAGTAAATGACCGTGGCCCTTTCGCAAAAGGTAGAGTTATTGATCTTTCAAAGTCTGCATTCAGTAGTATTGGCAACCCATCTTCTGGTGTGATAGACGTTAGTATAGAAGTTGTACAATAGCAGATAACAATTTGTTCAAGTGTGACGTCGTTTCGCGGCACAACTTAATCAGGCATTGAACGTCCGCTTTGGGCTGAAAGCAGCGACATCAAGCGGCCCAAAGCAGACATTAATCTAAATTGAGTGTTGAGTTCCTTTAAGTCTATTTTCTAGGAAAATCCCGAATAGATATTCTTCGCTACAGTTTGTACTAATCATTAAAGTATATATTTCAGAAATTAAAGCTAGCCAGCATTCCACTCTATTAATTTCTTCATCGCTCATTTTGCCACTTTTACGCAGACCACTTTCGGGATCTGATACCCATAAGCGTCCAAAGTGAAGAATACCCTGCACACCAGCAATTATTTCTGCATCAATAGTTTTTACATTATTTACGAATGAGAATGAAACCCTAAGACACTCAATGATTTCCTTGAATAGCGAATCTGGTATTTGCTTTCTGTAAGGTTTCAAAAGTCCTAAAAACCCCTCTAACCAAGACTCGTCATTTGATATTAAAGACCCATGTATCCTTAGTCTTATTTTGGCTTGTTCATAGTTCATTCTTAAATAACCCTAATTGTTCAGTCTGAGAAAAATATAGAACTCAGTGAGAACCTACAACTCATTGAGTTCTTTGCATACAAGCGCATTCTGTTTATTGATTATTAAGTCGGGTGTAAAACCGCGCAACCACCTAAGTTGTCAGGCTTGGATTAATTGGTAACTCGAGCGCATCCCAATTTAAATGCTGCTCTACGCAATCGGCCAAACGGTTTAGCTCGTCGTTTTTAAGCTGTTCATAATCAAAGTTCGGCTCAATCTGCAGTCCAGCCCATGCCAACCAAGCTGCGCATGCTTCTTTATGGTCAAACAGCCCATGCAAATAGGTGCCGGCAATTTGATTATCTTGCGAAACAGCGCCCTCTGGGCGATTTTCAAGAGAGAGTGCAGGCGTATTGAGCGCTGCGCCTGTTGTCACCCCCATATGGATTTCGTAGCCAGCCACCTGCGCATCGGCAAACGCCAAATGCCCGCTAACCTGCTTCAGCTGTTTGGTCTGCTCCAACGTGGTTTCCATGTCGAGCCAACCTAAGCCCTCACTAGAACCCGCATCGCCTTCTATGGCATAAGGGTCATGCAGCGCTTGCCCGAGCATCTGAAAACCGCCACAAATGCCCAATACTTTTCCGCCATAGCGCAAATGGCGAGTGAGCGCTTGCTCCCAGCCATTGGCTCGTAGAAACTCAAGGTCGCCTCGTACATTCTTGCTGCCAGGCAATATCATCAGGTCAGCCGACGGTATTTCTTCGTTCACTTTAACAAACTGAAAATCTACCTGAGGGTGTAAACGCAGTGCATCAAAATCGGTGTGGTTACTGATATGGGGAATCACTGGCACAACTACTTTTATTCGCTTGCCAGCAGTTGTATCACTCGACTGTTGCAGCTTCGGCACTGAGTCTTCTGCCTCAATATGTAGCCCATGCAAATACGGTAGCACGCCTAATACCGGTTTACCTGTTTCCTGCGTAAGCCAGTCCAGCCCAGGCTGTAATAATGCAACATCACCACGAAAGCGATTTATGACAAAGCCAATCACGCGTGCGCGTTCACTTTCAGAGAGCAAGGCCATGGTACCGACTATATGTGCAAACACGCCGCCGCGGTCAATATCGGCAATTAAAATCACCGGGCAATCCACTGCTTCGGCAAAGCCCATATTGGCAATATCACGGTCACGCAGGTTAATCTCGGCCGGGCTGCCTGCCCCCTCTACCACTACGCAATCATATTGCGTCTTTAAGCGCTCCCAAGAAGCTAGTACGGCGCGCATGGCTGTCGGCTTATAAGCATGGTAGCCCATCGCCTCCAAATTACATGCAACTTTGCCATGCACAATCACCTGACAACCTGTATCCGAGTTGGGTTTTAGCAGAACTGGGTTCATATCGGTATGCGGCGCTAAGCCACACGCTTGCGCCTGCACCGCCTGTGCACGGCCTATCTCGCCGCCATCTACCGTCACCGCTGAATTTAAGGCCATATTTTGCGGCTTGAATGGGGCAACCCGCACGCCTCTGCGATACAATACACGGCATATCGCTGCAACTAGCGTACTTTTACCGGCGTCCGATGTCGTCCCCTGAACCATAAGTGATTTAAATGTCATTTGATTATTATCCCATCATCAGCACCTATAGCACAGCCCTAGCGGTAATTACTGCGGTTTTGCTAGATGCCGTGCTTGGCGAACCTAAACGCTGGCACCCACTGGTAGGCTTTGGCTGGCTGGCACACAAAATAGAACACGCGCTCAACCGCAACATGCGCCCTTGCCTTGCCCGCCTAACGGGCCTGAGCGCTTGGCTATTGCTATTACTGCCGCTCACCGCCATTAGCTACCTTGCAAGCCATACCCCGTTGGCATGGGTTGTTGATGTTGTTTTGCTTTATTTAGCTATAGGCGCACAAAGTCTCACCCAGCATGCGCTACAAGTTCACACACCGCTGCTAGAGGGCAATCTGCCGCAAGCCCGGCATGCCATTAGCATGATTGTGAGCCGTGACACATCGCAATTAAATGAAACTGAAATTGCCACCGCCACCGTGGAGTCTGTATTGGAAAATGGCAATGACGCCATCTTTGGCGCGATTTTCTGGTTTGTATTATTTGGCGGGGCCGGAGCCGTGTTGTTTAGGCTAGCGAATACACTGGACGCCATGTGGGGCTATAGAACACCGCGCTTTTTATATTTTGGCTGGGCGGCCGCGCGCTTGGACGACATTTTAAATTTAATTCCCGCACGCCTTACTGCACTCAGTTACGCCTTATGCGGCCACACCCGCAGCGCATTAAAGTGCTGGATGGCACAAGCTAGCACCTGGTACAGCCCCAATGCCGGCCCGGTGATGTCAGCTGGCGCAGGCGCACTACAGGTGCAGCTCGGTGGCAACGCGGTGTATCACGGCACGGCAAAACAACGCCCAACCCTAGGCATGGGCACATTAGCCAATACGCAGCATATTTTAAGCGCTACCAACCTAGTCAAACGCAGCATGGCGCTATGGTGTTTAGTCATCATTGCAATATCTATGCTGATGCACATGAAAGGAAGCCTGACCCTTGCTTGAACACGGTGGCAACTTAAGCGCCGCGGTGGCGCAATATAAAATTCCACTGCAAAACTGGCTGGATGTATCGACAGGCATCAACCCCTGCCACTACCCTATCCCCGAGATTCCCGCGCAGCTATGGCGCAACCTGCCCAATGATGAAGATGGGCTGATTGCAGCGGCGGCACAATACTATGGCTGCCAATCGCTACTCCCGACCAGCGGCTCACAAGCTGCACTACAGATACTGCCTAAGCTTAGAACTTTGGGCAAGGTTGCCATGCTCAATCCCATGTATCAGGAACACGCATACGCTTGGCAGCGCTACGGGCATCAGGTATCACGTTTCAGTGATTTAAACGATGTAGCTGCCATTAACAATGCCGATGTCGTATTGGTGTGCAACCCCAACAACCCCACCGGCAAACAATTTACTCCACAAGATTTACTGCAGCTACACGCAACGCTAGCCAAACGCGGCGGCTGGCTGATTGTGGATGAGGCATTTATGGATGCAACACCAGAACATAGCATTGCCCAATATGCGCATTTAGAAGGCTTATTTGTACTACGCTCATTAGGTAAGTTTTTTGGGTTAGCCGGTGCCAGGGTCGGTTTTTTGCTAGCAGCCCCCATACCGCTGCAACAAATAAAAGAAGAATTAGGACCATGGACGATTACAGGCGCAAGCCGCTACATTGCCATGCTGGCGCTGCAAGACTCCACATGGCAGCAAAACACCAGACTAACCCTGGCAAACAATAGCCAGCGCTTGGTAAATCTACTGACGACATATGGCCTAACACCTAGCGCCGGCACTGCCTTATTTCAGTATGTTGCGACAGATGCAGCGAGTGACTTACACGACAAGCTCGCACGACAAGGAGTTTGGGTCAGAAAGTTCACAGAACAGCCCGCATTAAGATTTGGCTTACCAGACGATAATCGCTGGCAGCAATTGGAACAGGCACTGCAAAGCCTGTCACAAAATTTATAGTACAACTTTTATAGCACAAACTTTAAGTACAAAATGACCGCGCACGATACGCATACGGATAACACCTGCGCCTCACACAGTCTTAGCGGTTAACAAACTGTATTTTAGGTACACTGTCACTGAGAGTGATTTGTGTCACACTGGCATGATCTATCACCAAGCGAAACAAACCTTTTAGTGGCATATTCAAGGCATCAGCCAGCATAGCGCGTATCACCCCGCCATGCGTCACCACCGCGACATTCTTTCCACGTAAGCAATCGCTCACTTCCTCGGTAAAGGCTTTGGCACGCTGATATAGCTGGGTAAAGCTCTCTCCATTGGGTGGCGACAAATGCGCATAATCATGCGCCCAAACATCAAATAGTTCACGCGGGATACTATCCCAGGCCTGCATTTCCCAATCGCCAAAATGCAACTCCTTTAACCGCGCGTCAACCTGTACCTCACCCAAATTAAGCGCCTGCGCCAACTTGGTACAGCGCTGTAGCGGGCTGGCATACACCGCATCAAACTGGATGCCATCCAACTTTGCGCTCAACGCACTGCACTCTGCCGCAAAATTGGCTGAAACATCCACATCGCTCTGCCCATAGCAAACACCAGCCGCAATATCCAAAGAAGTATGTCGAATCAAATGTAAATTCATAACCGCGAGCTCATAGTTGCTGCGCCCATACCAGCAAGCCCAAGTAAAAGGCTAACTCTGTCATCTGCTGCATCGCACCCAAACAATCACCCGTATAGCCACCTAGCCAGCGTTTGATTTTATTGCGCCACCACACCCAAACACACACCACCGGCGTTAAACAGCAAACAGCTAGCCACAGCCAGTCCGTCGCACTCAGCAGCACCGGGGAGAAATTCAAATACAGTAGCGGAATCGGCGCCAAACCAAACAACATCGCGAGCAGCAAGCCTGGTGCTTTTATTTTAGTTGCCAGCGGCTTTGCCTTGCCGCTTTCCCGTACATAATCCAAATCAGCCATCACCAATAGCGCGCACAAGCGGCTAAACGCATGCGCAATTACCAACACAAAGGGTAGAAAATAAGCAGGCAAGGCGTTAAGTAGCTGATATTTGCTAAACAGCGCCATAAACAAAGCAATGGCGCCATAAGCTCCAAGCCTGGAATCCTGCATAATGGCCAATATGCGTTCGGTGTCCCAACCGCCACCTAAACCATCAGCGCTATCGGCCAGCCCGTCCTCGTGAAATGCACCGGTGATATAAATCGTCATCGCCATGCTTATCAGCACCGCAATATCCTGTGGCAAAAATTTACTCGCTAGCGCGAATGCACCCGCGCCTATCAAGCCGACAAAAATTCCGACTAATGGAAAATATTTGGCAGCACGATTCAAATCATCAGGATGAAAGTCGCCAAACACAGGCACAGGAATCCGCGTAAAGAAGCTCACCGCTAACAACATATAGCGTCGTTCGTTACGCAGAAAAGCAATCACGCAGCAGTCCCGTCAGCAGTGCTCACGCCAGCACTTTCAAACGAGGCCATCTCGTTCATAAAGTTAACCGCAGCCTGCACCAAAGGATAAGCCAACGCAGCACCTGTACCCTCACCAAGACGCAAACCGATATCCAGCAGAGGCTTAGCACCTAAATGTGCTAACAAGCGGCGATGCCCAGCCTCGCCAGAGCAATGCGTAAATACGCAATATTGCAGAATATTCGGCTGCAATTGCGCCGCAACCAGCAAAGCTGCCGTTGCAATAAAGCCATCAATTAACAATACAGCATGCTGCTCAGCGGCGCCCAGCATGGCACCAGCCATCATTGCGATTTCATAGCCGCCAAAAGTCGCCAGCACATCCAGTGCATTATCGCCACGCAAGCCGTGGAAATCGATAGCCTGCTTAAGTATAGATAACTTCTGCGCCAGCCCTGCATCATCCAAGCCTGTGCCGCGCCCCACGCATTCCTCAATCGGAATGGCGCACAGCACACTCATCAAACAGCTGGCTGACGACGTATTGCCAATGCCCATCTCGCCAAAACCAAATACATTGCAACCAGCGGCAGCTTCCTGCTTAGCTAGCGATGCTCCGGTTGCCAGCGCCTGCTGACATTGCGCAGCGGTCATGGCCGCCTCTTGCAAGAAGTTAGCCGTGCCGGCCGCCACTTTGGCATGTACCAAATCTGTATTCGCATCAAAATTGTGATTCACGCCAGCGTCAATCACTCGCAAACGCATATTATGCTGACGCGCAAACACATTAATCGCTGCACCTCCCTGCAGAAAATTCAGCACCATCTGCGCAGTAACGGCTTGCGGATAAGGGCTCACCCCGGAATTGACTACACCGTGATCCCCCGCAAACACCATTAAAGTTGGGTTAGAGAGTTGTGGCGTCAGGGTTTGCTGAATCAAACCCAACTGCAAAGCCACCGCCTCTAACTGCCCAAGCGCACCTAGAGGTTTAGTTTTATGATTAATTTTATCAACAAGCGCCGCCTGCAGCGACTGACTTAATGACCCGATTTTTGGTAAATTTGTGTTTAAATTCATAGGGAAAGATTTTACATGAGAGCCACCTAGATATCACGCAAAGCCGCTACAAACTTTCGCATTAAAAATAAATATACAAAAATATGAAAATATCTTTGTCAGATTCTAATTTAGTTTGCTATAATGCGCGCCTTGCAACGATAAACCGAATGCTGCAAGTAGTAAGAAAGGCCGGGTAGCTCAGTCGGTAGAGCAGCGGATTGAAAATCCGCGTGTCGCCAGTTCGATTCTGGCCCCGGCCACCAGAATTTAAAAGGGTTTAGCTTTTGCTAAACCCTTTTTTCATTTGGTGAACGTGACAATTCAATCACGCTAACCTTCCGACTAACAGCGAATGAATCAATAATACTCGCGGCATTTACCTCATATTCAATAGCAAGCTACTCGCTAGCATCCTATCATCAGTAAGCTTAGCTCATTAATCAACCCTTGACCGCACTCAGCACTAACAATAAACAACATACGATTACCCGTATCACAAATAACGTCGAAACAAGAACAAGAGGGCCCACAGGGCAACAGATTAACATTAAGCCTTATTTAATCGTTTACAGCATAATCGTATGACTTCGTGCAATGGCTGCGGCTTACCAAATAACCAACCTTGTGCGAACTGGACACCATGCTCGCGAAGAAGCTGGGCCTGATCCTCAGTTTCCACCCCTTCAGCAATCATCTGAATCTTTAATTGTTTTGCCATCTCAATAATGTGCAGCACCACGTAACTTGTCGGAGCATCTCTCCCAATCTTATCGACAAATGATTTATCAATTTTAAGATAATCAATTTCAAAAGATTCGAGATAAGATAAGCTGGAATAGCCAGTACCAAAGTCATCCAGTGCGACACCGATACCTTGCTTACGGATTTCCGTCAGCATCACCTTAGCCAAATCCGCCTGCATAAATCCGCGCTCAGTTGCTTCCACCATTAAATTAAATCTATTTGCACCCGTTGCTTGTATTAAGCCATTTAAAAGTTGGATTGTATTACTCGAGTGTAAATCAGATGCTGACAAGTTAATTCCGAGGTGGAATTCAGGATACTGTTTGAACAAATCCTCTGCATCTTTTGACACCAATTTAATGACGCGCTTGGTGAGGCTTTCTATCAAGCCGGCATCCTCCGCTGCCTGAATAAACCGATCTGGAGGCACCATTTCACCACTTGAGCGCTTCCAACGCATTAATGCCTCTGCACCGACACACTCACCAGTTTGCAAATTAATGACTGGCTGATAAAGCATAAAAAACTCATTCCGCTTAAGCGCCGCCTTAAGCATGGACGGCATAGATATCTGCACCGACACTAAGTAATAGATGGAGATGGCTAAAATCAAGCCCGCAATAAGTCCTATCGGGACCAGTATCATGGATAGATTACGTGTATGTTTATCCATGTATGAGGCTGGCAATGCCGCTAACCCAGCAGTTCTATATTTCTGAGACCTTGCAATACCAATGACATATCCATCCTTCACAAATGTCTCTTCAGGCTGATTCCCTAAGTTTGCAAGCCACTCTGGATCAAAGTTGCCACGGGATGCAAATAAACGCAGATTGTCCTGAGAAAAACTTGCAAGTGAAACATCCTTTTCAGAAGCTGTTGCATCAATAAGTAAACTCTTATTCAGAATGAAGGCATAGCCATTTCTTTCCAAAACAGTGAATGTTGTATCTGGCGCAAATGCAATTTGCACATTAATACGAATCGCGTTTCCCAAAGCAGAAACCCAATCCACAGGGCCAAGATTCCAGCCCACTTCATTCTTACCTAAAGAAGAGCAGACTAAGATATTATTTTTCACGTGACCCATTGCCTGTATATAACTAGATCTCAGGTCAACATTTCTCATGATGCTAATACCTTGTTTTGAGCAGGGATCAGCCAACTGAGCATCACTAATAAGTTGAAAACCATATCTAATTTGGTCTGAAGTGGCTTCTGTCCTAGCTAGCACGTCTCTCGCATAAGACAGAACCTTTTGACGCTCTTCGCGCTGCCCCTGCTTCCAGGATTGATCAATGGCAAAGAAAATTGGGGCAGCTAAAGCAATAAAGGCGATGAGTATGGTGAATAATTTTATTGGTGTTGATGCCGATTTAAGCATTTGCAAGATGTCCTATTCACAGGCTATATACAATCAAACAACTGTACTGGAATATCACTCAAACATTCAGAATATGCAGATAAATAATTAGTCCAAATGTAAAGCCAATATTACCAACGTAACAATTATGCCATGCTCTAGCAAGACAACATATTGATTTATATTACTTTATAAATTGATAGCCTGCGTGCCGCATTGAGACGCCTTGTAAATAGACACTAGCGCTTAGTAGCAAGCCCCATCGCATCTTCCATCACATAATAGATATAACTTTGCTCTTGTATGCCATGAAATAATTGTGCATTAGGGCCGCCGGCAAAAATAGCGACATCCTCCCCGCCATGAGTTTCTGATGCCAGTGGCACCATTACTTCCTGGTGAAAGTCCGGGTCTTCGGTATTCACAGCACTCATATCTTCCACCCGGCCAGCACGCGGCGCTTTTGCATGCGCATCGCCATCGGTCGCATATCCTGCACCATTGGCAAAACTGATGGTGGTATAGGGGTTACCATCCAACGCCTTTTCCGGGGCGGCATCACCCGGAAATACCACTTTGCCCAATATGGGGTTGCCACGTTTGGCATAGCCGCCTATCGTCAGGGTGTGACTGTGGTCGGCCGTCACGATAATGAGCGTATCTTTCATATCGACCTTACGCATAGCCAACCTAACCGCGTCAGATAAAGCCACGGTTTCACTTAGGGTGCGGTAAGCATTGTTTGCATGCGATGCATGGTCGATACGGCCAGCCTCTACCATTAAGAAATAGCCTTTTTTGTTACGCTTTAATACATCAATCGCTTTATCGGTCATTTCTGCCAGAGATGGCTCACCGCCAGCATCCGTCGGACGATCATGGTCATACTTCATATGTGATGGCTCAAACAGGCCCAATAATCGCTGACCGCTTGCCGGATTAAAGGCATCAAACTGCGCTTTATTCCATACATAGTGCGCGTTAAATTTTGTTTGGAACTCCTGTATTAGATTTCGCCCATCGTTACGCTTACCTTGAACGTTAGAGTACTCAGGGTCACTCTGTGTTTTAGGCAATAAATAGCTACGGCCACCGCCTAATGCCACCTCCAGACCATCGCCGAGCTGATTCGGCCCAAAGCTATCGACCAGCTGAGCGGCAATATCTTTTACATCCGTCCCGGCCGGTAGATTGCTATCTGCCTCCCAATCGCGGTTACTCGTATGCGCATAGGTAGCGGCAGGTGTGGCATGAGTAATGCGGGCGGTGGATACGATGCCGGTAGCGCGCCCACTTAACTCAGCCTTTTCCAAAATAGTAGTTAGCTTGTTTGCTTGTATCACTGCGCCACTAGGCTCTGAGCGCGTAACAGACTGGTTAACAGACAAGCCACCATCGTTGGTTTTTACACCGGTCACTATCGCAGTCATGGTAGGCGCCGAGTCGGAGGTTTGCTGATTGGCAGAATAGGTTTTAGAAAGCGCCAAATAAGGCAAACGCTCAAATGCTAATTGATTACGCTCACCATCTTCACCTTTACGCTGCCCTTCAAAAATACGCGAAGCAGTAATGGTTGAGATACCCATCCCATCCCCTACAAACAAAATCACGTTCTTAGCGCGCCCTAATTCCGGTTGCAGCTTTTTTGCAGCAGCTAATGCCGCTTCACCGTCATTAATCCAGGTCTGCGCATTCTCCGCCATGACGGATGCGCTACCCACTAAACATGCTCCTGAGAGCAGGATTAAACTCAATCTATTCATGCTTATCGTTCCTAACCTAAACTAAAAAACACTGTTATCTACAATATTGCACTTCATCTCATCATTACATCATATAAGTCAATTGTGACGACAGTATGGAATGACCGTCAACACGGCTTGGGCAGATATCAACACGCCACTCGGCGCTTTAGCCACATCCACAATTTATGTGGATAACTTTGTGGGCGCGATGGGGATAGCAGCGCTAAGTGACTGGCACACATAGCAAACGCCCAATCGTAGAAATTTTGAACACAGAACACCGCGCCCTTAACGGAAACAAACCAATAACTAGCGCGCAAAGAGGTACAAATTCAAGATTTATATAGGAATATTAACGCGTTATATTCATGAGACCACGTTTTGTATTACCATATAGGCATCATCATCCATCATCTGCAGGCCGCATATAGGCGATGCTGCATGCGAGTCAGCATAAAACAAATGACGGCGTAGCTTGTCTACCGTTGAGTATGATCAAAACTTGTATATACGCAAGCGTGCAAACAGTTAAATGCAGGCATCACCAATACAAGTTGTTGCCACTTAATTTTTTAGTTAGTTATTTTTAGTTACTTCAGGTTTATTTAATGAGCACTTACAATGAAATTGACGCACATGACCTATCTGTCATGCTGAGCAAAAAATCACTTCTACTGGTAGATGTACGTAATGATGACGAGGTTGCGCGCGGCGTGATTGAGAATGCCGTACACATTCCATTAGCCATGCTACCGGTTCAGTATGAGTCGCTCACCAAGGCAGAAACCATCGTGTTTTACTGTCATAGCGGCGTACGCTCAGCGCATGCAGCGGCGTTTGCTGCCAGCAAGGGCTGTAAGCACGTTTATAATTTAGCAGGTGGCGTGCTGGCTTGGGCGCGTGCCGGCTATCACTTTGTGCCATTCAACCCTCTGTCTAAATAACCCCCCGCTCTTAGCAACACAGGAAAACCATTATGCATTTTGATAAAGTAGTTGATGCCACAGGTCTAAACTGCCCACTACCGATTTTGCGCTGTAAAAAAGGCCTGAATGATATGGCGCCTGCGCAAGTGCTAAAAATCATCTCTACCGACCCAGGCTCAGTGAAAGACTTTAACGCTTTTTGCGTGCAAACCGGGCATGAGCTTTTACTGTTAGAAGAGGACGAAACCGCTTTTACCTTCTACATCAAAAAGCGCACCAGCTAATAGCTATACGCATTAGCGTATTCAAGGCCAATCTTTAGCCGCATAAAAAAACGCCGCATGCTGAACCGAGTTAATCGGCTCCGCATGCGGCGTTAAATATTAGCAAATAGCCCTTATTTAAGCTTAGCTAACTGCGCTTGCAGCTTATCCAAACTAGCACTAAAGTCTGCCACACGCGCTTTTTCCTGCTCTACCACCGCAGCTGGCGCTCTTGCTACAAAACTCTCGTTATTAAGCTTACCATTGGCTTTGTTGATTTCAGCTTCCAAACGCGCAATTTCTTTACCTAAACGCTCTTTTTCTGCTGCAACATCGATCTCAACTTTCAGCATCAGCTTAAAGTCATTCACCAGCATCACCGGTGCATCAGCCTCTGGCAACTCGGTAACAATGGCTACATCCTCAAGCTTAGCCAGTGCTTTCAGGTAAGGTGCGTAGGCGGTTAATGCCTCTGCATCACCCGCAGCAATCAGTGGCACGCGTGCCGCTGGGGAAATACCCATTTCACCGCGTAAACTGCGGCATGCATCCACCGCTTGCTTCAGCTGTGCTACCCATGCCTCTGAGGCTTCATCCAGCTTGCCTAACTGCGCTTTTGGATACACCTCCAGCATGATACTGGCGCCGTGTTTTTCCGTCATTGGCGCTACCGTTTGCCAAATTTCTTCGGTGATAAACGGCATAATCGGGTGAGCTAGGCGTAAGATGGTTTCCAGCACGCGCAGCAGGGTACGGCGAGTACCGATTTTCTCTGCCTCGTTACCGTTTTGCATCTGTACTTTAGCCAACTCTAGATACCAGTCGCAGTACTCATCCCACACAAACTCGTAAATGGCTTTAGCGGCCAAGTCAAAACGGTAGTCTTCAAACGCACGCTCAACTTCAGCTTCTGTGCGCTGCAAAACACTCACTATCCAGCGGTCTGCAGCTGAGAATACACGACCGCCTTCTACGCAGCTGCCAAGCCCAAAGCCATTGTCCTGGCCTTCGGTATTCATCAGCACAAAGCGCGTAGCGTTCCACAACTTATTGCAGAAATTGCGGTAACCGTCACAGCGCTGCAAATCGAATTTAATGTCACGGCCTGGCGAAGCTAATGCCGCAAACGTGAAGCGTAGCGCATCGGTACCGTAAGCGTTAATGCCTTCCGGGAACTCTTTACGCGTGCGCTTCTCAATTTTTTCCGCGTCTTTCGGGTTCATCAAACCTGTGGTGCGCTTTTTAATCAGCTCATCTAGGCCAATGCCGTCAATCAAGTCAATCGGGTCTAGCACGTTGCCTTTAGATTTACTCATCTTCTGGCCTTCGGCATCGCGAATCAAGCCGTGCACATACACGTGCTTGAACGGAATCTTGCCGGTGATATGCGTGGTCATCATCACCATACGCGCCACCCAGAAGAAAATAATATCAAAACCAGTCACCAGCACTGAAGATGGCAAATACTGCTGCAAGGCAACATTGGCTGCATCTTTCTCCGCATCGCCAGTCCAGTCCAGCGTTGAGAATGGCCATAGGGCTGATGAATACCAGGTATCCAGCACGTCATCATCACGCTTCAGATTACCTGTATAGCCGTCTTTAGCCGCCTGTGCCTTAGCCTCTGCCTCATCATGCGCCACGTAGACTTTGCCCTCATCAGAATACCAAGCAGGAATCTGATGGCCCCACCATAGCTGGCGAGAAATACACCAATCTTGAATGTTATTCAGCCACTGGTTGTAGGTGTTAACCCAGTTTTCAGGGTAGAACTTAATCTCGCCGCTGGCCACCACGTCTAACGCTTTTTGTGTGATGGATTTGCCGTCAGCTGCAGGCTTGCTCATCGCTACGAACCATTGGTCGGTGAGCATAGGCTCAATCACCACATTGGTACGGTCGCCACGCGGCACTTTGAGTTTATGCTTTTCAGCTTTAACCAGATAGTTTTGTGCCTCTAAGTCTGCCACCACCTGTTTACGCGCAGCAAACCGCTCCAAGCCAACCAAGTTGGCAGGCATAGCGATAGACGGCTTAGCCGCGCCATCTGCTGCCCACACTTCAGCGGCTGCTGGCACAAAGCCTTGCAGATTAAGAATAACAATTTTATCCAAACCTTGACGCTGACCGACCATATTGTCGTTAAAGTCATGCGCAGGCGTTACTTTCACCACACCGGTACCGAATTCCAAATCAACGTAGTCGTCGGCAATAATCGGGATTTCACGGTTGCACAGTGGTAATTGTACGGTTTTACCAATCAGATGCTTGTAGCGCGCATCTTCCGGATGCACCATCACCGCCACGTCACCTAGCATAGTTTCCGGACGTGTGGTTGCTACAGTTAAATGACCAGAACCATCCGCCAACGGATAGTTGATGTGCCACATAAAGCCATCTTCTTCTTCCTGCACCACTTCTAGGTCAGATACCGCAGTGCCTAGCTTCACGTCCCAGTTCACCAGGCGCTTGCCGCGGTAAATCAAACCTTCGTTATACAGGCGGACAAAAGTCTCGGTCACTACTTTATTCAAACCGGCATCCATCGTGAAGCGCTCGCGGCTCCAGTCTGGTGAGGTGCCTAAGCGGCGCATCTGTTTAGTGATGGTGCCGCCTGAGTATTCTTTCCACTCCCACACTTTTTCCAAGAACTTTTCGCGGCCTAAATCATGGCGCGATACACCTTGCGCATCCAACTGGCGCTCTACTACAATTTGCGTAGCGATACCGGCATGGTCAGTACCTGGCTGCCACAGTGTGTTGTCGCCACGCATACGGTGGTAGCGTGTCAGTGCGTCCATCAGGGTCTGGTTAAAGCCATGCCCCATGTGCAGTGTGCCAGTGACGTTAGGTGGCGGCAATAAGATACAGAAGTTGTCTTGCTTGGTGGTGTCTAGACCTGCGCCATAATAGCCCTGCCCCTCCCAGAATTCATACCATTTACTTTCTATGGTTTTAGGGTCGAAGGATTTGGCTAGCTCTTTGTTTTCTTGCATGTTTTGTGTCGAGTTTTCAGTTGTCATAACCTAGCATTTTAGCACAGGGCAAACCTGCTGTTATAGCGCGAGGTAGCTCGCCACAAAAGAAAACAGAACTGCAATAGCAAATATGCTGAAATGCACAATGGCCCAATAGCGATAGCCCTGCCTTAAGGCTTGCGGTGTAATGCCGGATATCACAAATAGGCGCTTGTTTTGAGGCTGGGCAATAAGATGCTGCTCGCTTTTTAGCAACTGACTCTGCTGACGCACCACTTCTGCATAAGCCTGCTCACGAGCATGCTCCCACTCCAGCATATCGATTTCCCCATCCCGATTCAGGTCAAATCGCTGTAGCAGCCTGGATTTAGATTGCTTCCATTGCGTCAGCAGTTTGCCCGCCTCCCGGTTGATTTCCGCCTCGGTATGCGCTTGTGTGCCAGTATCTAAATCACCCAGCACATAGATAGATTTATCCGCAAACAGCACGTCCTCAATATAGCGATGCTCGTTTTGCGTGACCACATGCCGCTTTGCTGCATAGATATCCGCGCCCTTGGGGTCTACCAAACATACACCAGTTTCATCATGCAGCTCAAACACCTGCTCGCTGACTTGGTAATCCTCTAAGCGCCACATTTGGTTGCTATCACGCGCGTACACCCAAAGCCGATACCACACACAAGCCACACCTTGAATAGGACTGCGCATGGGCAGTCGCTGTTTAGACTTACCAAACAGCTCTACATAACCTTGAGCCGCTGATGCAATGGTAGAGATGGGAACCTCGGATATTGCCAATAGCCTTTTATAGTTAAATGCCCAAGCCAATATCGCGATCAAGGCACTCACGCCGAACAGCATGGGGAGCTGCTGCGCTTGCCTATCCTGAAAATCCACATACACACCCGCCAGCACCAAGCCTAGACAAACACAAAGGGCAAGCGGGTTTAAATAATAACTACGCAGGCGCATAGCGCCACCTACAGTTTGGCATTAAAGCGCTGACTCACGTCAACATCGGCTAACTCTTCACTGGAGAATTTAAGTAATGACTCTTTGGCAAAACCTAGCAGCCTAGCCACGATTAAATCCGGGAACTGCTGCACCCGCACATTGTTGATGTAAACACTATCGTTATAAAACTCGCGGCGGTCTGCGATTTGATTTTCAAGCCCGGTGATACGGGTCTGCAACATCAGGAAATTTTGGTTAGATTTAAGCTCTGGGTAGCTTTCCGCCACTGCAAACAGACCACCTAAGCCCACACGCAACGCGCTTTCTGCCTGCCCCAGCGCAGCAACATCATGCTGGTCGCGAGCGTCATTTACCTGCGCACGCGCCTGAATCACTTTTTCTAGCGTGGCCTGCTCGTGCTGCATATACTGGCGGCAAGTATCTATCAGTTTAGGCAGTTCATCATTGCGCTGTTTTAACAGCACACTGATATTGGACCATGCTTTCTCAACGTTATTTTTAACACTGACCAAGCTGTTGTAGGTGATTACAAAATACAGCACGACAACGGCTAACACTATCCACACTAACATCATATCCCCTTATTTTTATTGATGATATTTTCCCGCGACCAATCATAGGCTGCAGTCGTTATGGATAGTAGCATTTAGTGCTTAAAGATTACACCCGTAAGATTAAACATCCGCCATCAACAATGGGCCAACTTTTTCCCAGTAGCGAGAAAAACGCCTTAAGCGCCGCTCACTCAGCCGCACATTAGCCAACCCCGGCACAGGCTCCCATTTCGGGGAGAATGGCATTAGTATCTCTTTAAGCTTAAGATTAGGCGTATCCTGCGTAAAAACCTGCCCCACGCCTTTTTGCATCAATACAGCGTGGGTATCACCCACCCACACTTCCACATTCATCATTTCATGCAGGCAGTCTGCCACGAACTGCAAACGATTTAGCGACCAATGCCCACACAACACAGGGTCAAACACAAAGATTTTAGGATAAGGCTTACTCAGCAAAACATTCTGCGCCGATAGCATTTCATCATGCACCAGCACCGCAACTGCTTTAAATGTATGCGTAGCCTTCATCGGCAACGGCTTCAAAGCGTAGCGCTTGGCGCTAGTAGCAAGTGGCGGCGTAAAGCGTGCACTTAGCTCCTCGTAGCTCGCATCGAACGGACATTGTGCGGTGCACGTGCTGCAATATTTACCGCCGGTATAACGTTCCAGGTTTTCTTTATTAAAGTAGTAGGGCTTAGAACTAAAGGTCGAGGCAATCCATTGCCAGGACAAATGGTTGCTAGCGAGGTCGCCATCCAGCAAGTGCGCTTCAAACCAGTCTGCAGCCTCACGCCAATCTACTTTGAGCTGATGCACGACATAGCTGGCAAACCACATACGCGCATGGTTGTGCATATAACCCGTTTCCAGCAGCTCTGTAACAAAACCATCCATGCAAGGCAGGCCAGTCTGCGCTTGCTTCACGGCCTCGCTCAGCGGCTGATAATCAAGACTGACCTTAGGTGGCTCCATTTCGCTAAAAATCGCGTTACCTTCATAAAACCAGACTTGCCGCCAAAAGTCGCGCCAGGCCAGTTCCATCAACAGTTTCTCTCCTTGTAAGCCAAATTTCTGCTTCACAAAGGTAAATACTTCATTGAGGGTTAAACAGCCGTGACGTAAATAGGGAGATAAATGGGTGACCGAGCCATTGATAAAACTGCGGTTACGCCCATACTGCACGGCATCAATCGCGTGCAGCTTTTTTAACGCATTGGTCTTGCCGCCAGACCACTCCATGGCCAAGTCGGGGCCTTTTGCCTGCGTGAAGATACGCTTAACGTAATGCAATCGCTCTAGCCGATCACTCGGTAGATTAAGTTTCTGTGCGGGGCTCATAGGACTATTTCCTACAATGTTAACAAAGTGCAACATACCACCCAAAAGGGTACACCTTTTGAAAAAAATTTTATACTAAAAATATTGAAATATCATGCAATAATAATCACCGATGTTGAGTCTTAACACTTATCAATCTTTTTATCAGGACATTAAATGATAGAAGCAACCTGGGTTTGGGCGGTATTGGGTATTGCTTTAATCGCAGTAGAAATATTGGCGATTGGCACTTTATATATCTTATGGTTTGGCATCGCAGCTATTTGCTTGGCTATTGTCACTTGGCTATTTCCTAACATTCCGCACGCTATACAATTCATTGCCTTTGCCATTCTTTCCATCGGCTCTTTAGCCATTTGGCGGCGCTATTACAAAAGAACCGACAGCAACTCAGCCGTAGGACAATCGCAAGGCGAAGAGATTGGTCGCATCGGCACTGTGCTGCAAGCAACCAGCCCGGCACAAAACGGTTTGATTGGCTTCACGCAAGGTCTGATGGGTAGCCGCGAATGGGTGGCAGTATCCGACGAGTTAATTGAAATCAACAGCCAGGCCAAAGTAATCGCGGTTGAAGGCAATACACTACGCATTGCAAAAGTTAGCTAACGTTTTTTAACCTTCCAATTAAGGAAATTTCCAAATGACAGAGTTTAGTTTAGTACTCATATTTTTAGTGATTGTCGCCATCATTAAGGGCGTGCGCATAGTGCCGCAAGGTGAAGAATGGGTGGTAGAGCGCTTAGGCAAGTTTGCTGGCGTACTCACGCCAGGCTTGCATGTCATCAACCCGATTTTTACCCGTGTAAGCTACAAAGTTACCACCAAAGATATTATTCTGGATGTACCGGAACAAGAAGTGATCACCCGCGACAACGCGGTAATTTTAGCTAATGCCGTGGCATTTATTAAAGTCACTAAAATTGACCGCGCCGTGTATGGCATTGAAAACTTCCGTGAAGCCATGCGCAACATGGTGCAAACCAGTTTGCGCTCTATTATTGGCGGCATGGATTTAAACCAAGCGCTTACCTCACGCGACCGCATTAAATCTGAACTGAAACTGGCAATTGCTGATGAAGCGCTAGACTGGGGTTTAACAGTCAAATCGGTTGAGATTCAAGACATCAAACCATCGCCTAATATGCAAGACGCGATGGAACGCCAAGCCGCTGCCGAGCGCGAAAGAGTGGCGGTTGTGACCGAGGCTGAAGGCGCAAAACAATCACTTATTTTAAATGCGGAAGCACGCTTAGAAGCAGCACGTAAAGATGCAGAGGCGCAAATGGTGGCGGCAAAAGCATCGGCTGAGTCTATTAAATTCATTACCGAAGCAGTACAGGAAAACAACGCATCCGCTATGTTCTTGTTAGGTGACCGCTACATTACGGCACTGCAAAAGATGTCGGCATCTGAGAACAGCAAAGTGGTGGTGATGCCAGGTGATTTGGTCGGCGCAGTGAAAAGCTTAGTAGGCGGTAAATAGGTAATTACCCCCTCTCGCCTCTAGCGGGAGGGGCTTTTAAGTGCCGCACACAGCACAAGCTGGGTCTTTACTCAGCTTGATAGTGCGCCACTCCATAGCGAGCGCATCCAGCAAGAGTAACCGCCCTTGCAAACTATCACCTATCCCCATCAGAATTTTCAGCGCTTCTGCTGCTTGGCAGGTGCCTATCATGCCGACTAATGGCGCAAAAACACCGTTGGTAGCACAGCGTAAATCACTATCCTCACCGTTATCGGGGAACAGGCAGTGGTAACACGGGCTAACATCCGAGCGCATGTCATATACCGTAACCTGCCCTTCAAAACCAATGGCAGCACCAGACACCAATGGCTTTTTCAACTGCACGCAAAGGCGGTTCAACAGATAGCGCGTAGCAAAGTTATCGCTGCAATCTATCACCACGCCTACTTGGGCAATCAATTTCTCAAAATCTGCCGCTGACGATTTTTCACAGACGGTATGCACCGTCACTTCAGGATTAATTGCCTGCAGCGTTGCTTGCGCCGATAGCGCTTTATTCACCCCCACAGCTTTTGTAGTATGCACAATCTGGCGCTGCAAATTTGTTAAATCCACCACGTCAAAATCACAGATGGTGATAGTGCCGACACCGGCAGCCGCTAAATACAAGGCCGCTGGCGAACCTAAGCCACCTGCACCTACGATTAGGGCGTGGCTATGTACTAATTTATCCTGCCCTTCGTACTCAATCTGCGGCAGCAGAATATGGCGGCTATAGCGGAGAAGTTGGTTGTCGTTCATAGGTTAATGCAATTGTCCTGCTTCGATCATGGCATTATAGAGAACATAAGGAGAAATCCAAGTGACGATATGATCAAACTCGCCATTAGGGTCAGCGGCACTTCTCGGTTCGTGGCTTACAAATACGCCATCATCAACAATCCCATTAGCATCGGCATCATTTAAATTGGCCGTTTCGTCTGCACCACCAATCGCTTGGTTACCTGTAGCGCCGATGGAGTAAATAACCGCCACAGCGTTATTAATCAGATAATTTGTTTCAGGCACTGCCGCAGAACACGCAATGGCAGTGATTCCGACAGCACTGGCACAAACCCGCAAGTCCGGCTGCAAATTGGACATACCCACAATATTCATACCATCAGCTTCATTCACTGACGGGGTCGCAACATTATCTGCAATATTGGTCGTAAAATCTGGTGTCGCGGCACCACCTGCGCTAGATTGCGTCACTGCATAACGGATACGATTATTCCAGCCATCTAGTGCAAAGCCCTGTGCATCAGCGGGCTGAAGGCCCAAGGTAGCTGCCGGTAAAAAACCTACGGCCTGCGTGCAAGCAGCCGTACCGCCTAATGGCTGCTCCATACCATTGCTAGCCGCGGTGGCCGGGCAAGGCAAGCGACCATGTTGTTGAGCAAAACCCAATAACGCCCTCTTGGCAATCTCTAATGTATTTTCTGTTTGTGATTGCGCCTGCTGCTGTCGTTGCACTTGCATAGGCATCAGTAACGCACCAAGAACGAACCCAAGGATAACAATGACAATAGCCATTTCTACCAATGTAAATCCGGCAACACTGCGATGTGAGAATGATTTTTTCATCATGGCGCTACGATATAAGTGTGGTCATTGTAATTTGGAGTTCTTGTTATATTTTGCCTATCAAAGATTTGGTTTGCATTAGTATTTTCAATACTATCTAAATAATCATTCACCGCACATGATGGCCTTGCCTGATCTCCAACTTTAGAGATTACACTAAATGGTGCAATGATTGGACGACCAGTACCAATCAACAAACTATCGACGTTTATTTTGCCGCCGCCCGTTAACTTAACACCGCCTCTAGATGATGCATAATAAAAATAATCGTACCATCGATTACTCATAATCCATGCCGGCAGCTGTGACCCACCAGTATTAAAAACTTGGTCACTGCAGGAAACCCTAGCAGCACTCCCTACACCGGCTCCTAAACATGTGACATCAGTACAGGCCAAACTGCAACGCGAGTTAGCAGAGGTGAACTCCCCTCCCTTAAAAGTAACCGTACCGTTGAAATTAGCGTTACAGCTACCCAGAGCATTACAACTAAAAGTCTGCCCACCTCTTGAGCACGAGCCCGCACCGGTGCAGGTGCAATCTCGCCCTGAGTAAGAACAAGCGCCAGAATAGCTCGTAAAATTATTATTTTTCCGCATTACAATTGAACTGATATTCGTAAAGCCAGTACTGCAACTTGCACTCGTCCCGCCGCCACGACTATAGTTACAAGTAAAATCAGCCGGCGCAACGTTACCTATGGGTAAAAAACCAGTGGTGTTTGAGGCTACGCACGCATAATCTTTACTGCTACCTAAACTAGCCGCGTATGGAAAATAACCGACGCCCCTTGCATTCGGTCTGACACCCGATGCAGGCTCATAGTAATTCAATAGAGAGTTCTTTAGCGCGCCTGCGGCTCGTGCCTCCAGCGCAGCCATGAGTTCATCAATGGTAATGTAAACCAGTTTATCGTTGTAATAATAAGGTTCAACGGATTGGTCTTTATAGGTAGGGTCGGTCTTAGAAACACGCCTGTAATCATCACCAATAATAAACTCCTGAACCGGATTCGTCGCTATGTCCTGATAACCATAGTTCTTATATTGCGTACCGTCCGCCATCACAACCTTATCCAGATATTGATTAGCATCAGCACCACCACCCGACCTATCCTGATTGGGCAACGGAGCGCCAGGGGAAAAAATCACCACGGCCACGCGGTCGGAAATAATCACCCCATTGCGGTTTCTAACAACAAACCATGGCACCGTAGGAACATTCACTATGCCAGGATTAATCACAGGCAGCGCATCTGCAGCGCTTTTTCTAATCAGATTCTGCGACACCGAATACCAGAGCTGTTCGCCACCACCGTCCAGCAGGGAGAAACCTAAACCATTCTGGGGTGACACGCAGTTCACATCACTCAAAACTGGCAAACGACCTATAAGATGAGAGCCGTTAAGCCCTACCGTAACACAATCACTTCTAGTGTCATATTTATTCGGATCATCGTTTCTATCGGGGAAAGGCATGATGCCCGGAAAATTGGGATGACTCACCGACCATGCAATCAAAGCAGACTTAGCCTCATTCAGCACGTGCATGGTTTTTTCATCCTGAGCGGCTTGCAGGTTTGATACGTTGAACATTTTATACATGAACGCGGCAGCGCCTAGCCCAATAATAAATGCGATAAGAATAAGCACCATTCCTTGCTGGACATTACGCCTCGGAGGACAATTATTCATCACCACCAATCACCCCAGCCTCTTCCAGCCTGAGCCGTTTGGCTTTTTCTACCACCTGCAGTTCTTTAACTTGACTGGTCTCAGGCTCATACACCTGCCCAGCTTTCAGCCTAATTTTTTTACCACCGGTTTGCACATCAACACCTTCGGCATTAGCGGCTTTGCTGGAGAAGCCTCGACGGTTGATGCGCCCAATTTGCACATTATCGACCGCACCGCCTTCTTGCACAGCCTGATTATTAATCCAAAGCGTACCGCTTACTCCATCGCTACGCTTGACGTAACCCTGCATAGTGATAGGTGCAGAATTGTCTACTGGCAACTGGTCTGCATCACTTGCTGTCGGCTCTTCTTCCTTAGTGGGTGCCACTTTTAGCTGCTGGCTTTGTCTTAGCTTGTCTAGCTTCTCACGTTCGGCAGGCTTACTGAATAAGCGCCCAAAGTCATCATTAGGCGCAGCGTGAGCGGTCGCAAGCCCGACGCTTAACAGACCAACAACCATCATTCGTAGCAGTAATTTCAACATGACTATGGCCCCACTGCTGTTTGGCTGACTGCTGGGATAGAGGTAGGCTCACGCAAAGTGAGCCAATCCAGCTCGCATTGCGCATGCAAGTTGGCTATCAACTGACTGCTCAACGCGCTGCTCTCGTTCAGCCTGGTAATTTCGCAGTCTCTTAATATTAGCTCAGCAACATTGGCTTTACTTAACGACTCTGTGAGTTGCAATAAATCGCCTTCATGCAGCATATCCAGCTCAAACTGCATCACCGAACGATTCAATGTAAAGCCGCCTAGATTTGGGGCAAATGCCGGTGTGTATTTTTCCTGCTGTTTGATGCTGTATTTAATCCCAAATAATTTATGGTTTTTATGTTGCTCGCGCAGACTTTCTACCCACTCGATGCGGCGCTCCTCTCCCACAAAACCTCTATTAATCAGGGTTTGATATTGCGGCAAATAGGCAGTAATAACCTCTTTTTCCAAACCGGAAGACTGATAGCGCTGACGAGCAGCATTGAGCAGGCTCTGCTGCTTAAGTAATGCAAGCTCTTGCTCAGCCCTATATTGTTGCACCAGCACAATACAGGCAATGACGATGGCAATCACCACCCCCAAAATAACCAGTGGCGTCTGCAGTTTTTTCCAGTCATTTGGCTCTAGTTTCATGATGGCTGAGCCCCGCTGGCATTAGTAGCATCAGGCACCGACTTGAGCACTATTTTTAATTTAAAAAACGCCGGCTGCTTTTGCGTAGACTGCTCATCCGTGGTGCTGCCCTGCAGGCTGACAAATGAGCTCACGTTCACAGGCTCTTGCAGCACAACCACCTCGGCCACGCGGGCGTCGGCCTTAATGTTGGCCACAAACTGATTCAGGCTATTTAACGCACGGCGATAATCGCCAGTAAAACCAGAAATTTCCGCTGTAAGAAAAGCCACTTCAACTAACTTAGTAGGGTCTGCCGGCGGCATCGCGTTAGCGACTGGTTGTGCGCTGTTGGTGGTAGTTGATAGCGGCGTAAATTTATCCTGATCGTTCAGGTTGCTGTCATTGGTCAGCACCCAATGCATGCGGTCAATCTGCACTTCATCCAAGCTACCCTGCGCAGTGGGCGCGAGCGCTGCGCCTACCACCTGCATCATCAGCCTAGGCGACTTAGGAAAAGCGGCAATGGTTTTATCTAACTCTACCGCCACTTTCAAATCATTCGCATTAATCTGCGTTACTGGGAAATCTTTTGCGGCCTCGTCATATCGATGCTGCTGAATCTGCGTATCTTGCAGCGCTTGCTCAACCGCGGTTTTATGATCCCAACCCTCTTTAAACATCCATGCTGCCGCAGCCATCCCAAACAAGCCAACCAAGGCAGTCCCTATCGCCAGCGCTTGCTTCAGCTTATTGAACTGGAAGGATTTAGTAAGCCAGTCTGGCGCCAGATTATCGACAACATGCCCGCTAGCCAGCAATTGCATATGCATCAGCTCCGGCTTTTCTTGCAACAAGCTCACTGGCAAGCCCAGGGTTTTTGCCAAGCTACTGAGGTTCACATCGGTGCAATTCAAACCCTGTTCTTGGCTGATACCTTGGCTAATCTGCTGGGTAGAGCCAGTAGCACTCACTAGCGCTAGGTTTAATGGGGTTTCGCGCGTGATATAACGCTGGCTCATTAAATAGAGCCGCGTTTTCTCTATCTCTACCAGATAAAAATATCCCAATTGCCCTGGCCCGTCTGGCACTTTCGGTACCAATCGGCTCATACGCAAACACCCGTTGTGGAAATAAGTTTGGCGTAATCCAGAAGATAGCCTCTCGCATAACAACAAGTGCGGCTCAGTTAACTTCAACTGCCGCATCAATACCTGGCTTAGCGTTGGCAGCAAGTAAACACCTACTAACTGCGCCTCCTGTGCCTTAATAATGGCAATCCAAGCCTGCATGAAGTCATCTTTACTGATGGCAACAAACAGGAAATTATCATCTCTACGCTTGTCTTTATCTCGATCAAGAAAATGTGCCGTGCGGAAATCCAAGCCGCGGTAATGCTGATTCAGCTTACGTGTAATCAGCTCGTGCTTGGCACTACCCGTAGTATGCGGCAAACTTTCAAGCCTAAAATCTTCCTCCACGGCATCTGCTATTAAATAAACCGGGCTAGATGGGTATTGCTGTAAAAAGGCTGAAAACGCCTGATGTCCGGCCTCGTTATTTTCAAAGGCCTGGTTACCTTTGAGCTTGCCCGCATACCAAACGCCAACCAGCAGCTGATTGGCCGTAGCGCATAACACTAGTTTGTTTGGATTAGCGAATATCATGCTTTGTTATATTTAAACCAGTTAAATTTTAAGCTTACTAAATGAGTCATACACCGGCCCGAGTACGGAGAACATAATGAACGCCAGTATGCCGCCCAGCAGCACCGTTAGCGCAGGCTCTATCATCTTGAGCATTTTCTGCATGGAGTCATTCACATCACGGTCATAAAAATAGCTGATATTGAGCAACGATTTATCTAATGCGCCAGTACTCTCGCCCACCTTAATCATACGCACGACTAGCTGCGGAAACAGCCCAGCATTACGGAAGCTCTCACTCATAGCATCCCCCGCGTTAATCTGCGTATGCACCCGCGTTAATGCATCCGCCACTACGCGGTTGCCTACGATGTTTTCACAGATTTTAATCGCATCTAAAATTGGAATACCGGTTTGATACATTAAAGCAAAATAACGGGCAAAGCGCGCCATGATAATTTTATGCAAAATCGGCCCTGTCACTGGGATGTTTAATTTAAACATATCAAAACGGTAACGAGCAGCAGGGTTGGTGCGTATCGTTGCTGCCAGTGCTAACACCGCCGCTACCGGCAAGCCAAGAATCAACCACCAATAGCTGACAAAGGCGTTCGACATCGCAATTAAAATCTGCGTGTTCAGTGGCAACTCCTGCCCCATATTACGCAGGAAAGACACCATTTGCGGCACAACATATATCATTAAAAACACCACCGCCAGCAACACCACTACAGCAACAAATGCCGGGTAAGCCAACAGCTTCTTGGTTTGTGACATCAGCTCATCTTGCCAGCGTATGGTATTAAACAGATTACCCAACACCACCGATAACTGACCAGTGCGCTCACCCGCATCAATCAGGCTCACAAACACATCACTAAATACTGCGGGATGCTCGGCCAATGCCTGCGACAGCATTTTACCGCCTTCAACCTCGGCACTGATGGCACCCAGCACTTTTTGGAAATAAGGGTTATTACTGCTCTCGCGCAGATCTACCAAGCACTCCAGCAACGGCACACCGGCACTGGATAGCTGCTCCAGCTGGAAGCAAAACATCACTAAATCTTGGTTAGTGACTTTATTACGATTAAACAGGCTGGTAGACCTAGTCGCCGGACGAAAGGTAATTAAATCCAAGCCCATGCGCTCTAGGCGAATCTCTAGATCCACCTCATTCAGCGCATCTACCTGCCCCATGGCAAAGCGGCCTAATTTATCAACGGCTTTATAACTAAAGGATGGCATAGCTTAGGTACTGATCCTGCTGGTTAAGTCAATCACCCGCATCACTTCGCTCACGCTGGTATATCCCTCTAAAATGCGTCGCACTCCATCCTCAGCCAAGGTGATAAAACCTTTATCCAGCGCCACTTTTTTCAATTCATCCAAGTGTGCTCGACGTGAAATCAAGGCATCCATATCAGTATCGATGCGTAGCAATTCAATAATTGCCATCCGCCCGCGATAACCGGTTTGATTGCAATGCTTACATCCTTTGGGTTTGTAAATTGGCGTCTGATCGTTTGCCTTAAGCTGCAATATCTTGCGCTCCAGGTCATCGGGTTTATGTTTTTCTTTGCAGTGTGGGCATAGCACGCGTACCAAGCGCTGCGCCACCACACCGATAATATTACCGGCCATAATGTCAGGCAAAATACCAATATCGGTTAAACGCGGGAAAGCGCCTAATGCTGAATTGGTATGTAAGGTACTAAACACCTGATGCCCAGTCATCGCCGCGCGGAACGCCATCATGGCGGTATCCGCATCGCGGATCTCACCCACTAAAATGATATCTGGGTCTTGCCGCATGATAGAGCGAATACCATTGGCAAAATCTACCTTATTCACTTCTGCCACAGAGGTCTGGCGCATCATGGTCACCGGGTATTCCACCGGGTCTTCCAAAGTCATGATATTCACGGCTTCCGTGTTCTGGTGCGTGAGCAATGAATACAAGGTGGTGGTCTTACCGCTACCGGTTGGACCGGTCACTATCAGAATCCCTTCAGGGCGAGTCATCATCAGCTGCAGCTCATCCAGTGTTTCTGGACGCAGCCCCATGCGCTCCATCGGGATAATAGATTTTTCACGGTCGAGCACGCGCAATACGATGTTTTCGCCGTGGATAGTTGGATGCGTAGACACCCTAAAATCAATAGGACGGCCGCATAAATTCATGTTCAAGCGGCCATCCTGCGGCGCGCGAGTTTCCGCGATATCCAAGCCGCTAACCACTTTTAGGCGAACGGCTAAGCCCCCCCAGTAACTTTTATGCAAACTTCTAATTTGCTGCAATACACCGTCGATTCTGTAGCGTATGCGCAAGAAAGCCAGCTCTGGCTCAAAGTGAATATCAGAGGCACCGCGCTTTACTGCATCCATCAATAAAGCACCGACCAAGCGCACCACCGGCTGCGTGTATTCATTATCATCGGCACTTAAGCTTTGATAATCTATTTCGCCGGTTTCAATCTCGCGCAAAATACCATCAACCGACAGCTCATAGCCGTAAAACTGGTCGATAACTTCTTCCAGCTGCGCTTCTGCAGCCAGCACCGGTTTTAATTGTATCTGCCCGCCCAACATGGCACGCAATTGATCCAATGCCACTACATTGAACAAATCGGCCATGGCCACGACCATAGTTTGGGTCTGTGTATCGTACGCTACTGGCAATAAATGATAACGGCGTGAAAAGTCTTGCGGTACCATCTGCAGCGCTTCAAAGTCAGCTACTACGGTGGTTAAATCTATACTATCGGTGCCGATAGTATGCGCAACTGTGTCACGCACCATGGCCTCAGTGACAAAGCCGAGGCGTACCAGTTGGCGACCTAACGGCAGGTCGTTATGCTCTTGCTCAATAAGCGCGATGCGCAGCTGATCCTGGCTAATTAAGCCCTGCTGCACCATCAACTCGCCTAAGCGAATTTTACGCCGCTGTTCAGCCATTTACTTTAGCCTGTTTATATAAGTTCATTCTTGTTTTTTCTTTACTTAATCGGCACCACAACCATCTTGAGTCACGACAATCTTGCGTATGATGTAACGGCCTTATTACTGCAACGCGCGTATCCTAGCCTCTAACTGCGCACGGTCAGGACTCGCAGCGCCTGTCATATTCAATAGATCAAGCGCACGTTGATATTGCACTAAGGCCAGCTTAGGCTTACCTAAATGCTCCAAACTAATCGCCAGGTTAAATGCATAATCGGCACTTATCGGTGCAAACTGGCTGGCACTAAAATAAGCCGCTTGTGCAGCAGCCCACTGATTTTGCGCTGCGTACAAATTACCTAAAGCCGCATGTAAATTAGCCGCCTCCGGCTGGCGCGCCAGCATGCTTTTAATTTTGCTCTCGGCGCCTACCGCGTCGGTACTAGCCTCTAAATCTGCCAGCGCTGATTGCGCGATGCTATTTCTAGGCTCAATGTCCGTTACCTTACGATACCAGCCAATAGCATCCATGGTGCGTGCCTGACGCTGCGCAATGGCCGCCATACCCAGCAAAGCGTCTACATTCCTGACATCTTTTTGTAGCACCTGGCGATATTTTTGCTGCGCCAAAGCATCATCTCCACGGCTAAATGCCTCATATGCAGCCAGCAATGTCGGGTCCACGCCCGCAGCCTGTGCTTTACTCACAAGCTTTAGCGGCTCTTTTGGCTCAGCAGCAGAACTTTCGCGCCGACCACCCTCATTCACTGGTACTGACTTATGCACAACCGGCTGCTGTGCGGCAGATATCGCATCGCCCGCAGCAGGCTCACCCGCTGATATTTCGTTATCTGCCTTCCCGGCTAGTTTATGTTTCTCTAATGTCGGCTTTTCTATTGGCTTTGCTAATATTGGTTTTACTAGCTCAGACTTCACGTCAGTAGCGCTATCCTGCACTTTTGGTGCAACAACCTCCTCACCCTCAACAACATCAGTATGTGCGTCACCTTCTGCACTCTGCCCATTAGCAGTATCAGCCACAGGCTCATTAGCAATATTACTTTCGACAGGGGCAACCTGAGGTGTTGGCGGCGGTACCGGCGTGACAACCACCACCTCACTAGCGCCTAATGCTTGAATGTATTTATACCCTTGCAAGCCCAGCAAAATCATCAAGGCACCAGCTACCCCCAGTAGAAGCAATGCTGTACGCGAACTCGCAGTTTTAACTGCATGATTTGCCACAAACACACTAGCTGCTGCTTTTTGGCTATCTCTAGCAACATCAGCCTGTGCTTTTAGATTTGCAACGCTGGCGCGTGCCGCTTCGTTAAATGCATCAGCCTTAGTCTTGGCTTTAGCTGCGCTCTTTGCTGGCGTAGCTGCAGGTTTAGCTGGGGTACCTTCTTTTCGCTTAATATCGCTACTCGTTAAACCTGCCTCTTCAGCCAAAGACAAATCCACATCTCTAAAGGCACTTTTATCTGGTGTTAAAGTGAGCTGCTCCGCCTTATCAGTCGCAGTGTCCACAACAGCGGCTGCTGCAGCGTCATCCAACTCAAGTTTTAATGGCGATAGCGACAACTCATCAGCAGGCTCCGAGCGCGCCGACTTTTCAGCCTTTTGCTTATCCTTTTCGGCTGTCGCCAGCGCCTTGATTAGCAAACTCATTTGCTAACTACCTCTCACTCTCGGCTTCTAGTGTATTTGCCAACTGCTGTGATGGCAGATACTGTTTATACGAGGCCAACTCATCACTTTCTAAACTAGCATTCTTAATCACGGTTGGACGCAGGAAAATCACCAGCTCGGTTTTGTTGTTGGCATCATTTCTGCCTTTAAATGCTTTACCAACGCCAGGAATATCAGCAAGCCCAGGCACGCTGTCAGAATTACGCTGAATCTCATCCTGCATCAAACCTCCCAACACAGCAGTACTACCGCTATTGATTTGCAGAATCGACTCCATTTCACGCACTTGTATTTGTGGAATATAACTTGGCACCTCATCTTTTAATGAAGGGTTAGGATCCTGCACCCCCTTGCCAACAGCTCTTGATATAGTGGGACGCACATTGACATTCACAAAATTTGTATCGCTAATCTGAGGGGTCACGCTCATTACTACACCCACAGGCACAGTATTTGGGGTGGTCGTGATTGTAGTAAATGGCTGACTGCCGATTGAACCGGGCGTTTGCTGTGCTTGCACGGTAAAATAGACTAGGTTATCGACCACTTTAAGCACTGCCGTTTGATTATTAAGCACCATAAGCTTAGGACTTGAGAGCACCTTTGTATCACCAAACTGCCTTAGCAGATTAATCGATGCAGCAATATCACCCAGAGGACTCAACGGATTAAAATACCCCGCAATTAACCCAGTTCCTTCGCCTCGAGTGGTTAAATCACCTGGCGAAAAATTATCTGAGTTCAAATTCTGACTAAACGTAAAGCCACTTCCTGCGCCTGCTCTACCAAGCCTTCTCCAATCGATACCGGTCTGAAAACCATCGTTAAGACGCACCTCTACAATGGTCGCCTCAATTAACACTTGCTTTTTGGCACTGGATAACACCCTATCCAGAAACTCCTGAACCTTCTCGTGTTGTTTATTCGTGGCTCTAACGCTAATCACGCCAGACTCTGGATGAGCAATGACATTCGCAGCAAACAAAGTTTTATATTCAGAACGCTGATCTTCTCTTAACTCCTTATCCGTTTTTTTAGCCTCACTGCTCGACTTATCATTGCTTGATTTTTCCTTTTCCGCTTTATCCGTAGCATCCTGTCCTTCTAAGCTACCAAATCGGGTGACAATAACCTCTTTATCCGTTTCTGCGAGTAACTCTTTTAGATTCTGAATAAGCGACTCCCACAAATGATTTTTCGATTCACTGGTAACAGAGGTGCGAGAGCTGTTATTCGCACCGCCACCTGAGGTGGTTGTCGCAGTGGTCGTCCCTCCAGCGTTTGTCGTTGCGGCACGTCCCGTACTGGAAATTTCCGCCGCAGCTCCAATAAAACCCGTCGTGTCACGATTCATATTTACATAATCAACCTTATATGTTCTCAACACGGGCTGATCAGGCGTTATCGTCAATACATTGCCCTTAACGTTATACGTTAAATCGACCTGTTTGGATAAACGCTCTAAAATCGCAGGCAAGGTCTGGTCTACGGCATTTAAAGTCACACGCCCTTGAATAGCAGGGTGAATATCAATATTAAGTTTGCTGTCTCTAGCAATGGCAAACAGCACCTCTTTTACAGGCGTGTCATACACCACAATACTGTAAACAGGCTCTTTAGCTTTAGCTTTAGGTGGCGGTAAATAAGGGCTGTTTGTAACAGGCTTAGGGATAGCTGCAATAGGTGTAGCAGGTTTTGACGTTAAGGATGGCGCTGAGGTGTTTTTACCATCAATGTGCCCCGTTGATGGCTTCACTTTAGATTGGTGTGAGCACGCAGACACCCCAAAAATCAGGGCCATGCATAGCAGTATTGATACTGTTTTATTATTGATCACGGCTTGGTTACCCCTACATTCTGCAACTTTATCTATTCGCTCTATAGTCATTTTCCACGATACCGCAAAAAAAGCAAGAAAATACTAGCAGCAACAATAAGTTACAGCAATAAATCAAGGTTATTACTGAGGTAAGACACAAAACTTTATGGCGAATCTGGCTATATTTTAACCTCGCGCCCGCTTACACCACCAATTCCAGCTAACGCCATCAGCAATACAGACTTAGACTGTCACGCAACTGTCGCAAACCAAAGCTTAATTAACCAGCGTAATATCTTTACTAATACCAGCCAGCGTTCTTAAATAGGGACGATTATTTTTAATATAAGGCGGCAAGTTTTTTAATGCTTCCAACGCCTCAGTGCGCTCTGCATAAGCACCATATAGCACTACGGTGTATAAGCCATCAGCTTTGCGCATGCGGTAGAGGTAAATATTATCTACTTCCACTTGCCGACTTAAGCCCTCAAGCTCCGCTACCAAGGGAGCATCCTCCGCCTGCCCAGCTATCGATGCCGTATTGGGTACCGATTTAATTTGCAGCAAGACAGTTTCTGGCTTTGCATTTTGCAATAACTTATTCATTGCATCCAAACGCTGGCTGACCAAGCCGTCGCTGCCCTTAACTTCTGCGACAACCGGTTTAGCACTTGCCGCAGCCGCCGGCGCCACAGCAGGGTTAGCAAAGGACAACGCAGACAAGTCTTTCACACTCACCTGTGTATTGGCAACGGCAACTGCAGACTGCTTTATCGCTTGGGAGGCGCCAGTGTTCAGAGGAGTTGGTTTAACATCAACTGGCTTCTTTGTGGCAGCCGGCTGCACCGTCACTTTAGCTGGACTTTGCTGAACAGAGCGCTGCCACATGGCAGCAGCTAATACGCCACTTATAAGCACTAATAGCAGACTAGACCAAACGGCAAACCGCTTATATCGCGCCAATGGCTGCCCATATAAACTTTCTGCAAATTCACTATCCTGAATCGCAGCCTTTACATGTTTAGGGGTGACTTGATAGACATTGTCCGCAAACGCGGCCAGCAATGCTTTATCCGCCAGGATATTCACGCGCCGCACCAAGCCCTGTGCCGCATGTGACAGCTTTTTAATTGAGGCATCTGTAAACAAATGCGGACCATGATAACCCGCTGCCCGCAACCTAAAAATCAGGTACTCACCTACGTCTTTGGTTTGCAGTGGGCTCAAATTAAAGCGGTGCGTAATACGCTCACGCAACTGGCGAATTTGCTCTTGATTTAAATTCTCATCCAGCTCAGGCTGACCAAACAACACGATCTGCAGCAATTTATCTTGCTTGGTTTCCAGGTTAGATAGCAGGCGAATCTCCTCCAGCGTTGCCAGCGGCATGCCTTGTGCCTCTTCTACAAAAATGACAACCTGTCGCCCTTCGGCATGGCGACTCAACAGATGCGCCTGCAAGGCCTGCATCACTTTTAGACGATCTGCATCTTTAGGTAACTCAAGCTGCAGCTCAAACGCAATCGCATGCAGCACATCTTCAGGTGCTACGCTGGGGTTGGCTAGGTAAATACTTTCGATACTCTCGGGAAGTATGGTTTGCAGCATGCGGCACAACATGGTTTTGCCACTTCCCACCTCACCGACGACTTTGATAATACCCTCACCATTACTAATGGCATACACCAAGGCATCCAACACGGCGCCCCGATTACCACCAGAAAAGAAAAAATCTGTATTCGGGGTAATCTTGAACGGGGGCTGCTGTAAACCAAAATGTGGATAGTACAAGTGATTTCCTAGCGACGATTAGTCTTCTTGTGTGTTCATGCGGCTATACAGCGTGGTACGGTTAACATTGAGCAATTTCGCCGCCTGACTTAAATTGCCATGCGTCATTTTCATGGCAGCATCAATGTACGCACGCTCCCAAGATTTCAGCACGGCATCCAAGCTCACATTCACTTGGCGCTGCAAGTGTTTTTGCGCTTGCGCAGTCATGCTTGCATCATCATTAAAATCAAAGGTATCTGTGCCTGAGGCCCGTTCGCTTAAATCAAACTCTGCCACCAACTCATTTTCTTTCACCGTCTTGCCTGAGTATTTAGCAATTAAGCGTATCACCACATTGCGCAACTCGCGCACATTGCCGGGGAAGTCATAATCCAGCCAGCGCACTTCGGCTTTGGTGTCGAGCTTGAAAGGCGCTTTATCAATTTGCTTGGTATAAAACTCTATAAAATGATCGCGCAACAAATGTTTATCTTCCGCCAACTCACGTAATGGCGGCACATGCACCGTGAACACGCTCAAGCGGTGGTATAAATCTGACCTAAACTTGCCAGCGCGCACTTCGGCCCTTAAATCGCGATTGGTCGCAGCCACGATACGCGCGCGGCTTTTGCGTGTTTGCGTTTCACCGATACGCTGGTACTCACCATTCTCCAACACACGTAGCAATTTGGCCTGCAGTTCTAATGGTAGCTCACCAATCTCATCTAAAAATAAGGTGCCGTCACCCGTATCCTCAAAGTAGCCAGCATGCGCAGCTACCGCACCGGTAAACGCGCCTTTGGCATGCCCAAACAAGATAGACTCTGCCAGCAGCGGTGAAACCGCAGCGCAGTTAACAGATAAATAAGGGTACAACAAACGCTGGCTGGCAAAATGAAAGCTACTTGCAACCAACTCTTTACCACTGCCAGATTCACCTTCAATCAAAACCGGAAAAGGAGAATCTGCAAACTGGCGAATCTGCATACGCAGCGCTTGAATAGGCAAACTATTGCCAAGCAAACCGCCATTTTCCTGCTCCACGCGCATTTCGTTCAATTCCACATCTTGAACTTTGAGCGCATTCAGCAACATGTCTTTAAGCTTTTCTACATCGCAAGGCTTAGCAATAAAGTCTACAGCCCCCAACGCCAGCGCATGCTTCACATTCACGTCATCACTTTGACCTGAAAGCACATGGATTTTAATGGTGGGAGAGTGTGTCAGCAGCGCGCTAATTACTTTAAAGCCTTCTTCAGGAGTATGTGGTGTTGGCGGCAGGCCTAAATCGACTAAAGCCAAGGCGGGAGGGGAGTCTAACTGCTGAAGCAAACTTTTCAACTGCGTGTACGACTCTGCTACACACACTTCAAAATATTTACTCAACACAAAATGCAAGGTATCAGTGATTAGCGGGTCATCATCAATAATCATCAATACAGGACGTAGCGCCGCCATTAACAAACCCTTTTTTAAATTAGATAACAACTATAACCAATGCCACTATAGCCTGAATAGTTTGATGTATCAATACTTCCACCTAGATGCAATCACCAGGAGATAAATCAAGGCAAAACGATACAGAAAACACCCCAGCGCATTGCATTCAACTTAACAATTAAGGGAGTTAAGATCAGCACAAATCCGAAGACACATCTACCAATGCTCAATTGCGCCTAATGCCGATTTACTTGGTAATTTTGCTTAAGAAGGTAAGCAAGAAAAAATAAGCCCTACATTTCTGTAGGGCTTATTAATATATGGGGTGGCTGATGGGGTTCTACCCCATGCAATTCCAAGTCGAAGTTAATCAACGAGTTACAAGTCTAGTATAGCGTATAACACTCAAAATAAGTGCTACCGTTAGTGCTACCCTTTTCAAGCTCATCCAAAACCTAATTCAGATTGTCATTTGTCGACAAATAAATATCGACAAGGCGTTGACTTCCCAGATTTACCTTCTATGTTGTGTCGTAAGACAAACGACACAACGGATGAACCAACAACTAGAAGATTTTTACTCTCACCTCAATGAAGCCGTCATAACAACTAACGACTTTGAAGAAGGCACAAAATATCGCAAGCGCGAAAAAGTACAGCAATTCGCATATTGTGGCCTCAACCCTATGTATCGCAGATATTTAAGTTTTGATCTTGATGAACAAGGATCAGCGTTCAAGTTTGAAGATGTGAATCTACCGCCCCCGACCATCATTACGATAAACCCTACGAACAAGCACTGTCATTATTTATATCATTTAAAAACACCCGTGGCTTACCACGAAAATAGCCGTAGCAAACCTCAACAGTATTTCGAAGCCGTGCAAGATGCCATGACAAGTCGTTTAAATGCAGACACGGCATACAGCCACACAATCACTAAAAACCCTTTACATGCAAGATGGCAAGTCATCACAAATAAGGCTAGTTATGACTTGGGTGATTTTCTAGAATATATAGATATCAATAAGCTCACAGTAGACAAAGCACTTATTGAGAGGATGGATTGCCGTGGTCGCAATGATTTATTGTTTCACACGCTTAGATTGTGGGGCTACCGTTCGGTCCATAACTTTATCACCGAGGAAAGTTGGCGCCAGGAAGCCCGAAACAAGGCCCAAGAGATCAATGTCAGCTTCTCTGACCCATTACCATATAAAGAAGTATTTCATACAGCAAATGCCACATCAAAATGGATATGGAGAAATCGTCATAGCTTAGGTGGTAGAGAAAAAGTGCTTACTTTTACTAATGAATCTGCTCAAGAGCGCATGAGTAAAGGGGCTGAATACACCAATGCACTAAGAACAAAAAAGGCGATACAAACAATACAAGAAGCCGTCAATTTATTAGTTGCCTCTGGCTTAAGCATCACCCAGAAAAGTGTTCAAATCAGGTGTGGTCTGAATATTAAAACGGTCCGAAAGTACTGGCCCCAAATTAACAAATAGGCAGCACAATATTGCATCAAAATCACATGTACCCACAACGGCGTGCATCAGTTAATTAGCAGAACTATAGCTGAAGGAGATATTTAAACAAATGAGCAAAATCTGACAAGACAAATGAGGAAGCTGAAAAACAAAAAACTGATATAAACCATCAGTTGAATGTTTAAGCTAAAAAACTGGCTAAGCTAAGTGATTAAATTTTGATCTTTTTCACACTTGCTTTTCTCGGTATAACTTTAAGGAGTGATTCGTATAGATCCAAAGCTTCGATTCGCTTAGCTAAATTTTGAGCAATGTTATCAAATTCAAAATCAGAGCAACCGTCATAAATAGTGGAAATATATTCATCAAGAAAATCTTCAGCCTCTTTATATTCTATTCTTAACTGATCATAAATCTGCTTAGCCTGACGATATTCCTCCTCCTCAATTTTCTGCAAGAACAATGTAACTAAAGCATCGAACTCAATACAATCATCATTAGAATTACTCATCATTGCTAGCCTCCTGACTATTTGATTGCACAGTTTGCTGAACGCATTCATTACCCCAACCTGCCCATCCTTGAGCTGGCACACCTCTGCAAAATAATTCAATCTTGCTAAGCTCTGGATACATATCATCAATAATTTGGTACATTTCGTCAGGTTTACGGCTATGCTCACGGCGTTTAAATTTCAATACAGATGAAGGGCGAGCACCGTATGGCACTTCTGGCACACATCCTTTTGTAGCAATTATCAGCACTTCGTGACCTTGGCGAAAATATGTGCCTTGACCAGCAAAATCCTTATCCCAAACAGCACTCGTTTTAAACTTGAAACCCCATGCACTCACCACTTCCACAGCCTCTGGTAATAGTGAGGATGAGCACCACATAAACAAAACTGCGTCATCAGCAGATATTTGGCTAATTGGCATCTCGCAGATTTCTTTCACAGACATGCATGGATATCCAACAGCAAGCTCACCCATGTAATCCCAAGGCGGGTCCGCGTAAATTACACTGAATGTGCCTAGTGAAGATTCCAAAGGTTTGTTATTAGCTCTTTTAGCTTCGATTTCTTGGATACGCTCTATACGACGATTTTCAAACTTAGCTTTATTGATGGCTTTGCTGGCTTCTTGAATTGCTTTGATGTCATCAAAGTTGAGTTGTGATTGATCTTCTTTTGCGAGTTGGGCAAGTTTTGCTGCATTGCTGATATCAAGCTTTCCCTCAGAGACTGCAGCGATGAGCTCCGGAATACCGTTGTTTAAGACTTTCTTTCCTCGCTGAACCGAGTCAACTGAAATGCCCAACTCTTCTGCCACTTTTCTTTGGGATAATGCTCCAGCAGTATGCTGATTTGAGCCAACAGATGAGTTGGTCAATCTCGCTGCAATAATTGCCTTTTGACTTTCTGTAAGATGACGTCTGTGCAAATTGATACTAACTACAGATTGCTCTGCAGATTTATCATTCGCGGCTTCCAGCTCTGCGAATTTAGGGATGATTCCTAATGCGGAACATGCACGTAAGCGATGTCGCCCATCTACCACTTTTCCACCATACATAAGGATTGGCATTTGTAATCCATTCTGCGCGATATCCTGTTTGAGTTCATCAAACTGAGATTCCGACATCTCTGGGAACAGATTAGCTATCGGGTGAATTGCTAATCCGTTTGGTGATACCTCATTTTCTAAGCCAATAGAACTATTACTTACATTATGTTTTTCTGTCATTTTTAATTCTCCTTATTAGTAAATATCTTTAATAGTGTTAACTGATTGAAGATGTATCCATTCTAGAAAATTGTGCAGTTGAAATTAATAGGTCTTAATTAGGTATTAAAAAGCTATGCTTTATTGCCAACCTTTAAAACCAGGTTTACTGATAAAAAATAATCAACGTCAAATTTTCTTGGGGGGATTTTAATGAGTTACTTTCAGCTTAATAAAATCCTAAAAATGCAATCAAAAAGCTGTTAGTATTTTTTAACTAATGCGATATTGGAATTTGATAATGGCAGGCAGAGGTAGGCAACCACGTAGACTGATTGACACCATGAGAACGCAACTATGGGTGCATCAATTAAAACAACTAATGCATGCCAAGAGTTTTTATGAACTGAATGAAAAGTTTGAAGCTTTTAATACCAATTACAGCTCAGATTATGCAAATGGCAGCACTGGCGTTAACTCAACAACGCGGAAGCTAGTCGATCAAGAACTAAAAAACAAATATGGTTTTGAATCTATTCAAGCCAGTGATTTTTACAACATTGGTCCAACAGTTGAAGATGATGATGGCGAAGTAGAGTTTGTCAGGTTTTGGGATGCCTTAGACGGCCCAATTGAAGGGCTATGGGATATCTTGTTTTGGTATGATTTTTCTGCTGAACTACAACATGAGCTAGGATTGTCTTTTAAAGTCAAAATCAGTCTAATCATTGCAAGACTATTCAACACTACTGATCCACCAAATGAATGGCTTCAAAAGGATCGGCCAAACTTTGTTGCTGAAGCTTATCGCTGTGGAGAAATATCGGTCGATTTAAAATTGCTCATAACAGTCATTGCAGTATGGAGACTTGCCAACTTCATGAAGGATAGCGTTCATTTAGTCAACTACATGATGATTGGATTATTGGATAAAGCTGCTGAAGATTTGATATCGCCACTCGCTCCTAAGCTCAAAGAAATAAACAAAAACCGAGCAACTAATAAAATTGAAAAACCTATAAAAACAAACGAATATCCAAGTTTTTATAGTAACCTTTTACAGCATTTGATAAACCTTGATTCACCGAAAGTACAGAGATTTAATGAGGTTGTCGACAAATTCAACGGCTACATTCCTGCAAGCCCGAATCTAATTTCTCACGAGGATGGGAGTGAATCTTTTGAGTTTAAGCAAGAAAGAGGATTTGAGCACTTTAAAGAAAATGCTCAAGGCACTAGAGTTTCTGAATGTTTAAAATCCAAATTTCAGACTATCATAGGATAGTTACAACCCTCTTTATAACGTTTAATATCTGGTATAAAACCGATTGAGGATTGAGGTAATAATCCTATAGAAATATGATTTATTTAAGATTCCTGCATTTAAATTTGGAGGCTCATCAGAGTTTGGTTATAGTTGCATAATCAAAAAATGATTAAGAATTCAACCCAAAATGAACCGAATTAAGAAAAATATTACTGTTCGTTTTTTCTCCATTGAGACAAAAGGTAAGCTTTTAGAAAGCTTTGCTTCCGCATTTGCTGCAAACAAACTAAATGATAATTCTCGAATCTTAAATCTTAAGCTAAAGAAGCACCTAATTAAGATTTCTGAAGAGCATAGCGTAGCTGGCATAAATGCTTATGCAGTGACGGTCGTTCGTGAGAGAAATACCTGGCAAACAAAAGCAACGAGTGATGGCTCAATTACTGGGTTAGCTCTTAATCAAGGCATTATTGGGGATCCATATTTCTTTTTTGTTGTTCCAAGTAAGAGCATTATGCTTGGGTTTACTACAGGCCCAAGTGGAAGTTTGATTGCAGTTGGCAAAACCATGCTGGATCAATTTAATTCTGACCGTCTTTCAGAGGTTAAATTGGATCTTATAGCGAAAGAAAAAGATTACGGTTTACTTAGAGATTTACCATCCTATAGTAATTTACACTTCAAAATTCAGTCTTCGTCATTAGCTGATATCTCTGATGATGCGCCACAAATGATCAGAAATCTGAGTTCTGCACCTTACATCGACAATAATATGCAGTTGGAACTGGATCTTGATATCAATGATGAAACTAAAGAGGTTTTATCTAAAGAGATGATTCTGGAACTAGTTGAATTTTTAGCAGACCATGAGGGTTGTAACTTCCTTAAAGTAAAAGGAGTCAACGATAATGGGAATCCAGTGCGCTTGGATTTCGGTAATGCATTCATAAACTTTAAAACTGAAATCCAAACCAGAGAGCAGTTTGTCGATGAGACTCTTGCAACCAAGGTTCTGAAAGACGCACTGACTGATTACATCGAGGCAAAGCTTAGTGTTTAAACAGCCCTAATAGCTCTTTCCGAGTGACGTTGTGTATTTCAGAGAGTGCATTCGAATTTAGTAATTCAATGAGATCTGCATAAGTTTTAATCTCAACCCCAGGTCCAAGTAACTCATCAATTTCAATAGCAGCCTCACGCGACGTGCCTAAGTTTATTAGACCAACAACGCGATCTTTATATGCCCCGATTTCTAAGTAGGAGTGAAGATTGGCTTTGGAGAGTTCCAATCCTCTATCTGCACGCACGTTGTTTAGTAATAGCTGATAACAACGTAGAGCATTAGCTAAACGAAACATCACATCTGTATTGATGGTTTTCATTATTTTTCTGATGGCGGAGTTTGTGCTACCAGTAATTCCACGATCTTTATTGAATTGAATTTGGTCGGTAATGATTTCTTTGAGACTATCTCCACGAACCCATTTTCGGGCAATTAGACACACGAAGTCTATCGAGTCATTTTCCTTGGGCGTAAAAATAAAAAACTCATTTAACTTGTAACATACGGCAAGAAGAGTCTCACGTAATTTAGGTGACATGGGATGAGGAAGTGTCCAATCCTCTAATGAGCCTAAGCTTGATAGAAATTCGTAGAGATTATTCTGCTGAATATAACCTACAGTAGGGTTGGATTCTAAGGTGAATGTCGGGACTTTTAGATTTGCATGTGCCGTACCAACAGTTTCTACCAGCAACTTGCGAGCAGGGGCACTTAACTGTAGGTCCTCAGCATTGATGGTATTAGCCAAGTTTTCACTGGCAAACTCTCTGAGAAGTTTGTTGGCTATCGAGTAATGTTTGTACTGATCACTTTGAGAGTTATCATAATTGCCAGTAAGGGCTGACAGAACACTATCCAACTCTTCATTAAGTGCTTTGAAGTAGGTTGGGATTTTCTTCTCTTCATCTATTTTCTCTTCAAAGTAGTCTTGAACAGTCCACGTCTTATGGTTGAACAGGAATACGTTGCCAGAAAAGTGTTTTAACATCCTGCCAGCTCTGCCAGTGATGTTATTGAGTTTTACATCTTCAAGCGGTATTGATGGTTCACCAAACACCGGTTGCATGGGGTTTTCAAGAAACAAGTTCTTGGCAGGTAGGTTAACGCCTTCTGCTAAAGTGCTGGTACAGGCTATGAAGTTGATATATCCACCTTTGACAAGATTCTCTACCATGATGCGGACTGAGCTTGGTAATGGGCCATAATGAAAGGCAACACCACTCCTTAGATTGTCGGCAAGACTGTAGTCCTCATGAATGAAATTTTCGACATAGTTCGCAGCCTCCTCCTGAGAGGAATGTGGGACGTAGTCTGGAATTTCCTGCTTTACTAGGGCAGCAAGGTCATCAGCCATATTTTCACAATAATCAGGTCTATTTCTAAAAATGATATTGTTCTGACCTTGACCTAATTTAAACACTACATCAGCGAATTTCGTCCCTTTAAAACCTTTTGGAATTGAGTAAGAGCAGTTTTCATTGAACAACGATACTTTCAGGTTTGTACCAATGGTATCTACATTCATTAATATCTTGGCAACTGGTGAGTGTTTTGTAATTTGCTTTTTAAATTTGACTTCTTTGAAAATAGTGCTGAAGGAATCTTGATAACTATCAGACGGCATGCTGATAATGATTTGAGGTAAACTATTCTCTAGTACCTTTTCAATTGTGATGTGAAGTAAGACTCCTCTACTTTCATCAGTAATATTATGGGCTTCATCAATAAATAAGTAGTTGAAGTTGATATCACCCTTAAGCATGACTTCATGCAGTCTTTCTTGAGTCATGACAAAGAAAGTCTTTGAGCGGAATTGACCGTCCCTTGGGACAGTACAAATCTCAATATCTTTTCCGAGGTCTTGTTCTTTTATCAGCTCATATAGTTTGCTTGCCACCTCGGTAATGAGCGCTCTTGTCGGCACAACAATTGCAGCAAATGCGCCATCACTTCTCCCAACACTATCAAGTAAGTAATTTAAAATGATGTGAGTTTTACCTGCTGAAGTTGGTGCTGAAGTAATGACATCCTCACCTGAAACCAGCTGTTCCCATAAGACTCTTTGGAAATCAGTCAAGGTAAATTCCATTTCTTCAACGGTGTTTAGGTCACGCCTGAAGTCGTTAAGCGCATGTAGATCAAAACTATATTGGTATTGAACCTCTGGATAACGTTCGGTCAATAGGTCTATATTGGGGAAATCTCCGCTACTTGCAAATAGATTATTGGCAATTGGTATTAAAGCAGGATGTTCATTGCCATATAGGTCCAGTAGCATGGCCAATAGAACCGCACCTTCATCTTTAAAGATTTTATGTTCTGATTTATGAAATATCTGTGCTGCATCAGCTAACTTCTTGATCTCTCCCTTTTCAAGAGGCTTATTTTTACCAATCAAGTCGGTCACATAAGAGCTGAACAATTGCTGCCTACTTTGGTTGTAGGCATTGCTGTTGATGACTTTTTCGGAGAGTGTTCGGAAGAATTCACTCATTTAGTTATCCCCATATAAGAAATAAACTCCTTAGTGAGCTCTTCTAAGCAAGTGAAAGGGAGCATCAAAAGGATAGTTTTGTCGCAACTCAAATCTTGTTTTTTTAACTTTGAGTAGAAGTCTTCAACGTAGTCTGTGGCTTTTGCCTTATATGCTTCAATAAATTTTGCTTCATCTATCATTAATTCAGGCTGTGTAAATCCGATAAAGCAAGGCGAGTGAATCACATCAGTAAAATCGTTACCTCCAAATGGGTCCAGTAATTCTAGCAATTCGTTTTTGGTTTCTGGCGTAATGCCCGGAAAGTCCAAATGCGAATCTATAAGGTTAAATTCATGTTCGAATTTTCCTTGAGCATTTTTGATCGATTCAGTAGCACTCAGTGCAGCAGATTTAAAGTTTTTATGTAGTTTAGATTCGCCTAAGAATACTCTGAATGCACCATCAATATATTGACCATGCACAGCATCGGCTCCATGTGCATGCACTTGGCCAGAGCCCTTCGCAGATATCTTGCTAATTAATTTAGGAGCACTTAGGTAAACGTCCAGTAATGTGAACAAAATTAGTTCACCAAGAGCACCTTGCGCAGTATTGGCTTTGAGAAAACTTGCAGATTTTTTGAATAGGCTTTCAGGAGAGCGAGGATTTTTTAGTCCTAACTTCTCTTCTATGTCTCTACAGGAAAGAACAAAATTTGTGAGAATCCCATCTTTAATTTTTTCAAAAAAATCTAGATGAGATGTCTTTCCACCAGCAATAGGAAGGTAAACGAGGAGTGTCTGTACAGCTGTACCATCACCTAGCGTGTGAGTAAACTCAACCTCTTTTAGAATCTGTTTGATCTCATCAGCATTTTTTAATTGGGATTGAAGTTTTTTCTCCATGGATCTTTCCCCAAATCACTTCGCAATCGCTTATTAATTATTAGAGTTTTTATTGAACTCACCTCTGCAAGATGCCAAGATGAGAGTTCAAACGAACCAATTTGTATCCATTGACACTTCTTCCATATGACAACCTTACCATTCTTATTTTTATTGTCCTGTACTTCTAATTTAATTTAGATAGCAAAGCGATTCTAGACTAAGTTGCTTTGGATGGGAAATTTTGATTTTGAATGTCCTCTTGGGGCCAATTTTTATGCTTTAGTTAAAGAATACACAGCTAATAGATTAGTGCTTAAATTTCTAGCCTACAGCTCAAGCGACACCCTAAAAACTAACAACGCTTTCTCCATGCATAATTTTTATTCACCCGTCACAAGCCTTTTATTTCACTCAAAAGCCCATCTAGACTTGCTTTTCGTTCAAAACCTACTACAACTAAATTAAGGCTAAGATCAAGCAAGGTTAACCAATTGCCCGTGTTAAATATCGGCAATTGTTAATTTGGGCGCTGCCCAATCCCAGTGTTTGACACGTCTATCGGTATAAAAATAATAAGGAGCCGAGGATGGTAAGTAGAATTAAATTGAAGAACGGACAAGCAGGACCTGATGGCAATAGTTTCTTACGTGACAAAAGAGTAGAAATTAGGGTATGCCAGCAAGAGTATGAAAAACTAGAAAAGCACGCCTTAGAAGCTGGCTATTTAAATGTAGCTCAATATTTACGTGAATCTGGCTTAACCCGTAAGCAAATCACCTCCCCTTCCACGAAGCAAAAAGAGAATAACCAATGGCTGTATGAAATCAATCGTATAGGTAATAACGTCAATCAGATTGCAAGGCACCTAAACCAAGGCAAAGTACCTGATGAAGAAATGCTAATGCTCTTATTACAAATACAAGACATGGCTCAAGACACCCTTAAAGAAGCGCTAAAATCAGATAATGAGGACATCGTATGATTGTGCGAATCTTCAAATCAGGCGTGTCAAATGGCGAATCGCCAGTCAAGTATTTGCTTGGTAATACAGACCATGCAGGCAATGAACGTGCAGTAAAACCTGAAATATTAGAAGGCAATCCCCAAACTACAATTTCTGTCATCAATTCTATCCAGCGCAAATATAAATACATATCTGGCTGTATAAGCTTTAGGGATTCAGAAAAACCAACCAGATCCCAGCTTTACGAAATTATTGATGATTTTAAAAAGACCTTTTGTCCAGGTCTCACTGGTGATAATTTCAATAGCTTATTTGTATTACATCAAGACAAAGGCAACACTGAGATTCACTTTGTGTTTCCTAACCAAATTTTAGCTAATAGCGCTCATGGTGCTGGCCGTAGATTTAACATCCACCCACCTGGAAAACAAAACATCCAATTCTTTGAGTCGTTTGTCAAAGTCACCAATCAAAAATTAGGCTATGCACAAGTAATTCCAGATCCACTAAAAATAGCATTTACTGATTTTGAACGTAAAACTCCTGAAGGCAAGAAAGACAAATCCAATAAACGTTGGATACAGCGAAGCATTATCCAAGCGATTCATAAAGGCGACATTAAAAACAGAGATGACCTTTGCAAACATTTAGATGAGAACTTAGGAGTAACCGTTACAAGACAAGGCAAAGATTACTTATCGGTAAAGCTACCCGGAGCATTAAAAGCTAAACGATTACGAGGTGCTTTATACGGTGAAGATGCCAACTATCAAGAGTTGATTAAACAATCCATAGCATCTAAACAACCCTATTACTTAAATCCCACAGAATTTAAGGCAGAGCAAACCAAGCTTAATTCTTTTATACACGCCCGTGAGCAATTCAATATCAAAGCTTATTTAACAGCCAGACCCATGAGAAGGTTTGCAAAGAAAGTAAATCCAATACTAACAACTACAACAAGGAGAAACCCAATGGCAAAAACTAACCATCTAACAGTAATGAAAAGAATTATTCTTGAAGCCTTACTCACTACAAGAAAAAAATCTGTGCCACCAACACCTTCAAGAGTTATGCCCGACATGAAAACTACAATGAGTAACGTGGCAAGCATCAGAGATAAAGGACTTGGGGTTACTAAATCTCCAGCAACTCTTGATCTGGATGCATTAAAGATGACTATCGCAGAAGTTGAAACGAACATGCATGAAGCTATTGGAAAAATGAATAAAGCCAGGAATCCGATTGAGTCAGCAAGATTAAAGCAGCGTGTTATCCAACTGAAGATTCAACTAGAAAAACTATATGCTGAGATGAGGGCAATACAGATTAAATTTGGATTGAGTATAAGTACGCCAAAACCAAAATAACGAAACATCAAAAAATGCACTAAAACGGTTAAACTTACATAGATGATGTAAATAAAAACAATACTTAAAATTTAGTGTATTAAAAAATACAGGGATACCATGGCAAAAGAACAAGTAACTAAACAAGAGCCACTAGAAAAACAACTGTGGAAAGCTGCCGACAAACTCCGCAAAAATATAGATGCAGCCGAATATAAACACATCGTTCTCGGTCTTATATTTCTCAAATATATCTCAGACACCTTTGAGCAGCAATTTGCCAAGTTACAAGCTGGCGAAGGTGAGTACGCAGGTGCTGATCCTGAAGACAAAGACGAATACGCAGCAGAGAACGTGTTCTTCGTTCCGCAAGATGCGCGCTGGTCTTATCTACAATCACAAGCTAAACAACCTGAAATTGGCAAAATGGTGGATAACGCCATGGATGCTATTGAAAAAGAAAATGCATCACTTAAAGGCGTACTCCCAAAAGTATTCGCACGTGACAATTTAGACCCAGCCAGCCTTGGGCAATTGATTGATTTGGTCAGCAATATTGCTCTGGGTGATGCAAAGTCACGCAGTGCAGATGTGCTAGGCCATGTATTTGAATATTTTCTTGGTGAATTTGCACTAGCAGAAGGCAAGCAAGGTGGTCAGTTCTATACACCACGTTCTGTTGTTGAGTTATTGGTTGAAATGCTAGAGCCATACAATGGGCGAGTATTTGATCCCTGCTGTGGATCAGGTGGCATGTTTGTGCAAAGTGAAAAGTTTGTAGAAGACCACCAAGGCAAAGTTAATGACATTTCCATCTACGGACAAGAAAGTAATCAAACCACATGGCGCTTAGCTAAAATGAACCTTGCCATTCGTGGTATTGAAGCTAGCCAAGTGAAATGGAACAACGAAGGTAGCTTTTTAAACGATGCACACAAAGATTTAAAAGCTGATTACATCATCGCCAATCCACCTTTCAACGTAAGCGACTGGTCTGGAGAACTACTCCGCACCGATGGCCGCTGGCAATATGGCGTACCGCCCGCTGGCAATGCCAACTTTGCATGGCTGCAACACTTTATCTACCATCTGGCTCCTACGGGCCAAGCAGGTGTGGTACTGGCAAAAGGCGCACTGACCAGCAAAACTTCGGGTGAAGGCGAAATCCGCAAAGCACTGATTGAGCAAGGCAATGTGATTGACTGTATCGTCAATCTACCAGCCAAACTATTCCTTAACACGCAAATCCCCGCTGCCTTATGGTTTATGAGCCGCAACCGTACCAATGGCAAATTCAGAAACCGCAGTAACGAGATATTGTTTATTGATGCCCGCAACCTTGGCCACCTGATTAACCGCCGTACCAAAGAGCTAAGCCATGAGGATATTAAACAAATCACTGACACTTACCACAATTGGCGCAACCCAAACGGCAACTACCAAGATATTGCGGGCTTTTGCGCATCCGTCAGCTTAGATCGTGTAAAAGATCTAGACTATGTACTCACACCTGGTCGCTATGTTGGCTTGCCTGATGATGAAGATGACTTCAATTTTACTGAGCGCTTTAACGCCCTAAAAGCAGAATTTGAGGCACAGTTGATTGAGGAAGATAAGCTCAATAAAGTGATCGCAGAGAACTTGGAGAGGGTGAAGCTGTGAGTGAATTAAAGCCTTGTAAGCTTGGCGATGTTGTTAGCTTTGGAAATGGTAAATCTCGACCATCAACCCAAGGCAATATCCCAATTTATGGCGGAAACGGCATACTCGGATACTGTGCAGACAGTAACTATGATGGGGAGACGATTGTTATTGGTAGAGTAGGCGCATATTGCGGAGCAACATACTACGAAAATCAGCCAATTTGGATTTCTGATAACGCACTTTCTGCAAAACCAAAAGGGCGAAATAACACAAAGTTTTTCTATTATTTTTTAAAAGATATGGACTTGAATCAGCATGCTGGTGGTTCAAGTCACCCTCTCGTTACTCAGACACTACTGAACTCTTTAGATGTTGAAGTTGTAGAGTGCCCTGAAGAACAAAAAGCCATCGCCTCAGTCCTCAGCAGTTTAGATGACAAAATCGACCTGCTACACCGCCAAAACACCACCCTAGAACGCATGGCCGAAACGCTGTTCAGACAGTGGTTTGTAGAAGAGGCGCAGGAGGATTGGATTGAAACAAAAATCAAAGACTTTGATGTATTGGTATCTGACTTTGTGGCAAACGGAAGCTTTGCATCACTCAAGGAAAATGTAACTTTAGTTACAGATAAAGAAGATTATGCTTTATTCATAAGAAATACTGACTTAAAGAGCAATTTTTCTACTAAGGTTTATGTAACGGAACACTCCTACAACTTTCTTAGTAAAACAAAGTTATTTGGTGGTGAGGTTATTATCTCAAGTGTGGGTGATGTTGGCTCAGTTTTTAGGTGTCCTAAATTTAATATTCCAATGACCTTAGGGAATAATGTAATTATGCTTAAGTCTGAGTTTAATTTGTTTTTTTACTTATTCTTCAAAGGCGATTATGGTCAAAGTTTGATTTACGGAATTACATCAGGAAGTGTTCAAGAAAAGTTTAATAAAACTGCATTCAGAGATTTAATACTTACCTATCCAAGTATTGAATATATTAAAAACTTTGAACGGGCAGTTGCCCCATGGTTTTCAAGAGTAGATTTAAATAAATCACAAATAAAAACCTTAGAAAAACTCCGTGATAACTTGCTGCCCAAGCTGCTGAGCGGTGAGGTGAGGGCAACTTAATGAAGCTACAAAGAATAAAAATCGAAAAGTTTAGAGGGATTCGTTTATCAGAAATTAACGTGGGGAATGAGTTAGCAATAGTTGGACAAAATAGTGCTGGAAAATCCTCTATATTGCGAGCGCTCAATGCTTTTTTTAATTTTGATAGTGAGCAAAAATCATTTACCACTGGTCGACATAATTTTCAAAATACATCTACATCTGTTATCGAGGTGGAATTCTCAGACGTACCAATCGCGTGTACTTTACCTAGAACGAATGCGAATTCTACAAACTTAATATTGCGCCTGAGATATAAAAAATCTCCAGTTTGGCAGGTGTATTCTAGTGGCACATGGCAGGCTCTTCAAAGTGATTGGATTGATGAATTAAGGAAATTTATTAAATATGTTTATGTGCCATTAAGAAGAGACCATGAAGTGTCAGGTTGGGGAGATAATGGTTTACTGAAATCAGCGGTTGATGCATGGATGTTAAGTCATACGAGTAAGCGAGATACTATCAGCCCCCAAGTTTCCCGACTTGCAAGCTTTATACAAAACGGTGCATTAAAGGGGCTAACCAAACACCTCGATAAAGTAACACCTATTAATGGGAGCTTTGCCTTTAACTTGGAGTTTGGAGCTCTACCAGATTATCGATTACTAATAAATGAACTGGTATTAAAAATATCTGAAGGAACTATTGTTGTTGACATAGAAGACTGTGGAAGCGGAACACAAAGTTTATCCGCTTTTGCATTGTACTCATATTTAGCTGAGCTTGAAGGTAATACATATATTTTGGGAATTGAAGAGCCTGAACAAAACCTGCACCCACAAGCACAGAGAGAACTTCTAAAAAGCCTTAAGAGCCTGCCCATGCAAGTGTTATTTACTACTCACTCTACCGTTATTGTTGATGAGCTAGACCATGATGAGGTTGTTCTTTGCAGACGTATAAAGTCTTCAACAAGAGATATTGAAATTAATACCACTCAACTTGATAGCGGATTTTGGAGAGAAAATAGCCTCGATAAGAACAAGTACTATCAATTTTATAAAAGACGAAATTCAGAATTTTTCTTTTCAAATTTTGTGATTTTGACCGAAAGTCCGATTGATGCTGAAATTGTCAAAAAGCTTTTAATTGATGCGAAAGTTGACCCTATAGAATATGGCGTTTCTATATTAAGTCTAGATGGTGTTGATTCACTACCTTATGCATTTCATCTACTTACAGAGTTGAGTTTTTCATTTGCAACAATTGTTGATAAAGACTACTTTTTACCATATTTGAATGATGAGTTAGTTAAGAGTAGAAGTACAAATGGGTTTCCAAGATACAAGAGAGAATATCAGGCTGGTACGATAATAGATAAATTGCTACCAGGTTTACAAGATAGAAACCAATTACTTAATTTTTTTCATATCAATCATTCCAAAGCAATGACAATACTAGAAGAGTTTAATGTTTACTGTTTTAAATGGTCTCTGGAAGTTGATTTGGTAAATTCTGGCCCAGCAAAACAATTCCTCTACAGGAAGCTAGGTATTCCTGCGAATCAACAGTCAAGTAAAACCTTATTAGAGCAACATCATAAAGCGTTAAAGCGCCTAGAACACTTGATGCCGACTGTTAGCTCTTTGAAGCCCACAAACCTTCCTAACTCATACAGTCGAATTAAGAAGTCTCTATCTTTGAAAATAAGAGCAAATAAATGATATTTCATTTAAGGAACATCAATGAGTGACCTGCTACCACAAGCAACTAACTTTATTCTTTATACCGCACCGAATGGCGATGTGCAGTTGAATGTTGTTTTGCAAGAAGAGACAGTTTGGCTTAATCAGCGTGGAATGGAGTCATTGTTTAATGTTGCAAAGTCTACACTTAGCGAGCATTTGAAGAACATTTATGACAGTGGCGAATTGGCCCGTGAGGCAACTGTTCGGAATTTCCGAACAGTTCAAATTGAGGGTGGACGCGAAGTCGCTAGAAATATTGATTACTATAATTTGGACGCGATTATCTCTGTTGGGTATCGCGTTAACTCTTACGAGGCTACGCAGTTCCGCATTTGGGCAACTCGAACGCTTAAAGAATATATTATCAAAGGCTTTGTATTGGATGATGAACGGCTCAAGCAAGGCACTCAGGTATTTGGTAAAGATTACTTTGATGAGTTGCTTGATCGCATCCGTGAGATACGCGCTAGTGAAAGAAGGTTTTACCAAAAGATTACTGACATCTATGCTTTATCGGCTGATTATGACAAGAACGCTACTCTTACCAAAGATTTTTTTGCTACTGTTCAAAATAAGCTGCACTGGGCAATTACAGGCAAAACTTCAGCTGAAATAGTTTATAAATCTGCGAATGCATCTTTACCAAATATGGGCTTAATGACATTCAAAAACGCCCCAGACGGAAAAGTATTAAAGGGTGATATTTCCATAGCCAAGAACTACCTTTCGGAACAGCACATTAAAGAGCTAGAGCGTATTGTTTCAGCTTACTTAGATTTAGCTGAAAACCGTGCCGAGCGACAAATTGTGATGAAAATGGCTGATTGGGTAACGTTCTTAAATAGCTTTTTAGAACTTTCAAATTACCCAATTTTGCAGGACAACGGCAAAATAAGTGCTGAGATGGCAAAATTAAAAGCTGAAAAAGAATACGAGGTGTTTAGAGTAAAGCAAGATCAACAATATGTGTCTGATTTTGATAAAACTGTAAAATCTCTCAAAAAACCTGAAAACAAGAAAAAGTAAAATCTAGGGCTATCTTTGGAAAATCTAAACGAAAATGCGATTGAAGTATTAGCGATTGAACGCTTACAAGCACTCGGCTACGAATACATATATGCCCCAGGCATCGCACCTGACGGCAGCACGCCCGAACGTGAAAGCTTTGCTGATGTATTACTCATCAAGCGATTGCAAGCAGCCGTTAGACGTATTAATCCCACCATTGCTCAGCCAGCACTAGATGAAGCAATTAAAGTCATTCAACGCATTAGCTCCCCTGAACTACTTGCTAACAACGAAACATTTCACAGACTACTCACAGAGGGCGTAAATGTAAGCTATCAAAAAGATGGCAATCAACGCGGTGATTTGGTGTGGTTGGTGGACTTTGCCAACCCTGACAATAATGAGTTTTTGGTGGCGAACCAGTTCACCATTATTGAAAACAACCAAAACAAACGCCCAGATTTGATTTTGTTTGTGAATGGTATTCCACTCGTAGTGATTGAGCTTAAAAATGCGACTGACGAGAATGCCACAATCAAATCTGCTTATCAGCAACTGAGCACCTACAAAGAAACAATACCTAGCTTATTTACTTACAATGGTTTTGTGGTTGTTTCAGATGGGCTAGAAGCAAAAGCTGGCTCAATCTCAGCCGGGTTAAGTCGCTATATGGCTTGGAAAACTGCTGATGGTAAAACAGAGGCTTCAAAACTGATTGGGCAACTGGAAACACTGATCGACGGCATGCTGAACAAAGTGACGTTGCTGGATTTGATTCGTCATTTTATTGTTTTTGAAAAGTCCTCAAAGGAAGGCCCCAAGCAAGCAGATGGCACGCCTGGCCTCGTTAGTATCAGCACCGTTAAAAAACTAGCTGCGTATCATCAATACTATGCAGTCAATGCTGCTGTCATATCAACATTAAGGGCTACCGCTGAGGCGGTAAGCTTAGCACAAACGCCTGCCAGTTATGGCTTGAGTGATGTTCGTAGCCAGCCTAAGGGGGATCGCAAGGCTGGTGTGGTGTGGCATACACAAGGTAGTGGAAAATCACTCTCTATGGTGTTTTATACAGGGAAGATTGTCCTTGCTCTGAACAACCCTACTATTTTAGTGATTACCGATAGAAACGACTTAGACGACCAACTATTTGACACCTTTGCATCCTCATCACAGTTGCTGCGCCAAGAGCCTAAGCAAGTGGAGGATCGACAACAACTCAAAGAGTTGTTGAAAGTGGCATCAGGTGGCGTGATCTTTACAACCATCCAAAAATTTCAGCCTGAAGAAGGCAATATTTACGAAACGTTATCTGAGCGCAGAAACATCGTTGTCATTGCCGATGAAGCCCATCGCACCCAATATGGCTTTAAAGCTAAAACTGTTGATGACAAGAACAAAGCTGGTGATGTCATTGGTCAAAAGATTGTGTACGGGTTTGCCAAATATATGCGTGATGCATTACCGAATGCTACATACCTAGGATTTACAGGCACACCGATTGAAAGTACAGATGTAAATACACCAGCAGTATTTGGTAATTATGTAGATATCTACGATATTGCCCAAGCCGTAGAAGATGGCGCTACGGTGCGCATTTATTACGAAAGCCGATTAGCCAAAGTTCAGTTAAGCGATGAAGGCAAAAAACTAGTGGCTGAGCTTGATGAAGAGCTTGATCAAGACGAGCTCTCAGAAACGCAAAAAGCCAAAGCTAAGTGGACACAAATAGAAGCACTGATTGGTAGTGAAAGACGCATTCAAAACATTGCACAAGATATTGTGGCGCATTTTGAACAAAGACAAGAAGTGTTTGATGGAAAAGGCATGATTGTCAGCATGTCTAGAAGAATTGCTGCTGAACTATATGATGCAATTATTAAGCTTAAACCTGAGTGGCATTCAAACGAATTGCACAAAGGTGCTATCAAAGTGGTAATGACAGCATCTTCTGCTGATGGCCCAATGCTTGCCAAACACCATACAACGAAGCTACAGCGTAAAGCACTCGCTGAGCGTATGAAAGATCCCGACGACGAATTAAAACTCGTTATCGTGCGTGATATGTGGCTTACAGGCTTTGATGCGCCTAGCATGCATACTCTATATATAGACAAGCCAATGAAGGGCCACAATCTGATGCAAGCGATTGCTAGGGTTAACCGTGTATATAAAGACAAGCCAGGTGGTTTGATTGTTGACTATCTGGGAATTGCATCAGACCTGAAGGAAGCTTTATCTTTTTATTCTGATGCAGGTGGTAAAGGCAACCCAGCCGAGACACAAGAGCAAGCAGTCGCATTGATGCTAGAAAAGCTTGAAGTTGTCTCAGACATGTATCACGGCTTCCCTTATGAGGACTACTTTGAAGCAGACACCTCTAAAAAGCTATCTTTGATTCTTGCAGCCGAGGAACATATTCTGAGCATTGACGATGGTAAGCGACGTTATGTGAATGAGGTCACTGCACTGTCTCAAGCTTTCGCTATTGCCATTCCCCACGATCAAGCCATGGATGTGAAAGATGAAGTTGCTTTCTTTCAAGCTGTAAAAGCACGATTAGCTAAATTTGATAGTACAGGTAATGGCAAGACCGATGAGGAAATTGAAACAACGATACGCCAGGTGATTGATAAGGCATTAGTTTCAGAACAGGTGATTGATGTATTTGATGCTGCCGGCATCAAAAAACCTGATATCTCTATTTTGTCTGAAGAGTTTTTGCTTGAGCTTAAAAATCATGAGCATAAAAACGTTGCACTAGAAGTGTTAAAAAAACTACTCAACGATGAGCTTAAAGTACGAGCCAAGAAAAACTTGGTGCAAAGCCGAAGCTTAATGGAAATGCTAGAAAACGCCATTAAGAAGTATCACAACAAAATACTGACAGCAGCTGAAGTCATGGACGAACTGATTAAAATCAGTAAAGAAATAGTAGCTTCCGATGATGAAGCTAAAAATCTAGGCTTATCGGAGTTTGAATATGCGTTCTATTCAGCCGTTGCTAACAACAATAGTGCTAAGGAACTTATGCAACACGACCAGTTACGTGAGTTGGCAGTAGTGTTAACGCAACGTGTTAGAGAAAATGCATCCATTGACTGGACGATTAAGGAAAGCGTAAAAGCCAAACTCAAAGTTATCGTAAAACGTACATTACGACAATTTGGCTATCCGCCTGATATGCAATTGTTAGCAACTGAGACAATCATGAAACAAGCTGAAATGATTGCCTCAGAATTAACAAAGAGCTAATGGGGAACAGTTATCTTTCGTTGATATTTTGCTGAAAGATTTCCATCCATCTTTTAAGCTCTATCTCAGTTTTTTTGTTGTTATGCTCACTCCAGGGAAAAGCTACTCGCCACTCAGGATTATCAATGTCTTTCACTTTCAGAAAAAATCCAGAGCCAGCTTCATTTTCTTTATTTTGTCGGTAATTTTGTGCACCCTCTGCTAACGTCCTATTGCTCATAGAAGTACCACCAGTTTTCAAACTGTATGACCAGTCACGAATATCTCTGAAGTCATACTTCTTAAACTTGTCCCCATCAAGCAAGTGAACTTGGCGTGTTGCTGTGTTGACACCAATACCAGTAAGCTTATGGTAATGCTGATAGTTACATCCCTCAGCTAGCCTTGACCACTCTGCTTTCTTGCTGGCATTTTGCATTCTGGCGTTAATAGGTTGCCATATTAACCAGCCACCTAGCCCACCTCCGACAAAAAGAAAAATTGAGTTATGCATCTCTATATAGTAAGCATAGCCAATCAAAATAAGTATCACACCAAAGAATATCTTCACAGCTTGCCCCTTTATTGTTTTTTCTTAAGATTACCAAACGGCGTTTTTAGCGATCCATCTTCTAGAATGGTGAAGATAATATTCTGCCCATTGCTTTCTACCTTAACCTTATTGCCATCTACTTCGTACCTGCCTTCAGTTTCAATACCAATCGCACTCATCAAAACTTTATCGCCAGATTCAAACGTATAACTCACTACGCCTGTCTTATCTGCATACTCACCACTTAACTTTGAACCACAGGCAGACAATAGAAACAACATAGTCAATACACATATTTTTCTCACACACACCTCTTATTCAACTTTAAAGGTTGTATTTCAACGTAATAAGCACTTCATGTCAACAGGTTGATAGTCAACTATATAGGTTGAGTTAATTATGATGACAAAATCTAAAAAATATTTAGCTGAGCAGATAGGTCAGTGCATAGCCAAACGTAGGCTTGCTGCTGGGTTTACTCAGCATCAGGTCGCTGAAAAGCTTGGAATAGGCTATGAGGCGGTTTCCAGAATGGAACGTGGGGTGACAATACCGACCGTGATTAGACTGGCTGATTTAGCCGAGATATTCGGCTGTGGTATTCAAGAACTTTTAATTGAGTCTAGCGATAGACCTGATGAGCAAGCTGAGCAGATTAAAAACATGCTGGCAAAGCTGAATAGCGAAGACAGAAATATGATCTTGGAAACCATACAAAAGCTCTATCTTCGCCTAAAACCATAGATTCCTGCTACTGATTAGCCACCTTCTTATCCTCGTTGTATGCCTTTTTGGCTTCTTTTCTTTTCATACTTCTGATCAACTCATACATAAAATTGTCTGACTCAAAGTCAAAATGAAACTCACCAAAATCCACACCGTGCTCAATTTGATTAAGGTGTGTCAGCATATAACTTAAAGAAAGATGCTCCTTACTTTTGGCTCCCTCTTCTTCACTTCCATAAGTCTCATCAGTGATATCGAAGTCAATATGATGCCCAAGAATAGACTTGCGCAAATTTGAGGGGTATTTTGCGTCGTCCATTTTAGCGCTGAGGGTTTTTCTTAAGCTGTGAAACGTTTTCAGTTCCTCATCCACTTTAATCAACTCTTGCTTATGCTTTGTGAAGTTATAACCTAAAGTTTTACCGTATCCATTTTTTGTTTTGATGAGATACGGATATAAATGAGAGTCCTCACCATAGTTTTTCAAAACATATGCGTGATAATCCAGAAAGTTAGTTTTAAGAATAAATCTAGGAATGGGTAAAATGCGCTTTGATGACTCAGTTTTTAGCTCTTTGTCATCGCCATACTCATTAATATCAATAACCCAGGTACCACCACTATCATAGATATCGGTCACACGAAGCTGTGCAGCTTCTTCCAACCTTAAGCCCATCGTTAATGCTATTAGGGGGGAGTAGAATAAATCTGGTTTTCTAAAACGCTTGAAATAACCCTCCACTTCAAACAACCGGCCAATCTCTTCTGGTCTAAAACGCACATAGCTATCTGTGACAGACTTTAGCTGTGATTTTTTTACTAAATGAAGATTGGCAAATGGATTTTTAAATTTATATTGTTCTATTTGAATTAAGTAGTCAAAAAACTGCTTAATAGATTTGGTGTGATTATCTACTGTAAGTGGGCTGGCTTCTTTAGTATTGATATGATCTCTATAATCAGTGGCGAATGTTTTTTGTACAGCCTCTGCATCTGTTATTTTCTTTGAACGCGCATAATTGATAAATTTAGTCACTCTTGAGTAGTAAGCATCGCGTGTAGCTTCAGAATAAACTTTATAGGTCGCACTCTTCCAACTTTTAAAGCCGTCATCTAACGAATACAATTTTGGAGGGGCTACTATAGGCTTGGATACTTTCATGCCTATACGGTCGACTAAATCATCATAGGCAGCCTTTTCTGCTGGACTATCAAGATTAAAGTCATATGAAGTGCCCTCATGCTCAACTTTGAGTGCAGGAAACCTTTTGTCATCACCTATCGCCATACTTTTTAGCCATTCCTCAAATGCAAGATTGATCTTTAATGCCCGAATGTAAGCAACGCTTCTATCCTTGGTTTTAAGACTATAAATTATTTTGGGATGCTGAGTATAAGGAATCAGGTTTTTTGGCACTAGCAGGCGTATGTAATACACGCCTGAAGCTTTTTGGTAGGTTCTTGAGGGTGTGGGCATCACTTTCTCCAAGTAATGACTTGGAAGTGCTACCCTTGGTGCTACTGCTTACAAAATAGATACACAGCTAAGTGCATAATTTTAAACAGTAATAAGAAAATGGGGTGGCTGATGGGGCTCGAACCCACGACAACTGGAATCACAATCCAGGGCTCTACCAGCTGAGCTACAGCCACCACGGAAACTGACGGGTCAGAATCTTGGCCTGCCCGACAGGAATCGAACCTGTAACCCCCAGCTTAGAAGGCTGGTGCTCTATCCGGTTGAGCTACGGGCAGATTTTGGTTACAAGGCTTTACATCATCTACAACATAAAGCACTCATTTTCGGGCTGACTTTTAATTTGGGTGTTAAAAGTATGCACTTCTAACACCCAAAAATTTTGGTCGGCGTGGAGAGATTCGAACTCCCGACATCCTGCTCCCAAAGCAGGCGCGCTACCAGGCTACGCTACACGCCGAAGAGGCAGTAATATAACCAAAACTAAGATTAAGGTCAATCGCTATATGCTAAAATAACGCTTTATTTCACAAATTAATTGAATTTTTAGATTCTGACACCCAATGACTGCTCAAATTATCAATGGCAAAGCGATTGCCGACAATTTATTAGACTCAATCAAAGAAAGAATCAACCAACGCCTGTTAGCGAATAAGCGCGCACCTGGCCTTGCGGTTATCTTAATCGGTGCAGATCCGGCCTCAGCTATTTATGTACGTAACAAACGCCTGGCCTGTGAAAAAGTGGGCATTCATTCCGTAGCCTACGACTTACCAGCGACCACCACTGAGCAAGAATTGCTGGCCTTAATCACACAGCTTAACCAAGACGATACGATAGACGGCATTTTGGTGCAGTCACCACTGCCGCCACAAATCGAAGAAGAGCATGTGATTGAATGCATCAGCCCAAGCAAGGACGTGGACGGATTCCATCCATACAATATTGGACGCTTAGCTGTGCGCCAGCCTACCCTGCGTTCATGCACACCATTTGGTGTAATTAAAATGCTAGAGGCAACAGGCATCAACCTGATGGGACTGGATGCACTAGTCGTTGGCGTATCCAACCACGTCGGTCGCCCAATGGGCTTAGAGCTACTACTAGCCGGCTGCACCGTGACTAGCTGCCACCGCCATACCAAAGATCTGGCCAGGATGGTAGCGCAAGCCGACCTCGTGGTAGCCGCCGCAGGTAAACCTGGCCTCATTAAAGGCGAGTGGATCAAGCCTGGCGCCATCGTGATCGACATCGGCATCAACCGCTTGGAAGATGGCCGCATTTGCGGTGATGTAGATTTTAACGTAGCAAAAGAACGTGCAGGCTTTATCACACCAGTACCAGGCGGCGTTGGCCCAATGACAGTAGCCACCCTGATGGAAAACACCTTACTCTCATTAGAACTTAGCGAACAAGGTAGTGCAATTTAATCACATGAAATCAATCGGATAGATGCAGAGCAATTACGCTTTTGCATCAAACCGTTAATCAGTGTACACTCATGCGCTGATTTTACGAGCTAGCATATTTGCCAGCTCGGTTCTCAATAATTTTAATTTTTTGTATTTGGGTAATTATTATGGCAGATGTAATTAGTAAGCAATTCACGCCTTATCAGCCGAAGCCTGATGAAGAATACATGAGCAAAGCTCAGCTAGATCACTTCCGCTCAATCTTAAATGACTGGAAAGCTGAGTTAAGCGAAGAACTCGACCGCACCGTGCACACAATGCAGGATGAAGTGACGATGTTTGCTGACCCGAACGACAGAGCCAGCCAAGAATCTGACATGACGCTGGAACTACGCAACCGCGACCGCGAACGTAAACTCATTAAGAAAATTGACGAAACTCTGCGCAACATAGAGCACGATGATTACGGTTACTGCGAAGGCTGCGGCATTGAGATTGGATTAAAGCGTTTAGAAGCACGCCCTACCGCTACCCTATGCATAGACTGCAAAACGCTGGATGAACTAAGAGAGCGCCAAGTAGCTAAATAACCAGATTAAGCTAGCGACTAAGCCTTAGTATTTTATACATTCAAGCGCTTTATGCATTAGATTGATAACAAAAAGCCCGCATACGCGGGCTTTTTGTTAGGTAATGAGTTACACGGCTAGCGCATTACTCATCAGCTTCTGATTCAGCTTTCGCTTCAGCAGCAGGCGGATCAATCAAAGCTTTCATGCTTAGACGTACACGACCTTTTTCATCAGCTTCTACTACTTTAACTTTCACTACATCGCCTTCTTTCAAGAAGTCAGCAACTGCATTTACACGTTGATGTGCAATTTGTGAAATATGTAGCAAGCCATCTTTACCTGGAATCAAAGTCACGATCGCACCGAAATCAAGCAACTTGATCACAGTACCTTCGTAAGTTTGACCTACTTCAACTTCAGCAGTGATTTCTGCAATGCGACGTTGTGCTTCTGCACCTTGCTCAGAGCTAGTGCATGCAATTTTCACTGTACCGTCATCTTCGATATCAATCGTGGTGCCAGTTTCTTCAGTTAAAGCACGAATTACCGCACCGCCTTTACCGATCACATCACGGATTTTCTCAGGATTGATCTTCATGGTGATGATGC
>NZ_CAMLGS010000010.1 GCF_946479685.1 uncultured Methylotenera sp.
CTATTTAATACAGACCTTCGATTATCAGGCTTTGCCAAGAGTATATGAACATCTCCCAACGCCCGTTCTTCAAAGCCACCTTCACAATAGCACAAGTAGAACTCCCACATTTTTATAAACTCTTCTGAATATTTCAGATGGCGAACATCTGCAATATTGTCGAAAAATTTTTCACGCCACATCCGAAGTGTCTTTGCGTAGTGTGGGCCGATATCTTCCAGATCAAAAAGCCTTAAATCAGTGTTTCTGGTAATACTGTTCAACATGGCAGTATTTGAAGGAATACATGACCCCGGGAAGATATAACGTTGTATAAAGTCTACTGATTTTTTTGCGCTCTCATAACGTTGATCGGCAATCGTAATTGCCTGAATCAATGCTAAACCATCAGACTTGAGCAAAGCGCTTATTTTGGAAAAATATACATCGTAGAACTGGTAACCCACAGCCTCTATCATTTCAATTGACACAAGTTTATCGTATTGCCCATCTAGATGGCGATAGTCGTCTAACAGCAACGTAACTTTGTCTCTCAGTCCTGCAGATGTGATGCGCTCTTTTGCTAGGCGATACTGCTGTTCTGATATGGTGGTGGTGGTCACTTTGCATCCATAATGAGTTGCCGCATAGATAGCAAAGCCACCCCATCCAGTACCTATCTCGATTAAATGGTCGGTTGGCTTTAAGTCCAGTTTATCGCAGATGGTCTTGAGCTTTAGCTCTGATGCTTGTTGTAAAGTTTTTGTATCTTGATTAAAGACCGCACTTGAATACATCATGGTTGGGTCTAGAAATAGCTGGAACATTTCGTTACCAAGGTCGTAATGTGCGGCAATATTTTTGCGACTACCTTCTGTAGTATTGCTATTAAGCCAGTGCAAAATTCTCATGATGGGCTTTGCTAGCCATTGATACCCCCCCTCAAGCTTATCCATTACTTCTTGGTTTAAGCACATCAGGCGTATGACGTTAGTAAGATTATCTGCACTCCAATAACCTAGCATGTAGGCCTCGCCGGCGCCTATGCTACCTCCAAACGCAACCTCTCCGTAAAATCTAGGATCATGTACATAAATAGTTGCATCAAGCTTATGCGCTTCATTTCCATAAAAATAGATGTGTTTGCCATCAATCAGTGTCAATTGGCCTATTTTTAAATTATCTAAATGCCCTAGTATCTGGGACTTGGCAAAATTAGCCACCCATTTAGAACGGCTCTTCTGCTTGAGGTTGTCCGTAAGTGTCTCTTGCTGTGAAATAGACATAGTTATTTATTTTTTAAGTTAGGGTGTTCATAAAAAGGCACACGTTTAAGCCATAGCAATAATGCATTCCAGTAGATACCTGCGATAACTTTAAATGTCATGAGTGGGTAGCTCAGCAACATTTTGTTGGATGCACATTCACTCAGTTCAGTACGCTTTAAGCTAAGCTCTGCATTGAATATCTGCTTACCGTTATAAAGATTGCTCATGCTTATCAGTAGCTCATCCCCTTGTAGTTTGAATGACCAGTCATACTCCATGTTCATCGGCATAAACGGCGATACATGGAATGCTTTACTGAATTTGAAAAAATTGGCTCCATCATCAGTTGCTGATGCTTTGCTAAAGTCATGTACATAAACAAAATTCTCTCCCCATGGTGTGTTCGTGATATGAGTAACCATGACTTCGATTCTGCTGCTATCTGGCGCAAAGCAGTAGTAGAAAGTTACTGGGTTAAAGCAGTAGCCAAAGTAGCGCATATTGGTCAGCATGCATATCTGGCCTTCTAGCCTTGTTCCGGTAGCTTGCACAATCAAATCATAGATAGATTCTTTCAGTGGAATTTCAGGGTTGCCGTAATAGTCTGCACGATTGAACCATGCCAGATTATTTTTCTGGTAAGACCACAATGAATAGCCGTTAAATAACACAGGCAACTCATCCAGATTCAGAAACATCATGAATACCTTATAGTTAAACTTATGCTGCTTTGGATCACGTCGGCTATGTGATACCCAGCCACTATAGATGGCACTTTTCTGAATATTATCGATAGTCATTGCAGTAACGCTTAAAATGTTTAATGGCTTCTAGAGCGCTCACTACACCGTCTTCATGGAAGCCATTACGCCAGTACGCTCCGGCAAACCCTGTACGATTAACACCACTGACTTCTGCATGCCTTGCTTGTGCTATGGCGCCTGATAGTGTGTAAACCGGATGCATATATTCAATACGCTTGATTACCTTTTCCGGGTCAATCCCGTCAGTATGATTTAGCGTTACTAGCAATGGCTGCTTAGTTTGCAACCCCTGAAGGATGTTCATATTGTAAGTGACAGCAACACGCTCTGATGCAGGGCCGGTGAGATGATAGTTCCATGCCGCCCAAGCTAGCTTGCGCTTTGGCAGTAGCGTAATATCGTGATGCAGATACACGGTGTTGTGTTGGTACTGTATTGCCCCTAAAACCTCGGTTTCAGCTGTTGATGGATCCCTCAGCATTTGCAATGCCTGATCGCTATGGCAGGCAAAGAACACGTAATCAAAATGCTCATCTTCACCGCCACTGGGTTTAATAACGACACTATTCTGCAGACGATGTACGCTCTGAACTGGTGTGTTGAGGCGTATATTTTGCTTGAAAGGTTTTGTCAGCGCTTCTACATAGTTTGCAGAGCCACCTCTTATGGTGCGCCACTGTGGGCGATTGTTGACGGTGAGCATGCCGTGGTGGTGAAAGAATCGCACAAAGAATCGTGCCGGGAATTGCAGCATCTGCTTAGCGTCTGTGGACCAGATTGCAGATCCCATAGGAATAATATAGTGATTGATAAACTGCTGGCTATAGTTGCCTTGCTGCAGATAATCACCAAGCCTGATCTCTCTGCCATCTGCCAGCAGTTCCAGGGCATTTTTATTGAAACGCAGGATGTCGCGTATCATACGGTGAAATGAAGGTCTGAACAGGTTGGTGCGTTGAGCGAAGAGACTGTTCAACGAGGTCCCGTTGTACTCTAATCCGCTCTTTTCGCAGCGCACACTAAAACTCATGCTGCTAGGTTGCCAGGCAATGCCTAACTTATCTAGCAATGCAATAAAGTTTGGATATGTTCTATCGTTAAATACAATGAATCCAGTATCTACCGAGATATCCTGATCTTCATATCTGAAATGGTGGGTGTGCGTGTGTCCACCAATGTACTGGTTGGCTTCAAATACCGTGACATCATGGTTTTTATGTAAATGGTAGGCAATCGTATTACCCGAAATGCCACTTCCAATAATAGCGATTTTCAACTTGAAATAGCCTTAATCATATTAATGAGCGTTGATAGTGTCTACTTTTTTTGATTCACGTATTGATACAGGTACCGTCCTCAGATCCCAAATCAGCCCCAATCCTGACAGTACTTTTAATCCGTAATAGGTGATGTCTATCTCCCACCAGTAAAATCCTTGGCTTGCAGCGGCAGGGTAGTGATGATGGTTGTTGTGCCAGCCTTCGCCCAGCGTCATCAGGGCTATGAGAAAATTATTTCGGCTGTGGTCTTTGGTGGCGTATCGCCTTTTCCCCCAAACATGGGCCAGTGAGTTAACAGTAAAGGTGGCGTGATAGAGTACAACGGTTGAAATGACGAAGCCCCAGATAAAAAGCTGCATTCCGTTAGTACCATAATCAGGGTGTGCGACAGCTAGCCAATCACCGAGCGTGTAGATCCCGATACCAAGCAGGATAGGTATGATGCTGTCAAAACGGTCTAACAAACGTAACTCGATAAAAGCAGACAGCTCTTTGATCCGATGTGTCTGGGTAAAGAAATTTCTAGAGGCCAGAAACCAGCCAACGTGGCTCCATAAAAACCCATGCTGTAATGGCGAGTGCGAATCTTTATGCTCATCCGAATAAGCATGGTGATGGCGATGGTGGGATGCCCACCACAGAGGGCCACGCTGCACTGCTGTTGCGCCCAATATGGCCAGAATAAATTGAAACGTACGGGATGTGCGAAAAGCTTTATGTGAGAAATAACGATGATAAAAGCCAGTAATGGCAAACATGCGTAACGCATAGAGCAGAATGGCAAAGTTGAAGGCGAACCAACTGACGCCTACCTTCAACACGGTAAAGCACGCAAGGTGAATTAGCACGAATGGAATAACCCGCAGCCAGTCAATATCAGACCAATTGCCCTCATCCCCCGCCACTTCAGTAGTCACTGCCTCGTTATCGAACCATGAAATAACTTTATTTAACATGATGCCCTCTATTTACTTCAATGAATAATCATGTGGGACTTTGCGTAACCCACTGATGTCATAACCCATATTAGTAACTTTCTTGATTAAGGCAGCATAGGCGTCATCACTAAGCTCAGGCGTTCTTGCCATAATCCATACGTAGTCACGAGCGTTTCTGGCAATAATGGTTTGTGTATAATCATCATCGATATGCGCAATCAGGTATTCGGCTTTAATCGGCCAAATAAACTGCATCCCCCAGATGGCGTTACCAGTACCTTCGACTATAAAGCCTTTGGGGTGATAAGTTTTGAGTGAGCCACTTAGGCTTCCCTGATTGAAAGTAAATGTGGTGTCTATGGTGCCATCGCCATTGAGTTTGTAAGTTTCAATGGCATTAAACGAGTTTTTCTCGATAAAGGTGGGGATAGCGGCAATCACATACCATGTGCCCATGAATCGATTAATATCTATTTGTTTGACAGTTTCAATCTTCGGCTTGGCACTTGCACAGCCTAACAGGGTAGCTAATATCGTCATAATTAATAGCTTTTTTAAAATGATTATCATAGTTATTTGAGTTTGTAATTAATGATGTAACCTTCAGGGGTTATCGATCTCAGACTAACCCACTCATGATTGCCAGTGTCATACCAAAGATCAATGTTGAGTTTTTGTTTCCCATCCATACTTGCATCCAGCTTATAGTGAGTAGTTTCGATATTTACACCTTTAACAGCGAGTATCTCGTTTCCAATTTTCCTAACTCTAGTATCCAACCATTGCCCGTTCTGCGGATTAAGTAATTTAGTCTGTGTTAGCATATTCTGGTTCCAGTAAGCAAATGTCATCGGACACTCCGGCAAGACCTGACTTACCTTGCCGTCATCTACTACGAATTTACCGTCAATTAACAGGCCTTTTACTTTTGTTGAGACATTATTTTCCGATGTGCTAGATTCAAGTCTTTTTAGGCATCCGGCTTGCCAAGTTTCCACTGCCTTATGTGTGTATTGATAAGCGCTAATGAACAGCACCTTTACATTAAATCTTGCCTGACTAGTCAGCTCATTGACCTCACTCAACTTAAAAGTGTGTTCGCCTATCTTGGTTTTATCTAGATAAACATCAAAGTTCCATTCTTTTGCTGACACGATGCTAGGCAATATGCAGGTTAATATTGTCAGGATTATTTTCATAATTGCTTTGCCTTCCTAGGATTGCCTGGAATAAAAGCATTGGTTGAATGAATGTAATCGATATACTCCGGACGGCGCTCTGCAATATCCTTTTCCAGCAAAGCCACTCCGCTTACTTTAAGTAACAGGAGTGTCATTAACAACGCTGAGGGAATCGCCCACCACGCTCCGCCCGCCAGTGCCACAAGGTATAGACCCCACCAGACCATGCATTCGCCAAAGTAATTAGGGTGTCGGCTATAGCGCCACAGGCCACTTCGCAACACTTTGTCATTGTTTGCAGGGGCGCGTTTGAATATCATCAGTTGCCAGTCAGCTGTGATTTCAAATGCTAGCCCAAATAGAACAACCGCAACGCCGACTATATCTAGCGTATTGATTGAAGCAGCTGATGAGGTGGCGCCCAGAATTGGCAAGGAAATGACCCATGCCAGCAGTGCCTGAAATCCAAACACTATATAAATACTTTTGAAGGCAAAGTTCGGAGAGTTATTTCTACGTATCTCTGCATATCGATGATCCTCGTGCGGCCCCCAGTTACGCCAAGTCAGATAGGTACATAAACGCAAAGCCCATAGTAGCAATAGACTAAGCACGATTATGGCTCTGGTACTCAAGGCCTCCGCTTGGCTCGCATATGTAATGCCTGCCACCACAAAAAACAGGCTCCACATGCTGTCTACATGAGTGACATCGTGACGGTAAAGGCTAGCTATCCAGCCAGTCAATCCGAACATAAGAATGGCGTATAGTCCCTCCAGATATATATGAAAATTCATGAAGAATGTTCCGTTTTAAATCCATTCAATTGGCTTGCAAGATAGAGAAGAGTAGGGGTTATCACTGCCCAGCCGAGAGATAAAGCAATATAGGATGGATAACCTTGCAGCAAGATTGCACCGATACGCTCTGCACCAAGGTAAGCCAGCGGTCCGCCTGCAGCTCCTAGCAGTATGGAAATTAGGTAACGCCCCTGCATCCATGCCAAGCTGACATTAAGTGTCGTAGCAAAAGCTACCCACAGTGCCAGTATCCATACTGGCACTAATGAAAAGCTCCAACCATGCTGCTGATATACCACAACATGCATCCATAGCATTAACTGGTCAAAACATGCGCCTATAACAAGTGCGGCAGATATCAGGATGAATTCAGGCTTGGCCTGCCTTGCTTTGTGAAAGTGCCAGCACAGAATTACTATGGTTACAGCAACCCCCAGCCATGGCATGCCTTTAGCTGCTCCCAGCACACAGAAAAACCATGCAAGTTGAAATAGGATGAAGTTAATTAATATCATAAAATTTAAAATGGGCGTTCAAATCGATAGTGAGTCACCCACCACTCTTGGCCATTTTTGTAACCAAATAGTTCTGCACAGGCCATGTAAAATATACGCCAGCGGTTACGCCAAATCTCAGCGTTATCAGTGCCATAGGTATGTTTCAAAATCACATCAATTTCATGATGGTGCTTGTCCATATTTTGCAGCCATGCATTGGCAGTTTTTTCATAATGTGTACCATTCCAGCGCCAGCGTTTTTCCAGCTTCATATATTCCTGAAAGTGCAATGGAAGATCATCACTAGGCATCATGCCGCCAGAAAAAAAGAACTGGCTCATCCAGTCGTCATCTCCCTGTATCTCAAATAAGTAAGGGGTGCTGCGGTGTACAAAAATATGCATGAAGAACTTACCGCCAGGGATTAACCAGTCATGTATTTTTCTATAAAGAACTTTGTGGTTGCGCATGTGTTCAAACATCTCTACCGAAACAACCCTGTCGAATGACTGTTCAATACCATGCTCTTGCGGATTGAAGCTGTTCATATCGCAGGTGATGACACGTATGTTCTTAAGGCCGCGGATGCTAGCGGTAGCCATTATGTATTCACGCTGTGAATGAGAGTTTGAAACAGCGATAATCGTACTTTTTTGATAGCGTGCAGCCATCCATAAAGTGAGTGATCCCCAGCCGCAACCTAACTCCAAAATATGATTTCCATCCTTCAGATCTGCATGTTCACAGGTGAGATTTAAGGCATTAGCTTCGGCTTCACTCAATGAGTTGGTTTCTGGTAGCCAGTAGCAACTGCTGTATTTTCTGTGTTCGCCCAAGCATAGCGCAAAGAATCTCTCAGGCAGCTCATAGTGCTGTGCGTTTGCAAGCTCCGGTACCAATGCAATCGGAGCATCATTCATCGCTGATATAAAGGTATTCAGATTATCTATACTTTTTCCACAGTCATCAGCATCGATGTCATGCAGGCGTTTTTTAGATAGATAGCGTATACCTTGGCGTATCAGGATGTCAGGAATTAAACTTTTTTCTGCCATTTGAATGGCTAAGCTCGTAAGTTGCATTGTTGCCCTTTTTTACTTTTTTAGAAATGCACAAAGGTTAATTAGTAAATGTCAGTATTAGTTTTTTTGATTTAATGCTCTTCCAAAAACTCAATAATCCTATTGGGTAACCAGCCATTTTCGTTACCAAATCCAGAAGTAAAGAATCCGACATGACCGCCTTCTTCCTGATAATCAAGCGTTACATAAGTGGATACATCGTTCGTTGTCGGCAAAAACTCTGCAGGCATGAATGGGTCATTTTTTGCATTGATAATGAGTGTGGGAAGTGTAATGTTACGTAGATATGGTTTAGATGCATTTTTGTTGTAATAGTCATTTGCATCCAATGCCCCATATAAAACTGATGTGACGGCATTATCAATATCATGAATTGTTTTGGCATTCTTTATGCGGTTATCATCCAGCAATCCTGGAAACCTCTTGGATAACGCCAGCGCTTTAGGGCGCATGGAGTCAACAAACAGTGGTGTATAGAGTATACGGTTAAGGCCTGCATCCAGTGAATCTACTGAAGCTTTGAGATCAATTGGGGCAGACACTGCGACAGCTTTACTGATGAGGGGCATGGTGCTCGTGCCTGCCTCGCCCAGCCACTTTAGGAGGGCATTGCCTCCAAGGGAGTAACCAACGGCATAAATGGAATTGTCTGGATAAATTTCCCGGACTCTGGACAGCATAGTATCAATTTCCAAAGTATCGCCAGCATAGTAAACACGGGGTAGCCTGTTGGGTTCGCCTGAACAGCCTCTAAAATTAACAACCACTCCATGCCAACCTTTAGATATAGCTGCGCCTAATAAAGATTTTGCGTACTGGCTTTGCGAATTTCCTTCTAGGCCATGAAATATGACCAATATTGGTTTTTTTTGCTCGACGACTTCGCCAGCTGTGGAAGTCGCTTTAGAGAAATGTTTCTCCTGAAGGTATGGCTCATCTGTATCGGCCCAATCAACATCAACAAAATCGCCATCATTAAGCTCCCACCTTTCCCGGCGATACTTAATATCTGGCCCCTTTGTAAGCAACGATGTCACTATTGTCTGCAGGTGCCCACCTGGTAGCCAAAATGGCGCTTTATAAGGTTCGGCTGCCTGTGCATTTGCCTGGAGTAACAATGGTAACAGCACGATTATCAGCCGCATCATCATGCTATGATGTTTTAACTAGCAACGTGCAGCCAAGGTCTGATCTGATCAAGCTATGCTGGCTACCTGCAGCTGCAAAGTGATAGTCGCCTTGTCTGCACAAAGTGCCATCCAGCATAACCTCACCTTCAATAACGAAAGACTCCTCGTTCTGTGTATGATTATGTTCTGGAATTTCTGCATGCGCAGATAGTTTCACCAGATAAGATTTTGAGAGCTGTGTTTCATGCAGTATCTTAACCTCAACGCCAGGCATTGCATTAACCCACCTCCCCATGTTTGCAAAGATAAAATACTTGGTCTCATCAAAAGCATCTTCTACTTTTTTAAAGAGCAATTCCTTCATCCGCACCTTTACATCGTTAGTTGGGGGCATCGCACGAACCGATAGTGATAGCAGTGTGATTAGATCGTCATCCAGGATCTGCCTATATTCTTTGTTTGGATTTTTCATATACTATCCAGTTGGGTTAGTTGTTGCTTTAATGTAGTTTGTGCGCGCTTTATATTTGACTTCACTGAGCCTAGGGGCATGAGCATCTGCTGCGAGATTTCTTCATGCGTCAGCCCCTTGAAATAAGCCAAATGTAAAATCTGCTTTTGTGTAGGACTGAGCTTATTAATGTATCGATGAAGTAATGCATCATTTTGTAATTGCTGCAGTTGATTATCCGGTTCGGATTGCTTGTCTGAATAACTACCAAAGTCTTCGCTCAAGTCAATCTCATCAATATTGATACTAAAGTGGTTAGCATTACTGCGGATAGCGTCTATTGCCCGAGATCTGCAAATAACTAGTAACCAAGCGATTAACGGCCCTTTGTCAGCATTAAAGTTCGACGCATCTCGCCAAGCTTGCCAATAGGTATCAACAACTACTTCTTCCGCTAGCGCATAGTTTTGTGTAATCCTAAAAGCTAAGCCATAAATCCTTGCAACGGTAAGTTCGTACAAGGCCTCTAAAGCTTGGTTTTCTTTGTTAACAATGCCTTCAATCAGATTTTCCAGACTAAAGTTTTGCTCATCAGCAAATAACAGATAAGAGTTATGGCCTTTTATAAGGCGATTATTTAGTGCGGGTTTTTGCATAAACTCCTCTCTGCATTGTTACTTTCAACTTGCAATACAGAGCAATCGGTTAATGGGCATAAACTAAGTCTCAGTTTTGTATTGTGCGCTGCTCCAGTAATCTGGATATTTACAGAACACCTTTATTGGCTAACAACCTCATTAACACCAAATAAAATTCGATAGCGCTTTAATTAAATTATTTAAGAATACTCTGACACCAGGAGTGTTTAGTATTTCAATACTAGATATACGTAATTTGATTTAGTTTGGATGCATGTCGATAATTTTTTTATTTCCTTGCCTAAAGTATACAGATTTGTATACTATATATACAGATCTGTATATTGGTTGTGCAGATTTTTATAAACTTCAGGAGATGACAAATGAGATACAGCGTATTACTAACTGCCATGTTGATTACTACAACATTTAATGTAAGTGCTGATGAAGCGAAAAGTCTATCAGCACATGAAGAAGTAACGATTAATGCCCCAGCCGCAAAAGTGTGGGAAAGAGTGAGTAACTTTAATGATCTCGGCGCTTGGCACCCAGCTGTAAAAACCACCGAAATTGTGACAGGGTCTAACAATAAAGTAGGCGCTGAGCGTTTATTAACACTCCAGGATGGTGGAACCATTAAAGAAAAGCTACTTGCCTATAACGCTAAAGCAAAAACCTTCAAATACACGATTATTGAAGGTGTCCTTCCAGTAAGCAGTTACGTGTCATCAGTTACTGTCAAATCAGCAGGTAAGGATAAATCACGTGTTGTCTGGAATGGCACATTCAAACGCAAAGATACTTCAGCTACACCAGCAGAAGGCCAAGATGATGCTACCGCTGTAAAAGTGATTACCAGTGTGTACCGTGGAGGCTTAGATAATTTAAAGAAAATTTCAGAGTAATAATTAAGTAGTTCGAATATACGGGGCCTGCTTGCTCCCCGTATATTCGGAATTAACAAGTGTTAGAAATTCTTTAAGAGGATTCAAAAGCTTGGGTTCAGATTGGCACAGACAGCATAACAATCCACCTACTTGCTGTTAAGTTTCAACTTTTAGACTGCTATAGCTTCTAGATAAAACTCTCTTTGCCTACGAGTCCATACTAGATTTTATTTTACTCATTGGCTTAATTACAAAACAATCAGACAACACTAGCTATCAGATTTACAGAATTTTTTAATAATTATTTTAGAAAAATAAAACCTGAGGACAATATGCAAAAGCTTGTTCAGATTATTTATATTAGCCGTTCAACTTTTGAGAGTACTGACACAATAAATAAAATTGAGCCAAACATTGTGAGGATTTTGTCGAAATCTAGGATCAATAACCGCAAGAATGGTCTGGTTGGTGTAATGTATTTTGGAGATGGTGCTTTCTTTCAGTGCTTGGAAGGTGATGAGGAAGCAATCAATAATCTTTTTGCCAAAATTGAAAGGGATCCTCGCCATAAAGATATTAAGCTCATCTCCAGAAAATATATTTCAGAACTATCTTTTCCAAACTGGTCTATGAAGTATGCACTTTTTGATAAAAAAATGGGTAAATATCTAAAAGACAATGGATATCAAACCTTTGACCCTTACGCATTTATTCCAGAAATGACAGAAAAAATCTTAGCTTTACTAATTGACTCTCCCGAACTGAGTTTAGAGCTGGAGTCAACTACCACAAGTCAGGCTCAGCAACCATCATTAAAATTAAGTAGTAATAAAAACCTGATAATCATATCTTTGTTTTTTTCAATCACTGCCTTTGTATGCTCTTTAGTAGCACTCTTGTCTGTTCGTGGTACAGTTTAAGGATATAAAAGTTATATAGTTTTAGTGGGGAGATAATTGATGATAGAAGTTAAACCTTTTAAGCCTGTTGGCTGCAAAGACTGCCGTGATCCAGAGAAGTTAGGAATCCAGTTCACTATGGCTTTTCAACCTATTGTTAATGTGCGTGATAAATCTATCTTTGGATATGAGGCTCTGGTGAGAGGGGTGAACGGTGAAGGTGCAGACTCAGTACTTTCACAACTCAATGACAGCAATCGGTATAAATTTGATCAGGCAATTCGCGTAAAAGCATTAGATCTGGCTAAAAAGCTAAACCTGCAAGGAATGCTGAGTATAAACTTTCTACCCAATGCGGTATATCGACCAGAAACCTGCATTAGAGCAACGCTTGAAGCGGCAGCAGAGCTAAACTTTCCGACTGAACGTATTATGTTCGAGGTTACAGAAGGCGAGAAAGTTAAAGATCATAATCATCTTAAAAACATTTTTATAGAATACAAAAAACATAACTTTACTACGGCTATAGATGATTTTGGCGCGGGCTACGCAGGGCTTAATCTTCTGGCCGATTGGCAACCAGATGTAATCAAACTTGACATGTCCTTAACGAGAAATATTCATAATGATAGGGTTCGTCGCTCTCTAGTATTCGGGATTATTACTGTGTGTAAAGAGTTATCTATAAAAGTGATTGCAGAGGGTATTGAGTGTGAAGAGGAATGTAAAACCTTGTTTGATCAAGGTGTGTATTTATTCCAAGGCTACCATTTTGCTAAACCAGGCTTTGAGTCGTTGCCGTCGATTAGGGAAGAAGCGTGGTTGTGATAGATTTATCAGCCCCTTTCATACTTTGAAAAAATTGCTAACTTTTGCATTAGTGTCAGCTTCAATATTGACAATATATGACCAACACTGATAGCAACGGGCATCAAAACTTGGTACTACCTGCGGAAGATCGTGTATTGCTTTTTCAGGCAGCGCTTGATCAATCTTACAATTCTGTTGTAATTACGGATGCTAATGTCCGCATTATTTATGTTAATCCTTCATTTGAAAAAATGACAGGTTATACGTTAAATGAGCTCGTTGGTCAGTCCCCTAAAATTCTCCAAGGCCCACTTACCGATAAAAAAGTGATAAAAGAAATGGAGACTTCCATTCGCGCCGGCGTATACTTTGAAGGGAGTGCCATTAACTATACCAAAACTGGTAGCCCTTATAATGTTGAATGGAGCATCTCTCCGATTAAAGATCCATCCGGAGCAATTCAATATTTCATTTCGGTTCAGAAAAACATCACAGCGGATATTAAGACACAACAAGAACGTAATTTATTAGCAAAAGCACTAAATGATTCGCCTGATTGCGTAGTGATTACTGATGTAGAAAATAAAATCGTATTTGTGAATGCCGGGTTTACACAATTAACCGGGTACCAACAAGAGGAAGTTCTAGGCAAAACTCCCTCCTTTTTATGGAGCACTTTGCCTGATAGACCATGCAATCAATCGAATTTGGTACCCAATAATATCAAACATTTTAATCTGGATGAGTCCAATCTTCGCAAAGACGGCTCATTGTTTTATGTAGATCTAAGCATTACACGCATTTTGGATGATCTTGGAAGAGTCACACATTATGTCAGCTTTAGCAAAGACTCCACTGACAGATTGAAACGTGAGTTTGCGCTTAAGGATTTAGCATCTAAAGATGGATTGACTGGCCTTCTTAACAGACGCTCAGGAGAGCAGTTACTTAAACAGTATGATGATCAAAAACAGCTATCTAAAAGATTACTGTGCTTAATCATAATTGATATTGATAACTTTAAAGCAATTAATGACACTTTTGGTCATGCTGTAGGTGATCATGTTCTTAAGACATGTAGCAAATTGCTTGAAAACCAAGCAAGAAGTACTGACAGCGTAATTCGCTGGGGTGGTGAAGAGTTTTTAATTATTGTGCCGGACTCAACCCTTCAGGATGCACTGGAGTTTGCCGAACGAATCAGAAAAGCCCTAGCAGAACAAACAATCAGCGAGGTGGGGCATGTCACAGCATCTTTTGGTGTTGCTGACTTACATTTAGATGAAGGAACAAAAAAACTGCTTAATCGAGCAGACAAGGCTTTATACCAAGCCAAGCTTAATGGTAAAAATTGCGTAAAACCAGCCAATTAATCTATTAAATAGGCGTTGAGTGCAGTCTGGAAGCAGGTTGGACAAAATGCTTCACTATTTAGATATTTGAAGCCAAGTACACTGTGTCGAGTATTTTTGAAAGTGCAAAACTTGCAGTTGAGATATATCAGCAACTTTAGATTTTATGTAGTAGTATCAACTGACAGACTACATAGAGTACTCTGCATAAATCTTATGCAACTTGCATTACCATCACATCCAGCCTGATTTTGGCTGTTTATTGAAGATTGAAAATATTAGCCAAGCCCTAGGCTTCACCTTGTGGCAAGCTATGTATGGTTATAAAGATATTGGGATGGAATATGCTTAAACATTATAGGCAGATTACTTTTATTTCAGCCTGCGTAACCATTTTTACGATTTGCCTCACACTGGCTTACTGGTATAAACAACATTCTCAAGCTACTAATATACGTCGCCAAGTATTTAATGATACTTCCACTCAGATTCAAAATAATCTTTACCTGAGGCTATCCAGGTATGAACTTATGCTACGGGGAATTAAAGGCTCTTATGAGAGCTCGACCTTTGTAACTAGAACTGAATACCATAATTATATTCAAGCATTAAATTTATCTGAATACTCCCCTGGTTTTCAGGCTGTGAATGTGGCAATTCATGTGCCCCATGAAGAAATGTCTCAGTACATTGCAGATATGCGGCGGCGTGGCTACACAGACTTTAAAATTAAACCAACAGGTGAACGAAAGAGTTATGCACCGCTGTCGCTAATCGAACCTTTTATAGGTAGTAATCTAAATGCGATTGGATATGATTTAATCACCAATCCTAAAGCTAGAGCTGCAATCGAAGAGGCGCGAGACAAGGGTGATGTAGCAATGACATCTAAACTTGTTCTAATTCAAGATGCAGGAAAGGACATTCCTGCAGTAGTAATGTACGTGCCAATTTATGATACTAGCAAGCCATTAAATACTGTAGACGAGAGGCGTGCTGCTATTTTAGGCTGGGTTAGCGGTGCATTTCGAATCAGTGACTTTGTGGAGGGTTTACATAGTCAGATTGATAAAGATGTCGCAATAGTGATAAGTAATGGTAAGGATGTCTTGTTTAGCAACGCTAGCAACTATACTGATCTTTATACAAAGCGTGCTCTATATATCGGCGGGAAGCGCTGGGATATAGTAATACGCTCCGTTCCTAAATTTGACGAGCGTTTCCCGAAAAACAATTTAACCGCTTTAATAATTAGTGGTTTTTTACTTAGCGTGCTGTTCGGGTGGCTGGTTTGGTTGTTAGGTAGCGGTCGCGCACGGGCAATCTATCTGGCAGAGCAAATGACACAAGATCTTCGTCAAGCCAAATCGGAATTAGAGTGCACGTTGAACGCGATTCCAGATGTATTGTTTGATTTAGATATAGAAGGTCGGTATTTAGGCTATCACACTAAGATGGAATCTTTGTTGGTTAAGCCTGCTCACGAGTTAATGGGGAAAAAAATCTCCGATGTGCTACCGAAAAAAGCTGCAGAAATTTGTATGAATGCAATATATGAAGCGTCTATCAAAGGAATGTCTTTCGGCCATCAGATTGAAATCCCTTTCGATGATGAATTGCACTGGTTTGAATTGTCCGTGGCAAAGCGAGAAGATAGCTCTGAACAAAACTCGCATTTCATTATGATATCGCGTGACATTACCGAACGAAAAATAGCTAGCAACCAGCTAAGTATCGCTGCGATAGCATTTGAGTCTCAAGAAGGTATGTTTATTACCGACGCAAAAAAAATCATTATTAAGGTTAATCGTTCATTTAGCTTTATAACTGGATACGATGCAGGAGATGTCATAGGCAAACCTGCCAATATATTAAAATCAGAGCGGCAGGATAGGCATTTTTATACTTCGATGTGGGATAGTATTAATCATACTGGCTCTTGGCTAGGGGAGATTTGGAACCGTCGTAAGAATGGTGAATTGTTTCCATGTCAGCTTAATATCTCCGCAGTAAAGGACGCAAATAATGAAGTGACCAATTATGTTGCGACCATAATTGATATTACTGATAGTAAAGCAGCCTCAGATGAAATCAAAATGTTAGCATTTTATGACCCACTGACTCACTTACCAAACCGGCGAATGTTGACAGAGCGCTTGACGCAAGTTCTTGCTGCATGCTCGCGTAACGGTAAAATGGGGGCCATCCTATTTCTGGATGTGGATCATTTCAAGAATATAAATGATACATTAGGGCATGATGTTGGTGATGTTTTTCTTCAGAATGTGGCTCAGCGTTTAACTAACTGTATGCGTGCTGGCGATACGATTGCACGTTTAGGCGGTGATGAGTATGTAGTGCTACTAGAGGGACTAGGCAGTGAAGCTTTAAATGCTGCATCTGAAGTAGAAGCATGTGCATTGAAGGTTTTGCATACATTAAGTCAGGTCTACCATTTAGGGGACTACCAATACCACAGCTCAGTAAGCATTGGTGCTGTGCTATTTGATAAAAATAACATCAGTATCGAAGAACTGCTTAAACAAGCAGATATTGCAATGTATGAGGCAAAAAACTCCGGCCGCAATACTTTAAGATTTTTTGATCCAAAAATGCAGTTAGCTATCACGGCCAGAACTGAATTAGAACGTGAGTTACGTGTGGCTGTGGAACAGCATCAATTTAAATTGTTTTACCAGTTACAAGTTGATGCTAAGAATCAGGCATTAGGAGCAGAAGTGTTAATTCGCTGGCAACATCCCGAACGCGGAATGATTTCGCCAGTAGAGTTCATTCCACTTGCAGAAGAATCTGGCTTGATAATCAAAATTGGTCAATGGGTTCTTGAGAAGGCTTGCGCACAACTTAAAATCTGGGAGCAAGATTTGGAAAAGAACAAACTCAAGCTTTCGGTGAATGTCAGTGCCAAACAGTTTCATCAGGCCAATTTTTTGCAGCAAGTAGAGTCGATAATTACACATAACCGCATCAATCCTTCCTTGCTAAATTTAGAGCTTACCGAGAGTATGTTACTAGAAGACGCAGAAGACACAATTATTTGCATGAATCAATTCAAAAAACTTGGTGTTAATTTTGAACTTGATGATTTTGGTACTGGATATTCATCGCTACAATATTTAAAGAAATTGCCATTACACCAACTTAAAATTGATCAGTCTTTTGTGCGAGACATTACTGTAGATGCAAACGATAAAGCTTTGGTAGCCACAATTATCACTTTGTCACATAGTTTAGGGTTAAAAGTAATAGCTGAAGGCGTGGAAACAGCAGAGCAACTAAAGTTTCTGAAAGAAAATAATTGCGATAATTTTCAAGGGTATTATTTTAGTAAACCATTGCCAATCAATGAGTTTGAAGCACTCTTAAGCCAACAGAAATAATTATGTCTATTTTCGACTGTAATTAACTATTTATAGAGTCAATCATTTAATCATTATGAGAATTGGCAACACAGTAGAGTGTTCTAGTAATAACTCCGACATACCAACTTTATAACTGTATAAGTCCATCGTTGACAGTCTGTTTTGGGCCAAAAGCTACGACATCAAACGGCCCAAAAAGGACGTTCGCCTCCGTTTATTCAAACTAATATAAGGCCAAGTTCTAATAGTAAGATTACGTATGACTGGCGCGAAATGAGCTTACCTATGGCCTAGCGGCACTGCTCACTCTTAAGGACTCAATCACCAATTTTAATGCGGGAGTTTGTTGCCTGCGATGTGGATAGTAGAGGTGAAAGCCTGGATATTCTTTGCTGTAATCTTCAAGCACCTGTACTAAATGCCTCTGTGCAATATCTGCCGCAACTAAATCCTCGGGGATATAGGCAATGCCTAAACTGGCACGGACGGCATCCAAAACATGGTAGGTTTCATTAAACACCCATTGACCATCGACTTTAATTTTGACTTCCAACCCATCTTTTTCCATTTCCCAAGCGTAGATGCCTCCTTGCGTTGACAACCTGTAAGCAATGCAATTATGTTGTGATAAATCCTGTGGGCTTTGTGGTACAGGATATTGATTGAAATATGCGGTGGTTGCCACCACCACCATTTTCATTGGCGCACTGATCCGCACGGCAACCATACCATCAGCTACCTTGTTACCTAAACGTACGCCAGCATCAAAGCGCTCGGCCACAATATCAACAAAACCGTTGTTAGCCGTTAACTCAATGCCTATGTCGGGGTAATGCTGCGTCAATGCTGCCAATTTGGGGAGTAAAATTTCGCGAATAGCATGATTGCTGGCATTAATCCTTACCAAACCTGCTGGCGTATCTCTCAACTTTGTCAGCAAAGAAAGCTCATTATCGATGTGATCAAAACTGGCACCTATGGTCTCACGCAATTTCTCTCCCGCCAGAGTGGGTGAAACACTTCGTGTGGTGCGGGTTAGCAATAACACCCCCAGTCGATCTTCCAGATCGCGTATGGTATGACTAAGCGCGGACTGTGACACACCAAGCTTGCCTGCGGCTTTGGTAAAACTACCCTCTCTGACGACCATTAGAAAAGCATATAAATTGTTATAGTTTTCTTTAGCAATCATCGCTGGTCCCTTCTTGTTCAAAACACCCAAGTATATTACCGCAATCCCTTGATCATCCACTTATTAATGAATTTAACTAATAAGTCTATGATGATTTTAGTGACTAATCATTCGCTAAACAAATCATTAGAATACATTTTTATAATTTTATGCATTTAGTCAGGCTGTAATGCATTTATACGCCGACAAGATTATTGCAAAAAATTAATGAATATTACCGTGACATTTGTATTTATTGTTCATGAATAAAAAGGAGTCATCAGCATGAGTAATCTCTACAGGACTTTTAAATATTTAGGCAGCCGTGTACTGCCCATACTGTTTTTTTGTTCCAGTGCCTACAGTGAAGTAACACCCAAAACATCGGTACAGCCATCTTTTAGGAGTGATACAACCATGCAGATTCGTTTAGATATTGAAGGACAAAATCCTGTTACAGCCACTTTAGATAGCTCGCCAGCCACGCTGGACTTGATGAAGCAGTTGCCCCTGACGTTGGAGCTAAAAGATTATGCCGGCACCGAAAAAATAGCTTACCCGCCGCACAAACTCTCTAGCCAGAACGCTGCTAAAGCCTATGCAGGAAAAGCGGGGGATATTACCTATTATGCACCTTGGGGCAACCTCGCTATTTTTTACAAAGACTCTGATGCTGGGCTTGCCAATGGCCTGATTTATTTAGGCAAGTTAGCGTCTATTCCCGCAGCATTTTCTAAATCACAAAAAATTACTGTAAGGATTACAGAAGTTAAGTAATCAATTTTCTCAGCGCACAACCTTTTAGGAGTAGAGACACGATGAATTTTTTTAAGCCCAATAAATGGATAAGGATGTTAACAACCATGACTATTATGAGTACAAGCGCTGGCATGCTGCCTGCTACCACTGCATTTGCAGCCGACATGTCAAACGGTGCAGCCAATTTCTACAAAAGCGATAAAGTCACTGTGCAGAAAGTCACGTTCAAAAATCAGTACAACATGAAGATCGTTGGCAATCTTTTCATGCCTAAGGGTCTGGATCAAAAAACCAAAAGCCCAGCCATTATTGTTGGTCATCCGATGGGAGCAGTAAAAGAACAAAGCTCAAACCTCTATGCCCAGAAGCTTGCAGAGCAGGGCTTTGTCACCTTAGCTATTGATAACACATTTTGGGGCGAGAGCGAGGGTCAACCACGCAATGCTGTGCTACCGGATGTTTACTCAGAGGCATTTAGTGCCGCTGTTGATTACTTAGGTACCAGTGCATTTATTGACAGGGAACGCATAGGGGTACTTGGTATATGCGGTAGTGGTAGCTTCGTCATTAGTGCAGCAAAGATTGATCCTCGCATGAAAGCCATCGCGACTGTCAGCATGTACGATATGGGCGCAGCCAACCGTAATGCACTCAACCATTCGCAAACCCTTGAACAGCGCAAACAAATCATTGCAGAAGCCGCTCAGCAACGTTATGTAGAGTTTACGGGCGGTGCAATCAAATACACAGGCGGGACGGACCATAAAATAGACGCAAATACGCACCCTGTCCAGCGTGAATTTTATGACTTTTACCGTACACCACGTGGTGAGTTTACACCTGCGGGATCTTCACCCGAGCATACAACCCATCCCACGCTTTCCAGTAATACGAAATTCATGAATTTTTACCCTTTCAATGACATCGAGACGATTTCACCACGCCCTATGTTATTTATCACGGGCTCAGAGGCGCATTCTAAAGAATTCAGTGAAGAAGCCTACCGCCTTGCAGGACAACCGAAAGAGCTCGTCATTGTTCCCGGTGCGGGTCACGTGGATTTGTACGACCGCGTTAACCTGATTCCCTTTGATAAATTGACAGCATTCTTCAAGGTTAACCTTAAGTAATTACTTTATTTAGGAATTAATAAAATCTCTATGACAACTACGGCTTTCAATACTTCCTCTGAAAATGGACAAAGCTGGAGCGGTGTGTTCGCGATGTCACTTGGGGCTTTTGCTTTGGTGGCATCGGAGTTCATGCCGGTTAGCCTATTAACCCCGATAGCAAGTGACCTTCACAGTACCGAAGGTCAGGCTGGTCAAGCGATAGCGATATCAGGCGCATTTGCTTTGGTGACAAGCCTCTTAATCTCATCGCTAGCAGGAAAATTGGATCGCAAAATCCTGCTTTTACTGCTGACGTTATTGGTCATCATTTCAGGAACCATCGTAGCCATTGCGCATAATTATGGTGTGTTTATGGTGGGGCGGGCGTTGATTGGGATTGCTATTGGAGGCTTCTGGTCTATGTCAGCCGCAACGGCCATGCGACTCGTTTCTGCAGACAAAATCCCGAAGGCGCTTGCAATCGTTAATGGCGGAAACGCTTTAGCTACTGTCGTTGCCGCACCTTTAGGAAGCTATCTGGGCGGTATCATTGGTTGGCGTGGTGCATTTTTCTGTGTGGTGCCTGTTGCAGTCATTACATTCTGTTGGTTGTTGATTAGCTTACCTGGCATGAAGCCTATGAATAAAGCAGCCACAGGAAACATCTTTAAATTAATGATGAGGCCTCAGGTAGCAATTGGCATGGCAGCGGTGAGCAGCTTTTTCATGGGCCAGTTTGCTCTATTCACCTACTTGCGCCCCTTCTTAGAGAGCGTAACGCATGTGGGGGTCACTACACTTTCGTTAATGCTTCTCACAATGGGGGTTGCAGGCTTCGTCGGTACGCTTTTGATTGGTGTCTTCTTGAAAGATTGGCTGTATAGAACCCTGATGATCATTCCATTACTGATGGCAATCATCGCAATAGCGCTAACTATCTTTGGTTACTCACCGCTAATAACAACAGTATTACTGGGAGTCTGGGGATTGGTAGGAACTGCGGCACCCGTGGCTTGGTGGACGTGGCTTGCTAAAACACTACCCAACGATGCAGAAGCAGGCGGTGGATTATTTGTGGCAATCATCCAACTCGCGATTACCACTGGTGCAACGTTCGGTGGCATCTTGTTCGATCTGAGTGGATATCGTGCTACCTTTTGGATGAGTGCATCGTTATTAATCACTGCAGCGATACTTGCATACTGGACATCGCGCATCGAGCTTAGGCATTCAGCAATAATGTAAATGTATGTTTCCCATAGTCATTTTCACCTAAATCAATCCTGCTATAAAAATTTAATCTTTAGCAATGTTAGCTATGTTCAAGGTGTTTGAAGATTGAGAAATCACATTGCTCTCTTCCCAGCCACCGCCTAGCGCCTTAAAGGTCGCAACAGCGGATCGTGCTGATTCAGTTTGCGCTTGCGCTTTTGCATCAGAGGTTCTCAATAAATTTTCATCTGCGTGCAACACTTCAATCAAGCTGACAACGCCTTTTTGATATGCCACGAATGAAGATTTTCGCGCTTGGCTAAGCGATTGTTCGCCTTCTAACAACGCTTCTGTTTGCTCTTCACGCTTAACCAAGGCCGATATGGCATTTTCTACATCTTCTGTCGCGCGCAGTGCTGATTGTCGATAGGCCGCCAAAGCTTCTGCTTCCTGACCTTTTGCCTGATCAATTTGCGCATTAATGCGTGCAAAATCAAACAAGCGCCAGCGCAAGCCCACAACTCCAGCTGCTTGGTTTGCGGCGCTGCTAAATAGATTTCCTCCCGATATAGCGGTCGCAGTACCAATCAACGCACTTAGCGCAAGCTTTGGATAATATTCGGAAATTGCTACACCAATTTTTGCATTAGCTGCCGCTAGTCGTCTTTCCGCCACAATTAGGTCTGGTCTGCGGCGCAGTAAATCTGCAGGAGAGCCGATTGAGGATATTTGCGGTGCAACAGGTATTGGACCGACTTTTTCCAGTTCGGCTCTGTAAGTGCCTGGCGCGACTCCCAGCATCACATCAAGCGCATTCATGGACGCGTCGAGCGCACTTTCCAACACTGGGATAACAGCCTTAACCTGAGCCACGGCGCCTTTTACTTGTTGCACTTGAAGTCGTGACGCTAAGCCTCTGGAATACAGCATATTTACTTTTGAAAGTAATTGCTGTTGTGTCTCAAACTGTCTTTTCGAAATATCAAGCCGTGACTGCAAACCACGAATAGTGATGTAAATGTCTGACGTTTGTGCTGCCACAGATAACTGGGTTGCGATCGCACCGGCCTTAGCCGCTTGGTATTCTGCTAATGCTGCTTCTTGTTCGCGGCGTAATCCGCCAAATATATCCAGCTCCCAACTTGCGTTCAGGTTGGCTTCATAAAGATTGGCATTCCTGTCATAACCAGGAGTCGAGTTAAGTAACTGTCCTAAAGGAGTTTCAAGCGACTGGTGATTTCTTATCGCTTGCGCACTCACATTAGCCGATGGCAATAATGCAGCATGTGCAGCACCAAGCCCTGATTTGGCTTGTGCGATGCGTGCGGTAGCTTGCGCTATATTCAGATTTTGTTCTAACGCTAATCGTACGTACCGACTTAATAGCGGATCACTGAACCCATCCCACCAAGTTGCAAGATCAGCATTTGCAAGTTCAACATTAGATTGTGCTTTACGCTTTTCAAGTTGAGTTTGGCCAATATATTGATTGGAGAAAGCTATATCCGGCTTTTTATAATCTGGGCCAACTGCACAGCTTGTGATAAAACCAGCACTTAGCAATACAGCTACAGGACGAGAAATTAACATGGCGACCCTTAAACTTATTCAATATAGTAAGTGACTATATTACAATATGGTCACTATTTGTCAATCCTCTAAAGTCAGGGTATGCTATAAATATGACTAAAAAACCACAATCCATTACAAGAGGTCCATCTGAACACAATGTTCGTGATCAAATAGTTGAGGCTGCTGCTGAATATTTCAGCCGCTATGGCTACGAGAAAACGACTGTTTCCGACCTGGCTAAAGAAATTGGCTTTTCTAAAGCCTACATCTATAAATTTTTTGCTACGAAGCAAGCCATTGGCGAGGTAATATGCGCCAATTGCTTGGGTGCGATACTGAATGCAATTAATGAAGGAATGGTGGATGCTCCCACCGCTTCCGAACGCTTTAGGCGTATGTTTAAAGCCGCGGTAGCAGCAAGTGCGGAACTTTTTTTCGAAGACCGTAAGCTCTACGACATTGCTGCATCTGCTGCGAGTGAGGAATGGCAATCGACTGTTAGCTACCAAATTGAAATCAAAAAAATCATCTTGCAGATTATTCTCGAAGGTCGCGATACGGGGGAGTTTGAGCGCAAAACACCCATCGATGAAACGGTCAACGCCATCTATTTAGTGATGCAACCATATACCAATCCATTGCTGCTACAACACAATCTTAACCTTGCTGAACAGGCGCCCATGATTCTTTCGAGCCTGATACTGAGAAGCCTTGCTCCATAAATAAGTAAAAATACTTTAGTGACTATTGACTTAATTAGTCACTAGATGGAAAATGGGGGTTACTCTTTAAAAAGGTGACCTCCATGTTTAGCCATAAACTTAGTTCAGCGATTCTGATTAGCCTATTCCCACTGGCATTTGTTGCATGCAGTGAAAAAATGCCGATTGATCCCCGCACACAAACACCGCTGGTGAAAACAGTAGCCGTTCAACAGGCATCTGATTCTTCCCGCTCTTTCACAGGAATAGTGGCCGCCAGGGTTCAAAGCGACTTGGGCTTTCGTGTTGCAGGGAAAGTGCTTGAGCGCTATGTAGATGCTGGCCAAATCGTTAAGCGAGGTCAACCACTCATGCGTATTGATCCTATCGATCTGCAATTGACAGCTAATGCACAACGTGAAGCCGTATTGGTAGCAAAGGCCCGCGCCGATCAAACGGCGGACGATGAAATCAGACATCGTGGTCTGGTAGAAGAAGGTGCAATCTCTGCTTCTACATATAATCAAATTAAAGCAGCGGCAGACTCTGCCCATGCACAGCTCAAAGCAGTCGAAGCTCAAGCAGATGTAGCAAAGAATGCATCCAGTTATGCAGTTTTGCTCGCGGGCGCTGACGGCGTGATAGTTGATACACTGGTAGAACCGGGACAAGTGGTTAACGCTGGTCAGACTGTGGTGCGCATAGCACACTCTGGCAAGCGAGAAGCGATCGTTAATCTACCGGAAACGGTGCGCCCAGCGCTAGGTTCGATTGCGCAGGCAAAACTCTATGGCAAGGACAACCAGACCGTTCCAGCAAAACTCAGGGAGCTTTCAGAATCCGCTGATGGTGTATCACGTACATTTGAAGCGAGATATGTACTGGATGAAGCATTAGCCAATGCACCACTCGGTGCGACCATTACTATCCAGATTAAGGAAAGTGACTCTTCAACCCTAACTGGCTTAGCAGTGCCTATTAGCGCGATTTTTGATGCTGGCAAAGGCTCGGGAGTTTGGGTGCTTGAGGGCAGCCCAAGCCATGTCACTTGGCGCCCCGTCAAAATCCTAAGCATCACTGATGACACCGCGCGTATAGATGGCAATCTCAATGTAAATGATCAAATTGTTGGTCTTGGTGCTCATCTATTGCACGAAGGCGAAAAAGTCAGAGTGGCGACTAATGATGCTGGCAATTCCGATTTAAATCCCGCAGTTTTGGATTCTAAAGATTTGAAGCCAGCAAATGTAAACCGCGGAGAGACAAAATGAGCGGCTTTAATCTTTCAGCACTTGCAGTACGTGAACGCTCTATCACCTTTTTCCTTATCATCCTGATCACTATTGCAGGTACCATTGCTTTTTTTAAGATGGGCAGGGCTGAAGATCCTCCATTTACGATCAAGATAATGACCGTAATTACTGCTTGGCCTGGTGCAACAGCTCAGGAAATGCAGGATCAGGTCGCGGAGAAAATAGAAAAGCGCATGCAAGAACTGCGTTATTACGATCGTACGGAAACATTTACCCGGCCTGGTCTGGCTTTTACAACCGTGACACTGCTTGACAGTACGCCACCCTCTGAAGTTAAAGAAGAGTTTTACCAAGCACGAAAAAAAATAAGCGATGAGTCAAAAAATTTACCAGCTGGCGTCATCGGCCCTATGGTGAATGACGAATATGCCGACGTTACCTTTGCGCTCTTTGCATTAAAAGCAAAAGGAGAATCACAACGGTTATTAGCGCGCGATGCAGAAAACATGCGTCAGCGTCTGTTGCATGTGGCTGGCGTGAAGAAAGTAAACATCATTGGCGAGCAACCCGAGCGTATTTACATAGCCTTTTCCCATGAACGCTTGGCGACTCTGGGAGTTTCACCGCAGGAAATATTTTCCGCACTGAATAACCAAAATACCTTAACCCCGGCAGGTTCGATTGATACCAAAGGTACAAAAGTATTTATCCGCATTGAAGGCGCTTTTGATCAACTGCAGAAAATTCGCGATACGCCGATATCTGCAAAAGGCCGGATATTAAAACTATCCGACGTAGCAACTGTAGAGCGCGGTTACGAAGACCCTTCTACATTCTTTATCCGCAACAATGGTGAACCAGCATTATTGCTAGGCGTTGTCATGCGTGAAGGCTGGAATGGCCTTGATCTGGGAAAAGCATTAGATACAGAAGTAGCCTCAATCAGTGCCGATTTGCCGCTGGGCATGAGCTTGACCAAAGTCACAGACCAGGCTGTCAACATCGAAACATCGGTTGATGAGTTCATGGTCAAGTTCTTCGTCGCACTTCTGGTCGTCATGCTTGTAAGTTTCTTAAGCATGGGCTGGCGCGTTGGCCTTGTGGTTGCGGCCGCTGTGCCCTTGACACTTGCACTTGTGTTTGTCGTGATGGCGGCCACCGGTAAAAATTTCGACCGAATCACATTAGGATCACTGATCCTTGCCCTTGGTCTGCTGGTTGATGACGCCATTATTGCCATTGAGACCATGGTTGTGAAAATGGAAGAAGGTTACAGCAGAATTGCTGCGTCAGCCTATGCCTGGAGTCATACCGCAGCGCCTATGCTGTCCGGCACACTGGTAACTGCCATAGGTTTTATGCCCAATGGTTTTGCCCAGTCTACCGCAGGCGAGTACACCAGCAATATGTTCTGGGTGGTGGGTACTGCACTGATTGCTTCTTGGATCGTCGCGGTAGTATTTACCCCTTATTTAGGCGTGAAGATGCTCCCCGAACTTAAGAAAATTGAGGGAGGACATGAAGCGATTTACAGTACACCAAATTACAACCGCTTTCGTTCACTGTTGGGGCGAGTCATCCAACACAAGTGGATTGTTACTGCGATTGTCATCGGTGCTTTTGTCGTATCCATTCTTGGCATGGCTATTGTGAAAAAACAGTTTTTCCCAACCTCTGACCGTCCTGAGGTATTGGTCGAGGTTCAAATGCCGGATGGCACATCGATTGCGCAGACCAGTTCTGCCACGGTCAAAGTTGAAGCTTGGCTGGCAAAACAAAAGGAGGCGAAAATTGTAACGGCTTATATCGGACAAGGCGCGCCACGCTTCTACCTTGCCATGTCTCCTGAACTGCCAGATCCGTCCTTTGCGAAGCTCGTCGTGCGCACGGATAACCAAGAGGAGCGCGAGGTGCTGAAGTTAAGGTTACGTCAAGCCATCGCGGACGGATTGGCGCCTGAAGCCCGCGTACGGGTGACACAGCTAGTATTCGGCCCCTATTCTCCTTATCCTGTCGCTTTTCGTATTGCAGGGCAAGACCCCGAAAAATTGCGCAAAATCGCAAATGAAGTGCGCCATGTGATGGATGCAAGTCCGATGATGCGAACTGTTAATGCCGATTGGGGCGAGCGGGTTCCAGCCTTGCACTTTACGCTTAATCAGGACCGATTGCAGGCTGTTGGACTGACGTCTAATAGTGTCGCACAGCAACTTCAGTTTCTGCTGAGTGGCGTACCAGTCACCGAAGTTCGTGAGGATATACGCTCAGTACAAGTGGTTGGTCGAGCAGCGGACAACATGCGCTTAGACCCTGAAAAGATATCAGGTTTTACGCTAATTGGTTCAGTTGGGCAACGGATCCCGTTATCGCAAATTGGGTCTGTCGAAATACAATTAGAAGAACCGACTCTTCGTAGACGGGATCGTACTCCAACGATTACTGTACGCGGTGATATTGCTGAAGATTTGCAGCCGCCCGAGGTGTCTGCTGCAATATTGAAGGAATTAGAGCCCATCATCACCAAACTTCCAGCTGGTTACAGGACTGAAGAAGCTGGTGCTACCGAAGAATCGGGCAAGGCAACCAAAGCGTTGTTGCCTTTATTCCCAATCATGATTGCACTTACATTGCTGATCATCATACTTCAGGTTCGTTCTATATCATCCATGGTCATGGTGTTTGCTACCAGTCCATTGGGGTTGATCGGTGTGGTGCCAACACTACTACTATTCCAGCAACCCTTTGGTATCAATGCGCTGGTTGGCTTGATCTCACTGTCGGGTATTCTAATGCGCAATACGCTGATTCTCATTGGGCAGATCGAGCATAACCTGAAGGAAGGATTAAGCCCATTTGACGCAGTCGTGGAAGCAACCGTACAACGTGCCAGACCAGTGATTCTTACCGCTTTAGCAGCGATTCTGGCGTTTATTCCACTCACTCATTCAGTGTTTTGGGGGACGTTGGCATACACCCTGATTGGCGGTACTTTTGCCGGCACCATATTAACACTTGTATTCCTTCCAGCGATGTATGCTATCTGGTTCAAAATTAGGTACCCTGATAATTCAAAGGAGATATCCTCAACAGCTCTAGGTACTAAAACTTAACCTACAGATTACCAATAGCCATATTACGCTTCGAGCACTCTTATTCCAATGAGTGCTCGAACAAAGAGATTTTTGATTAACTATCTGAATGTCTGCTTTGGGCCGAAAACAGACATTTAAGTGATTTAATTTCTTTATTTATTGAATGTAAATATCCGAAATTTTCTTAAATGAGGCGTGGTCTGTGATTTCCGGATAATAATAAAATGTGGAATTTGCTAACTCATACCTTATAACATTTTGTTCAAAAGAACCCTTCTCATCGGTGCCACTGGAAAGAGACTTAATGATATCCATTGACCATTCATTAGTGTGATTCACGTATCCAGGGGAAACTAGATATATAGCTTTGATTGATATTGTTGGATCAAGTATTAATTGTTCTATTTGATCAACTTTAAAAAGCATAATTTGGCATCTAACAATTTGGCCCTCTACTTTGTTCTCGTAATGTATAAAGAACCAAGGGATCATTAGATTCATATGGGCGTAACTCCATAGCCTCGCTCCGTCAGCATCAAAAATAAATGGTATTTCAGCCTGTTGGAAAGTTTCTATCATGTTATACGCCTGATGAACAGTATACATTGTAGTGATATATAGTTCATTTTGGCTAGATAGAGTCCTTTAGTCAAGGATTCTATATGGAAATCAATGAAGCTTTTGGTCAAGCACTTAAACAAGCCAGATTAGCCAAAGGGCTTACTCAAGAAGACTTTTCTGATGTTTCGAGTCGAACCTATATAAGCACCCTTGAGCGGGAGATTTTTTCGCCTACCATCGATAAAGTTGATGGTTTATCTAATTATATGAACATACATCCGTTAACACTACTTACCCTTACTTATTTAAATAAAGATAAAAAGTTGCATATAGATAAATTGGAAAAATTGATTAGAGAACAAATTTCATCAATTAACCTTGGCCAAACTAACCCATGATTAATCTTTACATTAACTCCAAGTTGGCTCGTAGTAACTATCACGCCTAGACGTACCCATCACCTTAAACGCACCCAGCTCAACCAGTGCCTCAATATCTCTCAAAGCTGTATCGGTTGAACATTTAGCCAGTGCAGCCCACTTACCGGTAGTCAATTTACCCTCAAAGCCATGCATCAACATATTCAACATCTGCATTTGACGGGGATTCAAGCTACCGCCTTTCGCACGCTGACTTAGTGAGGTAAGGTACAACGTACCCTTGATTTCCTCATTCGCAGACAGCACAGCACGCAGCAAGCAGCCCAAATACCACTCAAGCCAACCCGTAGCATCAAGTTCGCCCTTTTGTGCGGTCTCAAGCGCTTTGTAATAGTCGTCACGCTCTTTCATCATTTGAGCAGACAGGCTATAAAAGCGTTGAGCTGAATCATCTGCACGCGATAGTGTTAGATCGCACACCGCACGTCCTATGCGACCATTGCCATCCTCGAAAGGATGCAAGGTCACGAACCATAAATGAGCAAGCCCAGACTTCAACACCGGATCGCAATCAGGGTAGCCATTCAGCCAGCCTAAGAAGTCCCCCATCTGGTCTTTAAGCACGCCGGCTGGAGGAGCCTCGTAATGTACTTTCTCACGTCCGATACCACCGGAAACTACTTGCATAGGTCCATTGACATCAGTGCGATAGGCTGCGACGTTGATTTTAAGCATGCTGCTGTAGCCAGTAGGAAATAGGGCAGCATGCCACCCGAATAACCGAGCTTCAGTTAGTGGCTCTTGATAACGTAAGGTCGCATCCAACACCATCTCAACCACGCCATCGGTGTTTTTATCGGATTTAACTGGGTTGCTGTCATTTACCCCTAGACGACGTGCGATTGACGACCTGACAGCTTCAGGATTTAGTTTCTCGCCCTCTATCTCACTGGATTTAACAATTTCACTTGTCATGGCTTTCAAGCTGGCTTGCTCTGACAATGTGAAACCAAGTGCCTGCATTGCGCCGAGCAAGCGGCCACGTTCCATATTCACCTGGTAGAGCAATGTGGAGAGCTTGCTGGAATTGAATGTCCATTGTGGCCAATCGGCTTTTTGCCAGACATACTTTTGATAGTCACCGCTATTCATGCGGTAATAGTTGCATACAATCACCGCAAGGTCAATAATCATTACCGCTAATTGTGCGGTGATGAGATTAAGTTATTAATCGCGACTTGAATTTCCACTAGTTTTGTAGACACTCAATTGCCGTATTCTTGAATTGGTTTTCCTAGTCTATCGGAGATGGTAGGTTACCATTATTACGGCTCAAAGGCGTCTAGTAAACTAGTGGCGATTCATTCATGTAGTAAGTGTAATAGATGGAAATCGTCACACTGGCCAATCAATAAATCACTGGGAATTTCACATAACGGCAAAATAGGATTCGTAGACCCATTTATTGAAAGTAGGCTAAATTACTTTAATGTAGATTTGAAAGGTGAATTGGAATCAATTAATGGACCATCAGAATATTTAATTGAACTATTGCATTTGAATCGACCCAGTAGAGTTCTTATTAGGCGTAACAGATTACTAAGTTGCAGAGTTCTTGCAATTCTAGATTTTGCAGATTCATCAATGTTACAAGCAACACAATTATTAGGAATGGGCTATCCGGCAAATCAAGTAGCAGAAAAACTTAATTTAGCACGTTCCGCTATAAAAGAGATTAGAGAAATTTGGAAGCAACTTAATAGCCTATAATATGTAGATTGATGAATGTAGTAAGAGATTTATGATTAAATAATTATATAATTTTAGTTATAACTTTACATTTTATTGAAGTTAATTATTTTACTTTTTGTTTTGATGATTTTAATCAATTGGTTAGTGAAGTTTATAATTTAATAATGATGGTTTTATATAGAGAACCATTTTAGAGCTTGTCTAGCCTAATGCTTAGCCTAGTCTAAAGCTTGCTAGTTTAGTAATGTAAATAAACCCCAGTAACTTGATGAGTTATTGGGGTTTTTTCTTGTTTACATATTATTTTTATTGGGCTAGTATAGTCTCAGTTTCCACAATTCTTAAATTTTGGGAATGACAAACCCATTCTTAATCAAGGGTTTGTGTATGAAAAAAGTCATTACTATTGTGTTTTCATTTGTTTAACTTTGTTAATTTTTACAACGGTTTTATTAATATGTATACGCAACAGGAGATGGCTCTAAGGTAGTTTTAACTCTATTGCGCATACTGCATTCTGGAAAGGTGCATATGAAAAAGATATTAATAGCGTTAACTTCTACCTCGTTAATTTTCGCTGCAAAGCCTGCGCTCTCCGCTAGTGTGAGCGGCAATTTTAATGTTACCGTCACCTTGACCTCTGTGTGCACTATGGGCGTTATCGGTGACCTAGCCTTCGGTACCTACACCGCATTTCAATCTGGCGTACAAACCGCTACTCCTACTACAGCAACATTGACCTGCACGCGTGGCTTAACTGGTGTAACAGCCAACTTTGATACTGCTGCGCCAGGCTCTACTGCTGCAGGTGCCGCGACTAATGCGGTAGGCGCGGGGATTATTTCTGGGCTGCAGTACGACATTACCGCTACCCCGGGCTCAATCTCGCCTGGTACTGCGGCTACTGCATCCAGTAGCGGTACGGCAGACTCTCGCCCGTATTCCATTACGGGTAGTATGCCAGCCAGCCAAGCCGGGGTAACGTCTTCCGGAACGCAAACACAGGTTAGAACCTTAACCGTCAACTACTAGGGCTTGCAGGCAAGGCGCATGCTTTCCGCTCGCTGTATGTTGAGTAGTCCGGTAATGATGCTAGCGTTATTTGCTGCGTTTGGCACATGGCCGACTTTGGCCGATGCCGCACAAGCTAGCCGAGGATTTAATGTGACCGTTAACTTGCAGGCAAGTGCTGATACGCCCTTGGTCGCGAGCCAGCCCAACTCGGCTTTTTGCCAGACTAGCAGCGGTCCGGGAGCATTGAACGTAACCTATACCGTGGTGTGCGCAACTGGGGCAGTGGTGGATATAGAATCAGGACGCTCGGCGCAGTCATTCAGTCCTACACATGGCGGTGCTTATCGCTATGTGCTTCAAGCAAACCGCGGCAGCAATCAATTAGGTCCGATGAGTAGCCATGCTGGTACAGGTACTGCTACTAGTTGGCGACTTATTAACTTAACCGACCGAGATTATCTGGAGATTCTTATCAACTGGTAATCCATTATTCACTGATCGAGGGAAACAATAATGAAAATCTCCTCTACAGAAGTTATAGAGCCTGTTAAAAGGCATGCTCTAAACAGGATTATTCTAAAAAGGTTTATTTTAGCCGCCGCTGTATTCGGTTTGTTTGCCGCTGGCCCACAAGTGTATGCTGGGGTGTTTTCCGTCACGCCGGTACGCATTTACATGGAACCTAAAGATCGTGCCGTTGCCGTGACCATTACCAATGATGGCGACGAACCGCTAGTGATGCAGGCTGACCTGTACACATGGAAGCAAAAGCCGAACGGCGAAGACGAGCTGACCTTAACAGAAGATATGTTTCTATCGCCACCTATCATTAAGTTGGCTCCAAACTCCCGTCAAGTTGTCCGTTTAGCTAGGCTTACTCCAGTTAAATCGGGTGAGCAATTGACTTATCGCATGATTGTGCGGGAGATTCCTGAGGCTAAATCTGCCAAGCAAGACCTGCAACTGCAAATCGCTTTAGCTTTTTCTATGCCGGTGTTTATCACGCCGCCAAATGTAAAGTCGCAATTGGCTTGCCAGTTGGACAACAGCAACAGTCTAGTGGTGGTGTGTGAAAATACCGGCAAAGCCCATGTGCATCCTACGCAAATCAACTTAGAGGCAAAAGATGGTAGCTTGCTGGCAATAGAGGATTCTGGCGCATATTTGCTGCCTGGCAGCAAACGTAGCTTTCAATTGAAACCTTCCGAAAAAACCAAGGCCAGCGCTGGCCAGTTACCTACTGGTAAGGCCAGAATCGCGGTGGTATTAGATGATGCCAGCAAGCATGAGTATGACGTAAGCATCGCCAACTAAATCAGACCACGGTTTGAGCTATCCTGCACATAGCTTTATCTATTTCTTTGCATTGCTAATGGGTGCAACCACACTAAGTTGTGTCGCCACCCTTAGCAGGGCCGCTGATGGCTCGCAATATCCGTCACTGATGTTTGCCAAAGCACTTAGCCAAAACTTACTGTCCATGGAGGTAACGGTCAATGGCAGTGAAGCCGGCACCTGGCTATTTGTAGAGCAAGCCGGTGTTTTATATGTGCAGCGTGAAGCGCTGGAGGACTGGCGGGTCATTATTAACAAAAGCGCACGCCCTATCGAATTTAAAGGGCAGTCATTTTGGCCTTTGGATGCAGTGCCTGGATATAAAGCTAAAGTCGACTTTGCCAACCAATCTGTAGCGCTGTTGTTTGCGCCACAGTCTTTTGCTACTACCCGTTTAGATAATGGCGTACCTAAACGTCCGGTGGTTAGCCCGGTGCTGCCTAGCGCATTTCTAAATTACGATATAAGTTATAACCGCCTTGATTTACGCGCAGCGCCTAACACTGAAAACCTGAGTGCACTTGCAGAAATAGGTCTTTCCAATGACTGGGGCATATTGACTAATAGCTTAAGCGGCCGCAACCTGACCCGTGACGATGCGCAGGGGCAGAAAAGTCAATTAATCCGGCTGGAAACAACCTTTACCAAAGACTTTCCTGACCGTAACCAGACTCTGCAGCTAGGCGATACTAGTACCCGTATGGGCTTGTTGGGGCGCAACGTCTATTTCGGTGGTATTAAATACGGTACCAATTTTAGCCTCACGCCGGGCTATGTGAGCCAGCCCCTGCCGGCTCTTTCAGGCTTATCTGCAGCACCTTCTACCGTAGAGTTGTATGTGAACGACGTATTGCGACAGGTTTCCAATGTGCCTACTGGGCCATTCAGTATCAATAATTTTCCCATATTGACCGGTAGTGGCGACGCGCGTGTGGTGGTGCGGGACTTGTTGGGACGTGAAACCGTGATTCAGCAATCATTCTTCACCGATAGTCAGTTATTAGCTCCAGGTCTGGATGACTGGAGTGTCGCATTAGGCAGTGTACGGCGTGAACTTGGCACCGAAAATGCCAATTATGGGCCTGGTTTTGTCAGTGGGTTATTGCGCCGTGGCATAAGCGAGAAATTGACCTTGGAGGCCAGGTCTGCGCTGACTAAGGATGCTGGATTGTTGCAACTAGGTGCCGTAAAAGCCTTGCCGCTGCAACTACTAGGTAAGACTGCGCTCACTACCAGCCATGATAAATCTCATGGCACTGGTACCCAATGGTTGCTGGGCATGCAACGCCAAACGTTGCGCTTCAGCGCATCTTTTGAAGCCCAAGGTGCGACAGCTGACTTTCGAGAGTTAGGCCAGAACGAGAGTTTTAAGCCGACCAAGTTGCAACTGGCTGGCAATGTCAGCTACTCCACCAATCATTTAGGGAGCTTTGGTTTCGGTTATGCCAGGATAGTGCAGTATGACCGCCCAAGCGTGACGACGCTATCCGGTAACTATTCTATACGTGTGGGTAAAGCCAGTACCCTGGTGTTGAACGCCAGCGAAGCACGTACCTCCAGTCACAATAGCTATTCGATTGGTGCAACTTTTATTATGCCATTGGATAACAATCGCCTAGCCAGCATGTACGCCAATACGCATAACTCACAAGCCGATTTGTACGCGACTTACTCGCAAAACCCAAGTGCTGGCAACAATCTTGGTTGGCGTGTATTGGCTGGGCAGCAGCAGAATCATGCGCGTGATGAAGTTGGTGCTTATTACTATGGGCAACATGGCGTGTTAACTGCAGACTTTAGCGCTAGACCAGACCAGCATGCGGTACGTTTGGGTGCTAATGGCGCACTGCTTGTTACCGATGGTCACGTTTTTGCTTCACAGCGCTTAACAGATAGCTTTGCGCTGGTTGAGGTGAAGGATTATGCCGATGTGAATGTAGGCTTGGGCAATACCCCGCAAAGTAAGACTGATAAAAGAGGCGTGGCGTTGTTGCCGCACCTCGCCGCTTACCAAAATAACTATATACGGGTGAATCCACAGAACCTGCCCATCAGTGCCGAAATCGATAATCTGGAAAAAGAGGTAGTGCCAGCATGGCGTAGTGGCGTGAAAGCTAATTTTCCGGTACGTAGCGGTCGCGGTGCTTTGTTGAGAGTGGTGCTGGATGATAAAGAAGTGGCGCCCTCAGGCGCTATCGTCAAGATTGAGGGTGACCCGCAAGAGTTCTTTGTTGCGCGCCGCGGTGAAGCATATGTAACCGGTTTGCAAAGCATTAATGTCGTCGTTTTGCACTGGAATGAGCAGCAGTGCAAATTTGCCGTGAACCTGCCACCTGAAAATCCTGACGAAATCCCGCGTTTAGGTCCGTTAACGTGTAATGGAGTTGCCAGATGATAACATCACCGATCAAGCAGCATTGGCTAGGTTTATTACTGTTATGTGCACTCTGCCTGTACGCACCCTCCGCATCCGCAGTGGTTTGCAGCATCACTTCAACGGGGCTTTCTACTACGCATACGCCAAACGCGGCCACTGCCAATGTTACACAGTCCAGCCTCACGCTGACTTGTAGCCGTGGTACGCTGGAGATCGTTAACTATACAGACTACTCGATAGCTGCTGACGATGGCATACATGCATCCGGGGCGCAGAACCGGGCACAGGCTGGCGCCAATGTCATTCAGTATGAAACCTATCAGGGCAGTGCCTGCCCGAGTACGGCGTGGTCATCATCCAGCCCTATCACCGGCCGACTAGTTATGACCAATACCAACACTAACTACTCAGTCACCATCAATTATTGGGCGTGTATTCCTATCAATCAGCATGTGCCGGTTGGCACTTATAGCGACACCGTGACCATGACGGTGACCTATACCGACCCCATTGTGGTGCTGACCACCACCAAAACCATCAGCAACACTTTTCCCGTTACTGTGACCAATCAGGCGGTGTGTTTGGTCACTAGCATCAGCAATGTTGCTTTTGGAACTTATGTCGCGTTTAGGAATACGGCATTGACAGCAACTCCAGCGAATGTGGTGCTGAATTGTACGCCGCAATTAAATTACACCTTGTCACTAGATGCGAATACAGGGGTGGTGGCGGGTTTGAATTATTCGTTGTCGCTGAGTGCTAGCAGTAGCTCCGGAACCGGCCCCGGCCAGACCCAGACCATTTCTGGCAATATGCCAGCCAATCAAGCCGGGACTTGTGGTCTTGCCAGTTGCACCGCCTCGGACCCTAGGGTGTTGACCATTACTTATTAGTGAAAAGTCTTACTAAGTGCCATAAAGTCGCTGCTTTAATTGGCGCAACTCGCGTTAGGTGACGATTTTCCCGGCATTGATGTAAACCACGTTGTTGGTGATTTGCATAATTTCGTCTTTAGAGTGGCTGATATAAATCATCGGTATCTTGATTTCATCGGCCACTTTCTTTAAAAACGGCAGAATCTGGCTTTTTAGCGACTCATCCAATGAGGCCATAGGCTCATCCAGCATCAGCAGTCTGGGCGAGCTGAGCAGGGCGCGGCCAAGGGCAACGCGTTGCTTCTCGCCGCCAGATAGCTGGTGTGTAGTGCGTTTCAGCAGCGGTCCGATTTCTAATAAATCGGCGATATCGTTTAAATGAAACTGCTGCTCGTGCGTAGGGGTGTACTTCAGCGGATAGCGTAAATTATGCTCTACGTTTAAATGCGGAAATAAGCGTGCATCCTGAAACACTAGGCCGATTCTGCGTTGGTGTATCGGCTTGTTAATCTTTTTTTCATGATCAAACACGGTTTCTCCGTTAATCATCACTCGGCCTTGGTCTGGCTTGCTAATGCCGGCAATAATGCTGAGCAAGGTGCTTTTGCCTGAGCCAGACGGGCCAAAAATCGCTGTGACACGTTGATCTAGCTGCAACGCTACATCTAGTACAAAATCCTGGCGTTTCAATGTTGCGCTAACTTCAATCATGGCTATGTCCAATCTGCTGACTCGCCTTACGCTCCAGCCTGTCGCTAATCATCAGGGCGCCCAGTGCCAGTACCATGCTGATAATCACTAAACGCAGCGCGGCTAGATCGCCATCTGGCGTTTGCGTGAGAGAGTAAATCGCAAGCGGCAAGGTGCGGGTTTCATTTTCGATGTTGCCCACAAACGTAATCGTAGCGCCAAACTCGCCCATGCTGCGGCTAAACCCCAGAATTAGGCCAGTAATGATGCCGGGCATGGAGAGCGGTAATATTACGGTAAAAAACACACTGAGCGGGCGTGCGCCCAGTGATTGTGCGGCTAGCTCCAGCTTGCGGTCCACATGGGAAATGGCGAGGCGGATAGAGCGCACCATCAGCGGAAAAGCCATCACGGCCGATGCTACGACCGCGCCCATCCAGGTGAAGGCGATGCTAAACCCAAAATGTTGGTTGAGAAATTTGCCTATCAAGCCACTGTTGCCGAATAGCAGTAGCAGCAGGTAGCCTGGTACCACTGGCGGTAGTACCAGCGGTAGGTGTATCAGGCTATCCAATAATGATTTGCCGATGAAGGATTTTCTGGCAAGCAGCCAAGCCACTGCAATTGCTGGTGCAATCGTGAGTATCACGCAACATACTGCTACCTTTAAAGATAGCAGTAGTATGGTAATTTCTGCAGGCGTAAAACTAAAAAGCTCCAGCATTTGATTTGTTTGTTATTTCTTTGCTAAGTTTTTTTCTATGAAGCTAAAACCGTACTTAGTGAAAATAACTTTTGCCTTCTCTGATTTTAAATAGTCATAAAAGTCTGCAGATTTTGCGCTGGCACTTTTAGTAAGCGCCAATGGGTACAAAATTGGCTCATGCGTATTATCTGGAAAGGTAGCGATAACATCAACCTTGTTAGATATTTTTGCATCGGTTTCGTACACAATGCCGGTTGCGCACTCTGCTCTTTCCACCAAGGTTAGAGCGGCGCGCACATCTTGCGTGCCTACTATTCTAGATTGGCCTGCATCAAGCCATGCAAGAGAAGTTAGTGCTTGCTTCGCATAGATGCCCACCGGTACTGATGCCATTTCACCCGTACAAAGTTTGCCATTAAAAGCGCCAAAAAAGTCGAAAGATTTATTCATGGTTACATCAAAGCGCTTGCCCGCAGGTGCAATCAGCACTAGATGGTTGGTCAGCAAGTTGGCTACGGTGCTGTCTTTGAGTGCCTGTTTATCTTTTAAATAATTCATCCATTTGGTGTCTGCAGAGATAAAAATATCTGCGGGTGCGCCGTTCTCGATTTGCTTGGCAAGTGCAGACGAGGCCGCAAATGATGATTTAATCTGCGCGCCTTTCTCTTGCTCATAGTTTGCCGATATTTCATTGATGGCATTAGTTAAGCTAGCTGCTGCGAACACGACAATGGTGTCTTTGGCGGCATCTTTCTCGGCAGCCTGTGAGTTAGGCGCAAGCGCCAAGCAAATGCTGACGAGCGCGACTTTTAAGTATTGACTGAATTGCATAATAAGCTCCAAATCTTACTAAATATTGTTAGAAAGCACTGATTTCAAATTGCACGTACAGGTAATCTGAGTTGTCTCTGCGTGTTGGATCATTTTTGTTGCTAGCAATGCGTACTGCGTTTTTGGTGAAATCACCTGCCATAAAGTGGGCGTAACCGATGGTGGTGTAGATATGGTTGTTAATCGGGAAGCGCGCTGTGATGTCGAATTCTTCGCCAATGTCGCTACCGCTCAGGCCTTTGCTGTCTCTCAATGCGGCAGGGCCCCAGCTATCCGTGTCGCTCTCTAGTCGGTACCAGCTGTAGCCGGTATCGATTTTCAAGTTTTTGATAAAGCTTACTTTCGGGTCAAACTCTGCTCTGAGTTTGGTGGCGCGGATGTTAGACATTTCCATGGTGTCAGTGTTAGACCATGGGCGTGCAAAGCCAAACAGGCGCTCAAAGCGTTGATTTTTCTTGTCAGTCGAGCTCTTGTCACCGGTAGCTACGCCATAAAAGCCGCTTAATCTTGGTTTCCATGATTGGTCAAATGTATAGCCCACCTCTGCATTGTAAGCATAGGCATCATGGTCAATTTTGGTTTTATTGGTCAGGCTGGTGTCTTGCTCACCCCATTGCTTGGTGTAGTTAGCATCGTAGTCCCAGCCGGTTTTACCTAACACGCCGTAGGCACGTAAACCTGCAGTGTGGATGGTGCGGTCAATTCTGCTTGTTGCGCTTGTTACATCGCGGCCATTCAGGTCGTATTTCACTTTGTCGCCATCTTGTTCCAGCAAGTAGTAGTAAGGTTGTAAGTTAATGACTTCAGACCATCTTCTCCAGTTTGCTAGTGCGCCATAAAAATGCTGCGAATCATTATCTTCGTCGGCCTGCACTGTAAAGCGTTGCACAGGCTTGAATGCAAAGGTTTCTAATTGCCAGTCATTACTTTGCTGACCGATGATGGCGCGTACGCCTTCAAAGTTATTGGTGGTGTTGCGGTAGCCATTGCGCGCTACCAGCCTTTTGTCACCTTGCTCCAAGGCTTGACGGCCCACTTTAATGCTAATCGGGCGCTCGTTGCCTAAATTATCTTTGCCTAATATTGTTTCTTTGAAGAATAGCTCCAGATAGGCTTGCACCACCTCGCCTTGGTTAACGTCACGCGTGTCGTACTCGCGGCTAAATTGGCTATGGTTACGTCTGGCATCGCCAAGCTCTACCGCAAAGCGTAGTGGGTCTAAAATATCTTTAATGCCAATGTAAGCACGTGTTCTGAGCAAGATTGGGTCATCAATCACGTCTTTAGCGCGTCTAAAGTCATTGTCACGGTGCTCGTAACGAATACGGTGATCTAAACCAATATCCAGCCAGTTAACATCTGCCAGGCCATCTACATCCTTTAACCATGTTTTATTCAATTGTTTGACGTATTTTGGCGGCTCAGTTTCCAGTGAGGTGCCAAAGCTTTTACGTTCTACATAATATGAGCCGGTGCTGCCTTCGGCGGCGGATGCGTATTGCACGCTTGCTGCTAATAACAGTGGTGCACACATGAATTTTGCATAGGATTTGGCGCTAGATGGGCGATATTTGACGATGTTGGCAAGATTTTTCATGAGGATAATCATTGTGTTTTTATAAGAATCCGTAATTTAAGCATAAACACCGCTATGTTTCAACGGATATAGCGGTGGCTTGGGCTAAATATTCAAGCTTCACAAGGTGTCCACAATAAAGTCGCTGGCTTTGTGCTTTTCATTTTTTAGGCACTATAATGAGTCATATGCTAAATAATCAGATCAAAATCAGAATAACTAATGGGCCGGCAACTGCTATGGGGCCAGGAAAGGCTGAGCTGTTAGCTTTAATCAATGAATGCGGCTCTATCTCAGCCGCCGCTAAACAGATGAAGATGTCTTATCGCCGTGCTTGGGATTTGGTGGACGAGGTGAATAAGTGCTTTGATCAGCCGTTGGTTTCTAGCAGTGTGGGTGGCAGTCACGGCGGTGGCGCTAAGCTTACCGAGTTTGGGATACAAGTGCTGGAAAATTACCATGCATTGATTGCTAAATCGCAAGCAGCTTCGGAGCGGGAGCTTGCCTTCATAAATGCGCACCTTAAGCAGCCGGATTAGTAGCAGCCAGATTAGGCGCTAAGCACGTACTTGGTTGCAAGTGGTTGCGTGTAGGAAATATCACTCAGTGATATACGTTACCAGCAGCATGGTTATCAACGGCATGGCAATTTAATCATGCTGGGCGGTAGCACTTTTTACAGTGATTTTGCCAGCGGGTGCTGTTGTTGATAACTACAGCAGCGCTAAGTTTTTGTTGTAGATCAAATAGTAAGCAAATCTTAGGCTAAATAAGCAATCTTAGGTTGATAAGTTAAGCAATCTAGGATTGATAAGTGTAGTTAAGTTTGTTAAATTGCTGGTGCCATGAAAATGGCGTTCAAAGCTGGTCCAAAGTTGGTATGTAATGTGAGTGGGGTCTAGAAGCCGCCTCCAAGGGTTTGATAGTTGCAAGGCAGTTATCAAACAAGAATTCCTTAATAGGGGCTGAGATTTATGTATGACGCACTTCATTATGTAGTCAATCTACATATTCAAAATCTGTACTATTCTTGCCATCAGGTTTGCTACCAGCGCGATGTTGGCATGTACGCGGCTACCCCTGAACTTACGCAGTTTAAGGTGATGCCCTAATGCTCAACATGAACGCAATTGCGTACTTTTTCCGTAAAAAAGCTGGGTTTGCCGTATTGGTGTTGGCCATTCTGGCTTTGGTGTTTAGCTATTACGTCTATACCGAAAAGCAGTTGGATAAAGCCAGTGAGTCGCGCTATGTTTCCCATCAGTTAGCCAGCCAGCTCAGGCAGACTTCGGACGACCTGACGCGCATGGTGCGCTCTTATGTGCTAACGGGCGATGTCCGATACAAACGTTATTTCCAGAATATTCTCGATATCCGTAACGGTAAGATCCCGCTCCCAGAGGGGTACTTTAACTCTTACTGGGATATGGTGCTGGTAGGCAAGTTGCCGCCGCCATCGACGCAAGGTAAAGGTGTTGCGCTATTGGATATGATGCGTGATGCCGGATTTTCAACCGCTGAATTGGCGAAGTTAGCCTCTGCCAAACAATACTCTGATGACTTAACCGCCTTGGAGTTCGAGGCCATGCGTTTGGTTGAATCCAAGTCGTCGGATGCTGCTGCAAATCGTCTGCAAGCTGCACAGATGTTATTGGATAGCCGTTATCATCAGGCTAAGTCCAACATCATGGGGCCTATTAATGAAACTTTTTTGATGATGGATCACCGCACATCGAATGCAGTGGCGCATGCCAAAATGGTGGCTACCGTGTTTCGGGTGATTTTCATTTTTGTTGCGTTCTGGGCCATTTTCTTTATTTGGCGGGCTTATCGCACGCTGCATTCCACCTTAGGCGCAAGCGCAGACGAGGTATATCAGCATATCTCAAGAATTGGTGCGGGTGATTTCTCCATGCCGATACACATTGCCCCCGAGCAAGATAATAGCGTGCTGGCAGAGTTGGCAAAAATGCAGAGCTTGCTGCATGCGCATGACGTAGCGCGCACTTTAGCCGAGCAAGATCTGCATAGAAACAAGGCGCTGTTGGTCGAGGCGCAGCACATCGCACAAGTGGGCAGTTGGTCGCTGGATTGGCAGACCGGCGAGCTAGCTTGGAGTGACGAGATTTTTCATATATTTGAAGTTGATCAACACCAGTTCTCCGCAAACTATGAAGCGTTTTTAAACACGATACATCCTTGTGACCGTGAAACGGTTGATCGTGCTTTTATGGCATCGGTAGCGAGTCGCACGCCTTATGAGATTACGCATCGTTTGTTGCTTGCCGATGGCTCTGTGAAATGGGTGCATGAGCGCGGCACCTCTGGCTATGATGCCGCTGGTAATCCAATTTACTCACGCGGAACCGTGCAGGATGTGACCGAACGCCAAAATAGTGAAGCATTAATCCGCAAAACTGAGAGCTACATCACCAATATTCTAAACTCGGTTGAAGAAGTGATTTGGACCGCGAGTGCGCCAGACTTTAAGGTGAATCACGTTAATGCCGCGATAGAAAAACTATGCGGGTTATCGCAACAGGCGCTGATTGATGATAACGATGCGTGGATTAATATCATTCATCCTGAGGAGCGGACGCCAGTACGCTTGGCGATGGAGGCTGTGTTTGAGCAATCCAGTGTGGCGCTGGAGTATCGCATTGTCTTGGCTGACGGTACGGTGCGCTGGGTGTCTGATAGCCGTCATGTGGTGTATGGCGAGCATGGTGAGTTGGCTGAACTGGTATGCGTCATCCATGATGTCACCAATAAGCGTCTGGCTGCGGATGCTGACCGTGAGAGTAAAGAGCGTGTGATTCAAATGCTGGAAACCAGCCCGATTGCGGTGCGTATTGCCACGCTTTCCGGTGATAAGGTGTTGTTTGCGAACAAGCGCTATACCGAGCTGATTAATTGCTCCCCAGATAAAGTGATTGGGCGCAATCCAATGCTCAATTATGCGCACATGGATGAATACGAGGCGATTCTGGCGCAGGTGAATGCTGGGAACGCCATCAATGATAGGCTGATACAGTTGGTAGTGGCAGATAAAGGGTCGGTCTGGGTGATGGCGTCCTACCGCCCCATACACTATGAGGGAACGGCGGCCATCTTGGGCTGGTTCTATGACGTAACCGACCTCAGGCAGGCGCAGGATGCGCTGTTGCTCAGTGAAGCGCGCTTAAAACAGTCGCTAGAAGAACTAAAGTGCCAGAAGTATGCGCTGGATAAGCATGCCATTGTTGCCGTTACTGATGTGACTGGGCGCATTACTTACGCTAATGATAAGTTCAGTGAAATTAGTGGCTATGCAGTTGATGAGTTGGTGGGGCAGGATCATGCGATACTCAACTCCGGCTACCACCCCAAGGGCTACTTTAAAGAAATGTACCGCACCGTGGCGAATGGTCAGGTGTGGCATGATGAAATATGCAATCGTGCTAAAGACGGAAGGTTGTATTGGGTGGATACTACGATTGCGCCTTTCTTGGGTGAGGATGGCAAACCGCAAAGCTATATTTCTATCCGTACTGATATTACGCAGCGTAAAGCCGCTGAAGATAAAAGTAATTACCTGGCGCTGTATGATCCGCTAACCAACCTGCCTAATCGGCGCTTGCTGATGGATAGGTTAAGCCATGCCTTGGCATCTGCTACCCGTACCGGGCGCAACGGTGCCTTGCTGTTTTTAGACCTGGATCACTTTAAAACCCTGAACGATACGCTGGGGCATGATGTGGGTGATTTGCTGCTGCAACAAGTGGCTGAGCGCTTAACCTCTTGCGTGCGAGAAGGCGATACGGTTGCGCGTCTGGGCGGTGATGAGTTTGTGGTGATTTTGGAAGGCATGAGCGAGCATGAGGTGGATGCTGCCACGCAGGCCGAAATGGTGGGTGAAAAAATCCTGATTAAATTCGTTCAGCCTTATCAATTTAAAGGATATGAGTATCACATTACGCCTAGTATTGGCATTACCTTGTTTGGTAAAAACAACCTGAAGTCCGACGAGTTGTTAAAGCAGGCCGATATTGCCATGTATCAGGCGAAGAAGTTAGGGCGTAATGCGCTGAGCTTTTTTGACCCTAAAATGCAAGAGGGGATACAGGCGCGTGTGGATATGGAGCACGAGCTACGTAAAGCGCTGGATAAAAATGAGTTCCAGTTGTTTTATCAAATGCAGGTGGGCTTGGCCGACCGTGCAATAGGAGCGGAGGCGCTGATACGCTGGGTGCACCCAGAGCGTGGTTTAATCCCTCCTCATGAGTTTGTGCCGATTGCTGAAGATTCCGGCATGATATTGTCTATTGGGGCGTGGGTGATAGATTCAGCCTGCGCGCAATTAAAGCGCTGGGAGCAAAGCGAGCGCACGCGCGAGCTGACATTGTCGGTAAATGTGAGCGCTAAGCAGTTCCGTCAGGCCGACTTTGTGCAGCAAGTGACAATGGCGGTGGCGCGTCACGGGATTAATCCCATGCTGCTGAAGCTGGAGCTCACCGAGAGTGCGTTGTTAGACCAAATTGAAGACGCCATTGACGTGATGAACGCGCTCAAGGATATTGGTATCAGGTTCTCGTTGGATGACTTCGGTACCGGCTATTCTTCCTTGCAGTATCTACGGTTATTGCCACTGTATCAGCTGAAGATAGATCGCTCATTTGTGTGCGATATTGCGCGCAGTAGCGGTGATCAGGCGATTGTGCGTACGATTATTGCGATGGCGCACACCCTGAATTTGAACGTGATTGCCGAAGGGGTGGAAACGCAAGTGCAGCAGGGTATCTTGCTGGATAGCGGCTGCATGCACTATCAAGGCTATTTATTTAGCAAGCCGGTGCCGGTAGATGCGTTTGAAGCGTTGCTGTAGTGCATTTAGCGTACATTCTAATGTCACTTTAGTAGCGCTGTATCTAGGTATGGTTGTGACAATGCCACTAAATTGTATCAAGTGTGCTGTAAAGTGTTAAAATCGGACAAGACGATTGGTTTTAAAGGCAAAAATGCGAAATTAGCCGTTTTTGCTGCTTGCGCGACAAATAAAAGCCGTCACGTGCGGATAAAGCCGTAGTGAGCTGTAGTTGTAGCGAACACCCCCATCGTTTTATTATTGATAAGCCCGCGCTATACGGGCTTTGTTGTTTGTGAGTTTTGTTGCCGCACACTTTAGTTGTGGCAACCCATGAGTTATCTAAATGAGCCCAGTCCATAAAATTATTACTGATGATGTGCGCATCATTGAAATCAAAGAGCTGACATTGCCGTCTGTGCTAGTGGATAAACTTGAGCCTAGCGCAGCCACCACGGATATGATCGTGAAAACCCGTGCGGATATCCACCGCATTCTGCATAGCGCCAATGACCGCCTATTGGTGGTGATCGGGCCGTGCTCGATTCATGATTATGCGGCAGGCATCGAGTATGCAAAACGTCTGCTAGAGCAGTACCACAAATATAGCGAAGAGCTATTGATTGTGATGCGCGTTTACTTTGAAAAGCCGCGCACTACGGTGGGCTGGAAAGGCTTGATTAACGACCCGCATTTAGATGGCAGCTTTAATATCAATGCCGGCTTGGAGCTGGCGCGCCGCTTCCTGTTAGAAGTGAACGAGCTAGGCTTGCCGGCCGCTACCGAATTTTTGGATACGATAACCCCGCAATACACGGCAGATTTGGTGAGCTGGGGCGCAATTGGCGCACGTACCACAGAATCTCAAATTCACCGTGAATTAGCGTCTGGCTTGTCTTGCCCAGTTGGCTTTAAAAATGGTACCGATGGCAATATCCGTATCGCCGTTGATGCGATTAAGGCGGCAGCTAGTCCGCACCACTTCTTGTCTGTAACTAAAGAAGGGCGCTCTGCCATTATCTCTACCACCGGTAATGAAGACTGCCACGTAATTTTGCGCGGCGGTAAAACCCCAAATTACGATGCTGCAAGTGTAGAGGCTGCGGCAGTAGAGCTGGCGCAGTCTGGCTTGAACGCCAAGGTGATGATTGATTGCTCCCATGCGAATAGCCAGCGCCAGTATCAGTTGCAGGCACAAGTAGCTGAACATGTGGCGGAGCAGCTGCGTGCGGGTGATGACCGCATTATGGGCCTGATGATTGAATCGCACCTGAAGGCTGGCCGCCAGGATCATGCGCCAGGCTGCGAGCTGACCTATGGTCAGTCGATTACCGATGCATGTTTGGGCTGGGAAGAAACCTTGCCGTTATTGGATATGCTAGCTGAGAGCGTGAAAGCACGCCGCCTTAAAAATCAGCAAGATGACGACAGTGATGAGTGAGGCGCAGTAGTCTTTACAGCTTAAATTTCAGGTGGTTGGGGCTAGCATAAAAATCTAGTGGATTCAGGTATAATCACGGGTTATTTAACGTATTAAGAACGGTGATTTTCTATGCCTATTTACGATTATCAATGTAGTAGTTGCGGACATAAAGCAGAAGTTATGCGCAAAGTGAGTGCTGCCAGCGTAGAGGCCTGCCCGCAATGTGCGCAAGAGACTTTCTCTAAACAACTGTCAGCGCCTAGCTTTCAGTTAAATGGCACGGGCTGGTATGCCACCGATTTTAAAGGTAGTGGTTCAAGTACTTCAGCTAAATCAGCGAGCTCGGCATCTGAGCCGGCTAGCGAAACTAGTGCTGCGCCTGCTGCTTGCGCCACCGGCTGTGCATGTCACTAGTGGCGGCTGAATAAATCACGCTAATGAAAAAATATTTTATTACAGGCTTGCTGGTGCTAGTGCCCTTGGTGATTACCATTTGGGTGCTCAAGTCACTGATCGGCGTGATGGATCAAAGCCTGCTGCTATTGCCTGAGGCTTGGCATCCGCATACCTTTTTAGGGCGTGATATCCCGGGTATCGGTGCGATTTTAACCATTTTGATCGTGCTAACCACGGGTTTGATTGCAACCAACTTCTTTGGCATGCAGCTGATTCGCCTATGGGAGAATTTGCTTAACCGCCTGCCTGTGGTGAAGTCAATTTATTCTAGCGTGAAGCAAGTGTCTGATACTTTGTTTTCTGACTCGGGCAACGCGTTTCGTAAGGCAGTGTTAGTGCAGTTTCCGCATGCGGGTGCATGGACGATTGCGTTTTTAACCGGTACGCCAGGCGGCGATGTGGTCAATCACTTGCAAGGTGATTATGTGAGCGTGTTTGTGCCAACCACGCCTAACCCAACCAGCGGCTATTTTCTGATGCTGCCGAAAGCGGATGTGATCGAGCTGGAAATGACCGTAGACGAAGCACTTAAATATATTATTTCTATGGGCGTGGTTGCGCCCGTACATAAAATTCCAAAACTTTTAACTCAATATTCAAACGATTAAATTATGATGCGTACACATTACTGCGGCCATTTAAACCGCGAACACATTGGTCAAACTGTCACATTATGTGGTTGGGCGCATCGTCGCCGTGACCACGGTGGCGTTATTTTTATCGACTTGCGTGACCGTGAAGGTTTGGCGCAAATCGTGATTGACCCGGATACTAAAGGTGCATTTAGCGTTGCGGAAACTGTGCGTAGCGAGTTTGTGCTGAAAGTGGTGTGTAAAGTGCGCGCGCGTCCAGAAGGCACGGTTAACCCTAACCTGCCAACGGGTGAAGTAGAAATGTTAGCGACTGAGATCGAGGTGTTAAACCCATCTCTCACGCCACCGTTCATGCTAGATGATGAAAACCTGACTGAAACTGTGCGTTTGGAGCACCGTTATATTGACCTGCGTCGTCCTACCATGCAGAAAAATATGATGCTGCGTTACCGCGTGGCTAAAACCCTGCGTGACTACTTGGATGTAAATGGCTTTATTGAGGTAGAAACGCCAATGCTGACACGTAGCACACCAGAAGGTGCGCGTGACTACCTGGTGCCTAGCCGTGTGCATCATGGTCAGTTCTTTGCATTGCCGCAATCCCCGCAATTGTTTAAACAATTGTTGATGGTGTCAGGCTTTGACCGCTACTTCCAAATCACCAAATGTTTCCGCGACGAAGACTTGCGCGCTGACCGTCAGCCAGAATTCACGCAAGTGGATATCGAAACATCGTTTATGGAAGAAAACGATATTATGGATTTGGTGGAAGAAATGATCCGCCAAATGCTGAAAAATGTTCAGAACGTGGACTTGCCAGCTAAATTCCCACGCATGCCATTTGCTGAGGCCATGAATCGCTACGGTTCAGACAAGCCAGATATGCGTGTGACCTTAGAAATCACCGAGCTTTCAGATGTGATGAAAGACGTGGACTTTAAAGTGTTCGCCGGTGCTGCCAATATGGCAGGTGGCCGTGTAGCAGCCTTACGCGTGCCTAACGGCGCGGCAATCAGCCGTTCAGAAATCGATGCTTACACTGAGTTTGTGAAGATTTATGGCGCTAAAGGTTTGGCGTACATCAAAATCAACGATATCACTAAACTAAACGAAGAAGGCCTGCAAAGCCCTATCGTGAAAAACATTCACGAAACCGCATTGAAAGCCATTATCGAGCGCACAGGCGCACAAAATGGCGACATCGTGTTCTTCGGTGCTGATAAATTGAAAGTGGTGAACGAAGCTTTAGGTGCGTTGCGCCTAAAAGTAGGTCACGATAAAGGCCATGTGGATGGCCGCGCTTGGGCGCCATTGTGGGTGGTGGACTTCCCGATGTTCGAGCATGATGAAGAAAACGACCGCTGGGTGGCACTACACCATCCGTTCACGGCGCCAAAAGATGGTCACGAAGACCTGCTGGTTTCTAACCCGGGCGCATGTTTATCTAAAGCCTACGACATGGTGTTAAACGGCTGGGAAGTGGGTGGCGGTTCTGTACGTATCCATAAACAAGACGTGCAGTCTAAAGTATTTGATGCGCTGAAAATCAGCCGTGAAGAAGCGCAAGAAAAGTTTGGCTTCTTGCTAGACGCATTGCAATACGGCGCGCCTCCACACGGTGGTTTGGCGTTCGGTTTAGACCGTTTGGTAACATTGATGGCTGGTGCCGAGTCTATCCGTGACGTGATTGCGTTCCCTAAAACACAACGTGCACAGTGCTTGATGACCAACGCACCGAACGAAGTGGATGAGAAGCAATTACGTGAGTTACACATTCGCGTCCGTTCACAAAATCCAGCAGCGTAAAATGCATTTCACTTCACGATAACGTTGTTACATCCGCTTGCCGTACTACTCGTACTGTCTACGCGGATGTGCCTAGTTCTCGTATCGTGAATCGCATTTTTAGCGCGAATTGCATTTTATAGAGTGAGTCTTTTTTATTTAGAGGCGACGTCAATTCACTAAATCAAGTAGGGTGGGCTCAACAACCCACCCTAACATTTAATTAACGGCAATCTACGTACAATCTGAGTACTGAATTTATGCCCATCAAATCCCTCATCCGTACCATCCCCCATTACCCGAAACAAGGTATCCAGTTCCGCGATATCACCACTTTACTGAAAGACCCGGTAGGCTTTCGTATGGTAGTGGATGCGTTTGCTCAGCATTATGCTAACCACAAAGTAGAGAAAATCGCAGGTATAGAAGCGCGTGGTTTTATTATTGGCGCAGCGCTGGCGTATAAGCTGGGCGTGGGTTTTGTACCTGTGCGTAAATCGGGCAAGCTACCGGCGGAAACGATTGGCCATGATTATGCTTTGGAGTACGGTGCGGATCGTGTGGAGATTCATACCGATGCGGTCACGCAAGGTGAAAAAGTGTTATTGGTCGATGACCTGATTGCGACAGGCGGCACAGCAGAGGCGGCGGTGGCATTACTGCAAAAATTAGGCGCTGATGTTGTGGGTTGTGCTTTTGTCATTAACTTGCCAGACTTGGGCGGCTCGCAGCGTTTCAGTGATGCAGGTTTAGTGCCTTTCTCACTGTGCGAGTTTGAAGGGGATTAGTCCTGTTCATCTGTTAGTGCTAGTTACGCAGCGCAGCAAAAATGTTAAAGTGTGCAGACTAAATATTGCCGAACGCTAATCGGCCTGTTAAGAAACCATATTATGCCAGTTACCCAACTTAATCATTACAATCTACGCACGCCTTACGAGACGATGCTAAAGCTCAAGGACTTTTACTGTGATGTGCTCGGCTTAACGGTCGGGCCACGTGAGGGTTTTACCAGTAGAGGGTTTTGGCTGTATATTGGTGACACGCATGTGCTGCATCTGGCTGAGTATCGGGGTGAAGGCGAGCCGTTAACCAACGTGCTAACCACCATTGATCATATCTCATTTACTTGCACCGACCTGCCGGCAATGGAGGCGCATTTGCAAAGCCGAGATATACACTACACCACGCGGGATTTGCCAGTGTTGAATGTAAAGCAAATCAATTTTAAAGACCCTGTAGGTAACGGCATTGAGTTGTTCTTTTATATGGAACATGAAGCAGTATAAGCATTGCTAAACCATTGCCGAATGGGGCGGCGTGGTTAGAACTATCTAATCAATCATTGTGTCTTACAGTGGTAAATATGCAGTCGTAAAATCTGGTAATTATTGGGAGTGTTTCATATGAGTATGCTATTTCAATTGCGGATGTTCAAAGTGTTGATGGCTTTAGGTTTGTCTTTAACCTTTATGACCAATGTCTATGCTGAGGCTGACCCTAAATTGTGGGTTGTGATGAAAGAAGCCTTCTTTGCTAAGCGTGACATGAAAGAAGTCGATTTCATTAAAATTGATGCTCCCAAACGTGCCGAAAGTGGTGCGCAAGTCCCAGTTACCTACAGCATAGACCGCGCAGCAGCCAATGGTGTAGTTATCAAAAAACTGTATGCTTTTGTTGATGCTAACCCGATTCCACTCACTGCCACATACCATCTGACAGATGCGCTAGGCGACTTTCAATTATCAACCCGCATTAGATTTGAAACCGATGCCTATGTGCGCTTAGTGGGCGAAACCGAAGATGGTCAGCTTTATTTGGCATCACGCGTGATTCGTGCCGCAGGTGGCTGTGGCGGTATGGTGGAAAATAATGAGGCCGAAATTCGCGCTGCGGCTGGGCGCATTAAAATGAATGTGGAAACGCCAGCTAAGTTTGGCACACCGACCACTGCAACCTTTAACATCAAGCACATTATGCGCACAGGCTTGCAACGTGATCTGGTTTCTCAAGGTTATGTACCAGCGTTTTATATTAACAAAGTTGATTTTGTGTACGGTGGTAAGCCATTGATGACAGTGGATGTGGGAGTTGGCACCGCAGAAGATCCATATTTCAAGTTTAATTTCACTCCAGCATCAGCTGGTGCACTTGAGGCTGTGGCAACGGATAATGAAGGTAAAACCTTTAGTCAGCAGTATGATGTAAAAATATAAATCACAATTTAATGTGGATTTAAGAAGTGGCCTCCTATGTGAGGCCATTTTTTTTGACCATGATTAAAATGTGGAAATTATTTGGCTGAAACCTGTTATGCAATGTTAAAATTAGGCTATTGAAAATTAAGGACTATTTGATGAAAAGCTATCGTAAAGAACTTTGGTTCAACCCACCTACTCGTGTTGCGTTTATTCGTATTACCGAGCAAATCCGCGAGTGCCTGCGTGAAAGTGGCGTGCGTGAGGGCTTGGTGCTGGTTAATGCTATGCATATTACTGCCAGTGTGTTTATCAACGATGATGAGCGCGGCCTGCACCATGACTACACGCAGTGGCTAGAGAAACTTGCGCCACACGAGCCAGTAAGCAGCTATCGCCACAATGATACCGGTGAAGATAACGCCGACGCGCATATGAAGCGCCAAATCATGGGGCGTGAAGTGGTTGTGGCTATCACTAATGGTGATTTGGATTTTGGCCCGTGGGAACAGATTTTCTACGGTGAGTTCGACGGCAGACGTAAGAAACGTGTGTTGGTGAAAATTATTGGTGAATAAAACTAATACAACACCGTATGGCGATGTTGTATTGATTTTATAGATTGAAGTGAAGTAAGAATGATGAAGATACCTGAATTACTAGCCCCGGCGGGCGATCTAGACCGTATGCGCACTGCATTTGATTATGGTGCAGATGCGGTTTATGCAGGTCAGCCGCGCTATAGCTTACGTGCGCGTAATAATGACTTTACGATGGCAAACCTGGAGATTGGCATTAAAGAAGCACATGCCCGCGGTAAGAAGTTTTTTGTGGCGAGCAATATCGCACCGCATAACGCAAAGATTAAAACCTATATGGCCGATATGGCACCGGTGATTGACATGCGCCCTGACGCGCTGATTATGTCTGACCCAGGTTTGATTATGATGGTGCGTGAAAAATGGCCTGAGGTGCCGGTGCATCTTTCTGTGCAGGCTAATACGGTAAATTATGCCACGGTGAAATTCTGGCAGGCGCTAGGCTTAACGCGCGTGATTTTGTCACGCGAACTATCGCTGGATGAAATCGAGGATATTCGCCAACGCTGCCCGGACATGGAGCTGGAAGTTTTTGTGCACGGCGCTTTATGTATTGCCTACTCTGGGCGTTGCCTACTTTCAGGCTATTTTAATCAGCGCGACCCAAATCAGGGTACTTGCACTAATAGCTGCCGCTGGGATTATAAAGTGCATGATGCGACAGAAGATGCCGCTGGCGTGATTCGTCTGGATCAGTTTGACTTTAAAGCCGAGATGGAAAAATCTAGTTTGTCTGGCTGTGGCAGCCTGCCACGCCATCCATTGGCGGATAAGGTCTACCTGATTGAAGAAAAAGGCCGCCCCGGTGAGTTGTTGCCGATTGAAGAAGACGAGCACGGCACTTACATCATGAACAGTAAAGACCTGCGTGCCATTGAGCATGTAGAGCGCTTGATTAAAATGGGCGTGGACTCCCTCAAGATTGAAGGGCGTACTAAATCACGCTATTACGTGGCGCGTACTAGCCAAAACTACCGCAAGGCTATTGATGATGCGCTGGCTGGCCGCCCGTTTGACTGGAATCTGCTGGGTGATTTGGAAAACTTGGCTAATCGCGGCTACACCGACGGCTTTTATCAGCGTCACCATACTGCAGAGCACCAAAACTATAAGCAAGGTTACTCTAGCTCTAGCCGCAGCATCTATGTAGGAGATGTGGTGGCTTATGACGCGGCTAAAGGCTTGGCCGATGTAGAAGCGCGCAATAAATTTGCCGTAGGCGATCGTTTGCAGGTGATTCACCCGACGGGGAATCAAGATATTGTGGTTGAAGCGATGTTCAATAAAAAAGGTGAGCCGATACAAGAGGCTTCTGGCAGTGGCTACTATGTGAAGTTGCCAATTGTTGCAGGTGACTTAAATAATGCGATGGTAGTGAAATACCTGTAAATCGGTAGTGTGAAATAAAAAAGGGAGCAATTGCTCCCTTTTTTTATTGCTGAAAAGCGAACTGCCTCTTAATTGTGTCAACTTCACAGAGTTGAGTAAAGCGCATAAATAATACCTTAGTAATTTAGTCGAAATTAATTGTTGACTTATTAAATGAGAATCATTATCATTTAATCAACTTCTGGATTGGAGTAAATCATGAGCAAGCAATTAGTTATTAGCCAAGCAAAACTCGCCGGCAATGAGGATTGCAAAGTGTTGTACAACAAAGCCAAAGATATTGTGGAGTTGGAAATTGGCGATACCTCTTTGCGGCTTGAGGCGCGTAATTTTTTTATGATGAATGAAATGATGCGTAAAGCTGTGGCGAAATTAGTGATGCAAACCGAGCTGCATCAGGCTTAAGCGTTAAACAGAAAACAAGAGAGTAAGAACATGCAAAAACAAGTTTCAGCATTATCCGCACCAAGTGAGTTGTTTGACCCTGAGTTACCAACGGCTAAAGAGCTAATGGCGGCAATCTGCTGCGTTGCCACTCAGTATGCACTGAAGCCTACGCAAGAGCTGGCAATACTGGCCAGTGATTTGGCGAAGAAGCTGACAGCGCCAGAGTATGCAGAAACAAAGCTAATCGAAGATATCGCTGCGCGCTTGGTTAAGCAATGGACGCGCATCGTTAGCGAGTATGGTAGCGACGATAGTTGGATGCTGGAAACTCACGGTACTTTGCAGTAGTTCATTGCATTAAATCATTGCAGTAAGTTAATTAATATCAGAGATAAGGAAACAAGATGTCAAGATTTACAGGCCCTAGATTAAAAGTAATGCGCGCACTAGGCATTGATTTGCCAGGGCTGTCACGTAAAACCATAGAGGCGCGCCCAACACCGCCTGGTCAGCATGGTAATAAAGCTTCACGCAAGCGTCGTTCTGACTTTGGGGTGAAGTTGCTTGAGAAGCAAAAAATTCGTTTTAACTATGGCTTAACCGAAACCCAAATGCGCAGATTGATTTTAGATGCGCGTAAAGGCAAAGAGCCAACCGGTGAGCGCTTATTGCAATTGCTAGAGCGTCGTATGGATAACGTAGTGTTCCGTGCCGGTTTTGCACCTACCGTGATTGCTGCACGCCAGTTGGTGAGTCATGGGCATTTAATGTTGAATGGCAAGCCAGCCAATATCCCTTCGATTCGCTTAAATGTGGGTGATGAAATCACCATTAAAGCTAAAAGCAAAAATATCCCAATGGTGGTGGAAACGATTAAGCAACCATCGCTAGAGCGTCCGGAGTGGCTGGCTTGGGAGGCTGATAAGCAGGTAGCCAAAGTGGCGCACTTGCCGGCAATGACGGATGTGCCGTTCCCGGTAGATGTGCAATTGGTAGTTGAGTATTACGCTAACCGCGTATAGCGGCTAGTAACAGAATTTAAGTTGCTTCTAACAGTGGCTTAAATGTAGTAAAGCATGGAAACATGCGTCTCCTTGATCTTAATTGGTCATTTAATGGTCGCATTAGGTTAAATTTTTTAAGTTTAATTGCTTATGTAAGTCGGCCATCTTTTTAATCGAGCGTATCAATTGGGCGGCCAGCATGAAAATTATTACTAATTTAACTTCTAAAGAGCACATGAGTTTTGATATAGCAATCGTCACTGACTCAGAACGTACGCATGAGGACATTAAGATTTCAAGGATTAAGCGATTACACAGTGATAAGTTATTTACCAATGTGAAAGAGGTCATGATAGATCACGAAAACGAGACTTACATTTTACGCGTGACCAAGCAAAATAAATTGATACTCACTAAATAGGTGCGACATGGACAAAAATAATAAGCAGGAGCAAGCAATGAACAATGAAGAGTCATGCTCGCGTGTTTTGTTATCAAAAAATGAAATAGGCCGAATCGTGTTTTGTGAGGGCTGCAGTGTGGCTGAGTTGGAAATTGGCGCCATAAGTTTGCGCATAGAGGGTAGTGCGCTTAACTCGCTAAAAATGCTGCTGGCAGATGCCGCCACTAGGTTGATGCTATATCAGCAAGAGCAGGCCGCATATAGCAAGCAAACAGCCGTCACGTATAACGTACATTAATGTGTTCAGTTAAATAAAATCAACAACATAGCGCACGATTGGCCAATAAACTGATTGACAAATCTAAATGATAACAATTATCATTGTGCTTTGAGTTTGTTGATGTGTAAGCATCTGAAAACTGAACCTAATATTCAAAGATATATATTCAACAATATTGAAGCAAAACTATTGAAGTTAGATGAATGATGCTTAATACCAAGAAAAATACAGCTAACCCTGCTCAGGCCGCTCCGGTGAAAGAAACCACCAGTGAGGCTTTGTTTGCCGGTGCGCGTGAGTTGGTCATTAAGCATTTTGGTGAGGACTATCGTTTAAGGCTCACTAATCAGGGTAAGTTGATTTTAACGAAGTAGTACCAACCGTCACCAATGGAAATTGGTTTTTTTGCAATAGGATAGGAGGAAGATATGGTGTCAAGTTCAGAGTTAGCGGTGAATCCTCACTTCTTCTTGGATCCTGTTGCGAGCCGTGTAGAAAGTGCCAGTAAACCAAACGTAAAACCTGTGCCACTTAAAGCCGCTATTGCATCTTCAACAGAAGATAAAGTTTCTTACAAGATGCTGGTAGCGGTGCTTGTGCTTCACATGACCGGGTTGGTGAGTATCTTGTATGCCAAGCCAGAAACCGTAGCGATCGAGAAGCCGCAAACCCCAATGATGGTGAGTTTGGTGAGCCATGTGGAAAACATGCCGGAAGAAAAGCCGCTGCCTGTGGTTGAGCAAAAACCGGTTGTTAAAAAAGCCGTGGTTAAGCCACAGAAAGTGGTAGAAAAGCCACGCGTGATTAACGATGATGCTGCAAGAAAAATCGAACAAAAAGAGCCGGTAACAACAGAGAAAGTGGAAACGCCTGTGGTTGCTGAAAACACACCGGCCGAAGCGGCGCCTGCAGCAAAAGCGACAGAGACTGTGGCTGAAGTGGCAAAGGCAAAAGCAGCGCCTGAGCCTGCGATTGAGCCGCCAAGCTTTGGTGCAGCTTACCTAAATAACCCGGCTCCAGCATACCCTATGTCAGCAAGACGTATGGGTGAGCAAGGTAAAGTGCTGCTTAAAGTATTGGTTTCTGAGGATGGCAAAGCCGCCACTGTGCAAGTGGATAGAAGCAGTGGTCATAGCAAGCTAGATGAAGCAGCTGTGGAAGCAGTTAAAAAATGGAGTTTTGTGCCAGCAAAACGCAGCAACAAACCCATGAGCGCATACGTATTGGTGCCTATCAACTTTTCACTGAATAGTTAAGCCACAAAACTTAAGCTGAAAGACTTAGGCCGTAAGATTGATAAACAGATTACAAATGAAGCGAGGTAAATGATGCAAAACGGGTATGAATTTAATAGTTGGGAATTTATCACTGCGGGCGGCCCGGTTTCTATGCTGGTAGCCTTGGTCTTGCTAGTGATGTCAGTTGCCAGCTGGTATTTTATTGTGGCAAAAAGCATCTCTGTATGGCGTGCACGTAGTGCCTATAAAGCTTACCTTGCAGCGTTTTGGCAAGCGCCAAGTTTAGCGGCTGCAGTTAAGCAAGGTCAGCAAGCTGCTACTGGCAGCATGGCGAGATTGGCAGAAAAAGCAGTGCAGGCCGCTGAACATCATAAATTGCACGCAGGTAAAGCGGCAGACATGGTTGCGCAAGACGAGTTTGTGGCGCGCGCGATGAACCGTAGTATTGCTGAAGAGTCAGCACAAATGGAGAGCGGCCTTACCGTATTGGCATCTGTAGGCAGCGTGTCTCCATTTGTAGGTTTGTTTGGTACGGTTTGGGGTATTTACCACGCTCTGGCAAGCATTAGCTTAAGCGGCCAGGCAACATTGGATAAAGTGGCTGGCCCGGTAGGTGAAGCTTTGATCATGACTGCGTTTGGTTTGGCGGTGGCGATTCCTGCTGTGCTGGCGTACAACGCAATTGTGCGTAGTAACCGTGCCTTATCTGCTGAGTTAGAGAAGTTTGGTTATGAGTTGCACACCTTGATTATTACCGGTGCGGTAATCAGCACTAAGCGTGATGCGAAGTCGCATGAAGCTGCACAGCAAACTATGCATGTTGTGGGTGCATCAGCATGATAGGGTCAGGGAATAATGCGGGTGTTACCTCGCACTCAGCCCCAATGTCTGAGATTAATACAACGCCGCTAGTTGACGTGATGTTAGTGCTGCTGGTGATATTTATTATTACCGCACCTTTACTGACACATGCGGTAAAGATTGATTTGCCACAAACCAGCAGTCAACCGATTCCTGAAAAACCTGAAGTGATTTCAATTGCGATTGATGCAGCAGGTAAGATGTACTGGAATGATGCGCCGCTGGTAGATGGTGAGTTGAAATCAAAATTACAGCAAGTGGCTCAGAAAAAGCCGCAGCCAGAGTTGAATATACGTGCAGACAAAGAAACGCGTTATCAGCTGTTGGCTGAGTTGATGGCAGATGCACAAAATGCAGGAGTTACTAAATTAGGCTTTGTGAGCGAGAGTAAGTAGTTGCTTATGTGATGGGTAAGTTAAAAATGGCGCAGTGAATACTGCGCCATTTTTTTGTATTGTGCTTAGGTTTTAAGTCACAATAAATTTTACAACTATGATTAATGTGGGAATAGGGTGATAGATATGTCGTTGCTTAGCATTTTAGCAACCTTCATTATTCGGATTTTTCTGGCTTGCTGAGAGCAATAAATAAAAGAGCAAATATGCCAAAGAAGAAGCCAATCGTACCCCATTGAACAGGACTGCAAGCCATAGTCTTTGCGATGTAATGGCATGCAATAGCCGAGGGGATGATGGTGATGATATAAAAGGTTAATAATGTTTCCATTATTCCATGTTGCCTAACGTTTGAATGAAGGGGCTGGTTTTGGCAGCTCTCATTTGAGTGGTTGGTAAGAGCTCCACTGTTTTTGTTGAGTTCGCCATTGTTTCAATGTCATCGGATCTCCGCCAGTAATGTCATCAACAAGAACATGTTTGTCTTTATCTCGAATGTAAAATTGATTCCAGCGAGTATATTTTTCGGGCGTATCTTCAAATAAAGTAACTGACCAATAACATTGACCATCAATCAATGATTGATGGTCGAAACTTGGGATTGTTGTTACTTTTCTACCAGGTGTAGCGTATACCAGTTTTCTCCAAGCTTTTACTTCAGGCAAGGTGTATATAAAAGTTTCAGCCTTTAAGTATGAGGTTGACCCTTCAGCGTTTGCATCACAAGTCGCAAAAGTTATGGACGGTAATAAGAGTCCGAAAACTAACGCAGGGTAGAACAGTTTATGCATTAAGCTCTAGTGGTAATAATAGAGATCCAAAGAGCCCTATATTTATCGTTGAGTATTTGAAATGCATGGATTCGATCCCCTTTCAGGCTTCTGATTGCATATCAGTCTCTACATCACATATTGATGTAGAGAGAAACATCGAGAAAACATTCTAGCCTAAGTTTACTCAAACAGAAAACTAGGGTGTTGATGGCTCTCTTATCATGATGGTTTACTGATAACGTAATGCCTCAATCGGGTTTAGCCTTGCAGCTTTGCGTGCCGGATAGAACCCAAAAAATACGCCGATGCTGGCTGCAACACCAAAAGCAATAGCGACAGAATTTGCCGAAATAATAATCTCTGCTTTGGTGATGGTGTTGACCATGATGGCGCCGCCCACGCCTATGGCAATGCCGATTAAGCAGCCCACAATAGAGATGACGATGGCCTCTAGCAGGAATTGCAGCAGAATGTCGCGCTGGCGTGCGCCAATCGCCATGCGTATGCCGATTTCACGGGTGCGCTCGGTTACCGATACCAGCATGATGTTCATGATGCCAATACCGCCTACCAGTAAAGAAACCGAAGCAATAGCCCCTAGCAGTAGCGACATGGTACGTGTGGTTTCGGCTGCTGAGTTGGCAATAGCGGTGAGGTTGCGTACTGAGAAGTCACTGTCAGTACCCTCTCGAATATTGTGGCGCTGGTTCAATAAACTGTTCAGGCTATCTTCGACCATGGTCATAGCGTTGTCAGACTCTGCCTGTACCATGATTTGGCGCACACTGCCCGGCAGTTGGTTGCCAAACAGCTTGCGCTGAGCGGTGGTGAGCGGCACGATAATGGTGTCATCCTGATCGCGGCCATCCAGCGTTTGGCCTTTGCTATCCAGTACGCCTAGAATCACAAAAGGACTTTGCTTGATGCGTATGGTTTTGCCGATAGGGTCAATATTGTCACCAAAGATATTCTGCACTATGGTTTTGCCTACCAATGCCACACGGGTGGCTGAACGCAGGTCTGACTCAGAGAAGGCATAGCCATCACTTAAGCCCCAGCCGCGTATTTCTAAATAACTGGGCGTGGTGCCAATGATATCGGTATTCCAGTTGTTACTGCCAAACACGATTTGCGCCTTGCCCATGGTTACCGGTGCAACGCCAATCACACCGTCCAGTTCAGTCACTGCGTTTGCGTCTTTTACGTTCAGTGATGGCGCGTTGCCTGTAGCTGATCTGGCACCACCTGCAGTTGGTGGCCCTGAGAGCACAACAAATAGGTTGCTCCCCATAGCGCTGATGGAGCGCTTCACTGATGCTTCTGCACCTTGGCCTATCGCCATCATCAATACTACCGCGCTTACGCCTATCACCATGCCTAGCATGGTTAGAAAGGTGCGTAAACGGTTGGCACCCATGGCGTGCCATGCTTCACCTAGCATTGCAGTAAACATTAAAGTGCCTCATTCATGGGTTGCGTCATAGGTTGCCTGGCCGTCATGCCAATTTCCTTGGTGCGGGTGTCTTGCACAATGCGTCCATCTAAAAAACGCACTTGGCGACTGGCATGTTCTGCAATGTCGGGTTCATGCGTCACTAATACGATGGTGATTCCTTCTTGGTTGAGCTCAGAAAATAGCGCCATGATTTCTTCGCTGGTTGCGCTGTCCAGGTTGCCTGTAGGCTCGTCTGCCAGTATCAGCCTAGGTTTGTTTACTAGGGCGCGCGCAATGGCCACACGCTGCTGCTGGCCGCCGGAAATTTGGTTGGGGCGTGAATTTAAGTATTTAGCCAGGCCTACTTTCTCTAACAGCAGTTTGGCGCGGGCGTGACGTTCAGCTTTGTCTACGCCGGCATACACCAGTGGCAGCGCCACGTTATCCAGCAGGCTGGAGCGTGCGAGCAAGTTAAACCCCTGAAACACAAAGCCTATGGTCTTGTTGCGCACTTGCGCCACGGCATTTTGCTCCATGTTGGCAACAGGGTGGCCATCTAGTATGTACTCGCCTTTGCTCGGTTTATCCAGGCAGCCCAGTATGTTCATAAACGTGGATTTGCCAGAACCGGAGTGCCCCATAATGGCTACGTAGTCACCATTTTCTATGCTTAGGTTTACGTCCTTTAGCACGGGGAATGGTCCAGCAGCCGTCTGGTAATCTTTATAGAGTTGATGGACTTCAATAACGCTGTTTTGCATGGTTAACATCCAGTCTAGAACATTCTTGGCCCGCGCATATTGCCGCCTGATTGGGCTTGCCCGTTGCCTTGCAGTTCAGCCACAATCACCTGTGCGCCTATGTCGACACCATGCGTTTTCAAGTTTTGACCTGTAATCTCGGTATAGCGTCCGTCTGTGATGCCGGTATGTACCTTCACCGCCAATGGTTTGCCATCCTTTAAGATATAAATGCTACCCGTGTTGAGGTCTGCACCTTTGTTGCCTCGTTTGCGTCCATTGGCATTCTTGCCAGCGTCTTTTTTGCCGCCATCTGCATTGTTGTCATCGGTTTTCGGTTTATAGCGCAGTGCTGCATTTGGCACTAACCATGCCTGCTCGCGTTTGGCTACCCCAATGTTCACATAAGCGGTCATGCCTGGCAGCAGTAGCTGCTCGTTGTTATCTACCGAGATGACTACGTCGTAAGTGACGACGTTGGAGGTGTTGGTGGGGTTAAGGCGCACTTGTTTGACCACCCCCTCAAAGTTGCGGTTGGGGTATGCATCTACGTTGAACTTAGTTACTTGCCCCACTTTGATATTACCGATATCGGCCTCGGCAAAGCTGGAGTTGATTTGCATTTTGGATAAATCTTGTGCAATTTTAATCAGGGTCGGGGTTTGAAAGCTCGCTGCTACGGTTTGCCCAACATCTACCACACGGTCAACCACCACCCCAGACACCGGTGAGCGGATGATGGTGAAGTTAAGGTTGGTTTGGTCGCGCGCCAGTAAGCCGCGGGCACTGTCCAGCTGTGCTTTAGCTGATTTTAATACTTGCACTGCGGTATCTAGTTCCTGTTTTGATACAAACTCTTGCGTATAAAGTTGGCGTATGCGTTTTTCATTAGCCTGTGCTAATTCAACTGCTGCCTGGTTGTTGCGCACACTGGCTTGTGATTGGCTGATTTGCGCCATAAATAGCGAGTTATCCAGTTCTAATAGCACTTGGTCTTTTTTCACAGCATCGTTAAAGTCCACATACAGCTTTTTAACGATACCGGACACCTGCGTACCCACGCTTACCAGTGTTACCGGATTAAGTGTGCCATTTGCCGATACTGTCTGTTCAATATCCCCCTGGGTAATTTCTGCCAGGCGATAAGTATCAGCAGGATTGGCTTGGTGTGTACGCTGGTAATAGAAATAAGCAGCGGTAGTTAATGCAATCAGCGCAATAGTCAGGATGATGTTTTTTAATAATTTCATAGCGGGCTAATCTATTGATGGAGTATTAGTGGCAGGCAAGGTATTACCAGTTGCGCTTGGCAGTGACTGAATCATGGCGTGATCCAAAGTGCCCATCGCTTGAGCCAGCGTCGCGCGGGTAATATTGGCGTTAAGTGCGGCCTGAATTTTCTGTTGCTGCGCATTAGCTAAGGCACTTTGCGCGTTCAGTGCGTCAATAATATTGCCTACGCCCGCTTTGTAGCGTCCGAGCGCTACCTTGTAAGACTGTTCAGCGCTTGCCTGTAGTACTTCGGTGGCGCTTACCGATTGCACTGCGGTACGCAAGTTCTGGTAGGCCGTCCATACATCTAATGAGATTTGCAGTCGCAAACGGTCGCGCTGTGCTGCACGTAAGTCCGCAGTGGCCTCTGCTGCGCGTATTCTGTAGGTTGGCGCGTAGCCGTTAAATAGCGGGATAGCCACCGTTAAGCCTAGTGTTGAGTTGTTGCTGATTGCCAGACTGGAGCCGTCTTGCAGGTTGTTAGACATAGAAACCGAAATAGTGGGCTTGGCTGCGGCCTTGCTTGCGTCAATACTAGCTTGTGCGGCTTTTAGCTGCGCTTCACTGGCAATCAGGTCGGGACGGCGCGCACTGGCCTGTTCTATCAGTAAATTCACATTGCTTAGTATGTTGGCGGATGGCGTGGCGGTGTTGCTTACTACGCGTATTTGCTGATTGGCGGGTAAGCCCATCACGTTGGCTAAACTGCCATAAGCGGTTTGCAGGCTGCCCTCATTGGTAATGCGAGCCAATGTGAGTTGTGCGTAAGCAGTTTGCGCCTGTAGTTTATCTGCGGGTGTAGCTACTCCAGCGTTATACCTTGCCTCGGCGGCTTTAAAGCTCTCGCTGCTGGCGCGCTCTGCTTCTAGTGCCGCGTCTACTGCGGCAATCTTGGCTTGCACTTGGTAAAAGGCAACTATGGCGGCAAGTAGCACGCTTTGTACCGTGCTGTTTTGGCTTGCGCTGGCGGAAAGTAGCAATTGGCGCGCGCTCTCTAAGTTGGCATTGCGGTTACCAAAATCATATAACAGATAGCTAGCGACTAGGCTATTACTTAAATTGAGGTTGGGGTTGCTGCGCGTTGTTGATTCTGGATGCAGTACGCTTAGGTTGCCACCAATGTTGTCGGTTAACGTAGGCAGGTAGGCAGATTTGGCAATACCTAGCTGCGCTGCCTGCACGCGCGCACTGGCCCAGACCTCACTAGTTTGTGGATTGTTGCACAAGCTAGCATTAGCCACCTCGGCCAAAGTCAGTGGCTGGGCAAGGTCAGATGCTGAGAGCTGCCCTGTGCAAGGTGCATCTGGCGACTGATAGTCATCTGCAAGCTTGGGTAGTGTAAAGATGTTGGTTTGCAGTGGGTCGTTTTGCTGGCTGTGCTGGTCTTGGTACCAAATGCTACCTTCAGCAAAAGCTGTGCTGCTAGTCAGTAATAGGCTAGCTACATATAAGCGTATGTTTATGTTGGTTTTCGGCACAATGTAATATCGAATCATTCTTAAAATTGAAGTGTACGTTGCTAGCTTTCTTCATCAGCAGTCAATGCTATCGATGCTGAATATGGCTGTTAATGATTATGAAGCTAATCATACATAATAGTTGCAATTCTAAATGAGAACAGTTATCATTAGCAGCTTAATTTACCTAGTTTTACATTTGTATGTCTTATGTAAAGCTTAATTTCAACTTTTAGCCAGCCAGTAAGTGTTGCACATGCAATAGACTTAGTTAGCCAGCGATTGACATTTATCATTAGGACACTAAAGCATGATGTTGACACAACATAAATCACTTACACAAAAATCACTGTATTTAGCAGTGATGTTAGCCTTGCCAGCTGCCAGCGCAATGGCAGAAGAAAAGGCGGCAGAAGCAGCGCCACAACAAACGCTAGAAGAAGTAAAAGTACAGGCTGGTGCAGTAAAAGAAGTTGGTGGCTACCAAGCAACTAAAACCCGCGTGGGTAAAGTGCTGCAAGACCCGCACGATGTTCCGCAAGCAATTACCTCAGTGACGCATGACTTAATGCACGATCAGCAAGTAAGTTCATTGCGCGATGCCTTGCGTAACGTTTCTGGCTTAACCTTTAACGCGGCTGAAGGCGGCCGTGGTGGCGATAACTTCAATCTACGCGGTTTCTACACCTTTGGTGATATTTACTTAGATAATATGCGCGATACCGCGCAATACTACCGTGAAACATTTAACTTAGACCAAGTGGATGTGCTGCGCGGTTCAGCAGCAATGCTGTTTGGTCGCGGCCAAGCTGGTGGTGTGATTAACCAAGTGACCAAAATGGCGAAGCTTGAGGATAAAAATACAGTAACTGGCAGCTTGGGTAGCTATTCTTATCATCAAATGACTGGTGACTTTAATAAGAAATTAGGTGACACCACAGCGATTCGTCTTAACGTGATGGATAGGCATGAAGAAAACTATCGTCAAAACCCGGCAACTGGCGATAGGCCTGAAATTGATCGTCAAGGGATTGCGGTTAGCTTTGGCACCGGTATCGGTACGGACAATGAATTCTATTTGAACCACGTGTATACACAAACCCGTGATGTGCCAGATTTTGGTATCTCATTCTACGGTGGGCGTCCGGCTAATCGTACCGTTGCTACTGGTAAAATTGATGACAAGACTTTCTACGGTGGCAATCAGAACTTTGATAATAGCGATACGCGTGTTACTACCGGTATTTTCACCCATAAGTTTTCTGAAGATACGCAGCTACGCACTCAATTGAGAAGTGCAAGTTATGACCGTGCGTATTGGGCAAAGACGCCACATCAAACCGCTGCAAATGCAGTGCCTACTAATGCTTCATTAGTCCTGGGTCAGAATCAGGCAAGAAAATCAAGCTACGATACATTGAATTTGCAATCAGACTTCAGCACCAAATTAAATTTTGCCGGGATGAAGCATCAAGTATTGGCAGGTGTTGAGTATTTGAAAGAGGATTCATACCGTCAGGGGCTTCGTAATATAGGTACTGCATCAGTGCCTGGTTACACTGAAAGCCAGGTAACTGGCGTTGCGAGTAAGTTTGATGCGGATAATTACGCAGTTTACGCACAAGATACAATCGAGTTTGTAAAAAACTGGGAGTGGTTAGTTGGCTTACGTCGTGATGAAATGAAAGCTGATTATTCAGGCACAAGGAAGTCACATTTAAACTATGGTGAGAATAGCTACCGTACCGGCTTGTCATGGCATCAAACACCTGACAGCCACTACTACCTGAGCTATAGTGACTCATTCAGCCCAACGGCCGACTTGTATCAAATTGGTGCCTCGGGCGCCGTGGAGTTCCCGGCAGAGAGAAGTAAGACTGTAGAGTTAGGTGCAAAATGGCTGTTCCTGGATGGCGATTTTTCTTTCCGTACAGCGCTATATAGCACCACCAAAGATTGGGAACGTAATACCGACCTAGAGGCGCAGCCTAGCAACGCTATACTTACAAAGAAACGCCGTACCAATGGTTTGGAATTTGAAACTGCAGGCCACTTGACCGATAACTGGGAGGTGTTCGCAGGGATTGCACTGATGGATGCTAAAATTATTAAAGCGGCTATTAATAACGATGGTACTGATGCAGGAACCGCACTTGATGTGGCCGACCCTCGTTTTGAAGGCCAACGAGCACGTAATACGCCTACTGCAACCTTTAACTTATGGACTACTTATTCCTTCTTAGGTAACTGGAAGGTTGGCGGTGGTGTTGAGGCCAAAGGCGAGCGCCAAGGTTATGTGCCGTCACAGCAGGCCGCAAATACGAACGCATCTGGTGGCGTGTTTTCTAGCGGTTCGTTCAGACCGAATATAGTACCTGGCTATGCTCGTGTAGATGCTATGCTTGCCTATGAAGAGAAAAAGTGGGCAGTGCGTTTAAACGTGAAGAATCTGTTAAATAAAGTCTATTATGGCGATGTTTATGATAACGGTGCGTTCCTGACCCCAGGCAACAGCAGAACAGCAATCTTAACTACTGAGATCAAGTTCTAAGTTGTGATGTTAAAAAAAGCCATGAGTAGCCCTCATGGCTTTTTCTGTTTATGATTTGGCTATTATTAGAGAAAAGCGCATTGTTTTATTGTGTGCGCTTAGTAATTGAATTAATTTTGCCTGCAAGTAGTCGATAGCATAGTGGTAGTTAAATCGCTGCCGACACTACACCGCTCACCTGTGGGCTGAATTTAAATTGATAAAGGAAATGAATATGCGCGTATTGTTCGCACTATTGGCTTTGCTCCCTATTTACGCACACGCATCGGCAGATTGTCCTGTGCACCCGAAAGAAGAGTGGGCATCAGAAGACACGCTGAAAAAGGCGTTAGCTGATGAAGGTTACACCATCAAGAAATTTAAAGTGGATGGTAACTGCTACGAGATGTATGGCCGTAATAAAGACGGTAAAAAAGTTGAAATCTATTTTGATACCAAAACCTTGGCAATTATCAAGGCAGAAGGTTTAAGGGACTAATCCCAGCCATTTAAGGAAATCGTATGTTGCAGCATGTGCCAGATGTGTTAACCGCTGAGGAGTTGGCAGAAGCCAGGCGTTTGCTTGCCAATGCGAATTGGGTGGATGGCAGGGTTACCGCTGGAACGCAAGCGGCAATTGTGAAAAATAACCAGCAGCTGCCGGAAAATGCGCCTGAAATACGCGCCCTCAGGCAGCTAGTGCATATGGCACTTGGCCGAAATCCGCTGTTCTTTTCCACGGCGCTGCCTTCCAGAATTTTGCCGCCATTTTTTAACCGTTACATTGGTCAAACCAATCATTATGGTTTCCATGTCGATAACGCGATGCGCATGATGCCTGATGGCAGCGGCTATGTGCGAGCCGATGTTTCTGCGACTTTGTTTTTATCCGAGCCAGATGAGTATGAAGGCGGCGAGCTCATGATAGAGGATACTTTTGGCCGTCATGCGTTCAAATTAAAGGCCGGCAGCATGGTGGTGTATCCATCGTCTTCCGTGCATCAGGTGACCCCTGTTACCAAAGGTGCGCGCGTGGCCTGTTTTATGTTTATTCAGAGCATGGTACGTGATGCTGAAAAACGTCGCCTACTGTACGATATGGATATCTCGCTGGCGCAGCTGCGCCAAACGGTGGGTGAGTCTGAAGCCGTTGTGCATTTAACCGGTGTGTACCATAACCTTTTACGCTCATGGGCTGAGTAATGGCTTTGTTAAGCAAGTTGTCAGCGATTCCTGCGGGGATTCAAACCGCAGAAGATTATCTCCCGCACGCCCAACCCAGACTAAGCCCTGAGGTGTTGCATTATCTTGAAGGCGGCTCCGGCAAAGGCCTCAGTCTGCAAGCCAATTTAGATGCATTTGACCGTGTGCCACTAATGTCCAGGCCGCTGGTGGATGTGAAAGGTGGTCATACGCGCCTCAGTTTATTTGGCCAGCACTTCGAGCATCCGCTATTGCTAGCGCCTATCGCATATCAGCGTTTGTTTCATGATCATGGTGAAAAAGTAAGTGCTATGGCCGCCAATGCGCAAGCTGGGCAAATGGTTGTCAGCAGCCTAGCCAGCCAGTCACTGGAAGAAGTTATCGAGGCGGCAGGTCAGCCACTGTGGTTTCAGCTGTACTGGCAGGGAGACCGCCCGCGTACTTTGCGCTTGCTCAATCGTGCATTGTCGGCAGGTTACAATGCAGTGATGTTTACTGTTGATGCGCCGGTGAAGCAAGCGGTTATGGCTTTGCCTGATGGCGTGCGTGCAGTGAATCTGGAAGCGCCGTTATCCTCACCGCCCGTACAGGCGCATCAAAGCCTAGTGTTTGATGGGTGGATGACACAGGCACCAACTTGGGACGATGTGGCTTGGCTACGCGATCAAATTAAAGTGCCACTACTGGTGAAAGGTGTGTTGCATGCTGAAGATGTGGCAAGCACCTTGCGTCTGGGCTGCGATGGGCTGGTGGTTTCCAATCATGGCGGACGCGTGCTGGATGGTGTGCCGAGTAGCCTTGCTGTGCTACCTGACATCGCCAATATGGTGGCCGGCAAAGCTTGTCTGCTGTTTGATAGCGGTATTCGTCGCGGGCAAGATGCATTTAAAGCGCTGGCCTTGGGGGCTGACGCGGTGATGGTTGGTCGCCCTTATATTTGGGGGCTCTCTGTTGCGGGTGCGTTGGGTGTGGCCCATGTAATCCGCTTGATGCGAGATGAACTGGAGATGACCATGGCGTTATCTGGCGCCGCTACTTTGGCGGATATCAAGTTAAGTAGTTTGGGCGCTAATGCGATAAACGCAGCATGATGAAGTGGACATGGATAGTACGATTAACCCATTGGTTGGTTGCAGCGGGGGTAATTGTGAATATGTTGAATGAATCTGGCTATGCGCACCGTTTGATTGGTTATGTTTGTGCCGGCTTGGTACTGCTGCGCTTGGTCAATGGTTGGTTTACACGTGCCGAAGCTTCAAAGCTGCATTTACCCGGCATTAAGGCGGTTAAGTTACATATTCAGGCGCTACTGAAGCACGAGAAGCATGACCACGTTGGACATAATCCGCTGGGGCAATATGCGGTTTACCTGATGTGGGCCTTGATCTTGTTGTTAGCCTTGACCGGCTGGCTGAGCCGTACGGATGA
>NZ_CAMLGS010000011.1 GCF_946479685.1 uncultured Methylotenera sp.
ATAAAACAGCAGCATCACACGCATCACTTCACCATCAATAATCGCCAGCACGTAACTCAGGTTAGTCCAGCCAGCCACCAGCCCCAGCCACACGATACTTAACGGCAATTTAGCAGCACCGCGCCAATGCCTACCCAATAAAACGCTGGCAAAGATAATAGCCAGCGCGTAGGTATAAAAGCTGGAGGCTACGCCAGACACACCAGCCTCGGACATTAAACGATACGGATACCAGATTATGCCCCAGCAAAATGCACCAAAAAGTAGGCCAAATACTGCAAAAAAGTTTTTATTATTGGCGTTGCTCACTATAATGTTACCTTATGAATCCAAATCTAAATTTATTACAGCCCTATCCGTTTCAACGTCTGCGCGACCTCTTTAAAGGTGTTACACCCAATGTAGCTTTTAAGCCGATTAACCTATCAATTGGCGAGCCCAAGCATGAAACACCCTCATTAATTAAAGACGCCTTGGTCAACAATCTAGGTGGTTTAGCTAATTATCCCACGACTATAGGCTCTATTGAGCTAAGAAGCACGATTTCCGACTGGATTTCACGCCGCTATCAAATACCAGCACTGAATCCAGAAAAAGCAATTCTGCCAGTGACTGGTAGCCGCGAAGCATTATTTGCTTTTGCACAGGTAATTATTGACCATAAAAAACCTGACCCTATCGTCATCTCGCCTAATCCGTTTTATCAGATTTACGAAGGCGCGACATTTTTAGCCGGTGCCACCCCCTACTTTTTAAATACACTGCCACATCAAGATCCCAACTATAACCATGTGATGGATTTCTCCAGTGTACCTGCTGATGTATTAGCACGAACCCAATTAGTTTACGTATGCAGTCCTGGCAACCCTTCCGGTAAGGTGATGAGCCTAGAGCAATGGCGCACCATTTTCAGCTTATCAGACCAATATGGCTTTGTGATTGCCGCTGACGAATGCTACTCAGAAATCTATTTTGATGAAGCATCACCGCCACTAGGTGCATTACAAGCTGCCCATCTACTGGGTAGAGACTATAAAAACCTGGTTGTGTTCAGTTCGCTTTCTAAACGCTCTAACGTACCAGGCATGCGCTCAGGCTTTGTGGCTGGCGATGAGAAAATCATTGAATCATTTACGCTCTATCGCACCTACCACGGCTGCGCGATGAATCCAGCCGTGCAGGCAGCTTCTATTGCAGCATGGAATGATGAGGCGCATGTCATTGAAAACCGCAGACTCTACGCAGCTAAGTTTAAAGACGTGACACCATTACTGAGCAATGTATTGGATGTAGCAGTGCCAGATGCAGCGTTTTACCTGTGGGCTAAAATCAAAGACGCTAATATGTCGGATACAGAGTTTGCAGTGAAGCTATACCGAGACCTCAATATCACGGTGCTGCCAGGCAGCTTGTTGGCACGTGAGGCGCACGGCGTAAATCCGGGCAAAAACTTTGTACGTATCGCATTAGTTGCCTCTTATGAAGAATGCATAGAGGCAGCACACCGCATCAGCGCGCATTTCTAATAGCACTCACATGGTTAATTTGTTTTATTGCAGGTTAACCATGTGCGGCGCGTCATGCTACTTGATGTATTGATTATTTAAACGTATCGCAAATGCGCTCAGGCCTATCAGGGCAACCCCAATAATCACCAAGGCAATCGGCCAGCCCACAGTATTGGCAAAATGCTCTGCCGTGTAATAGCCAATATAAATCAGCATCGCCAATGTACCCACCAGCAGCAGCGTCCTGCTACGCACATAGGTACTTAAAAATATCATCAGTGCAGTAGCGCCAAGATACACCGGCTCTAGCAAGCTATTTTCTACCAATTCGAATACAGACCACAACAACAATACAGAGCCAACAAAGTACCAGAACGGGGCAATTGCCATATGTTTGGATTGCTGCATCGCATAAGCGATGCACAGCAATGAGCTAGCAATGACAATACCAATCAGCTTTTCATCTACATCCCAAATATCAAATAAGTTGGCAAAAAAGATGCAGCCAAATAACACCGCACTAAACGCCAACACCGTGCGCTGTTTTGCCCAAAATATTGCTCCTTGCTGCACCAGCATATACGCCGCCATAAATAGCAAGCCATGACGCACATCGCCACCGGAAGAATACTCTTGCAACATCACCATAATGCCAGTCGGTTGCAAAATAGCCGCCATTAAAAACAATGGAGTTACCGCACGTTCGTACCTTTGGTCGCTTAGGCACACCAAAGCCATCACAAACGCTACCAGACCAGAACCTAGCGTGATAATCACGCGTGATGCCGAGCCAAAATCATCCCAAAACATGGAGATAAAAACGCCGATACCGGCAAACACAAAAATACCGCCTACATAGCCAAACAACTTGGATAGCACGCTAGCAGGCGCCGTCTTAGACAGAGCTGAGGATGCATCTAACGCCTGCGCAATTTCTGCCAACGTGATCTGATTATGCTGCGCTAATGCAACAATATCTTGCAAAGCATCATCTTTGAGCGACATAGTGACCCCTTATTTTTTGATGACCCATCCGATAAACTGCACTTGGTTGTAGTAATAATGTTGCTGCGTATGCGGAATCTTGTAACCAATATTGCCCTTTTTCAACCGGAACCCGCTGTCTCGATTACCACCGCCAAACAGCCCACCCATCAAACCACCTCCTCCATAGCTAGGGCCATCCAAGGTGTAGCCATCTGGTGAAACAATCGCCGTATCAATCAGCATACTTTCCGTTTCATGCAACACTGCATTACCCGCCGTGGCTGCAGCCAGCACCTGTGTCATATTGATGGCAATTTCACGCACCGTATCGGTCTTCGCATCGTAAGCCATCAGCCGCTTTACATCATAATTGACATTTTTACCTTCATTTTTATGTACGTTAACCGTTAGTTTTTGATTTTTAACTGCAAAATCCAGCATGTAATCCGTTGTATTTTGATAGTCATACGATCTGGCGGTAAATAACATTTCATATTGCGGCGGCGCGCTCATTGCCTTGGGTATCACTGCCGAGGCAAAAAAGATAAGTATCAGCAATAGAGGAAAAGTTAAACCAACCACTAACACCAAGTTTTCTTTAATAAAGTTCTTCATCATTGCCCTTTAATAAGAGGTTATTTAACAATCCACCTATTTAACAACCTAGCCATTTAACAAACAAGTCGACTAACACCTAGGCTAATTAACTACTAGGTTAATTAACAAGAGGCTCTTGAATAAATGCGGTAACGGTATTCAACACATGCTCTTGCATAAGCGGATCTAAACAATCCACTTGCTGCAGGTCTTGCATACTGCGCAACCAAGTCAGCTGACGTTTGGCCAACTGGCGCGTGGCAAAAATGCCCCTATCGCGCAATTCCGCTTCATCATACTCTCCTGCCAAATATTCCAAAGCCTGTCGGTAACCTACGCAGCGCATAGAAGTACTATCTGCGGTTAATGCCGGGTACTTTTTCACTAATGCTTTAACTTCATTCATAAAGCCATTCGCCAACATTTGATCAAACCTTAATGCAATGCGCGCATGCAGCACTTTACGATCACTAGGCACCAATGCAATTTTAAGCAGGCGATACGGCAAGGTATCACCACTACTTGCCTGATGCAGCGCCGTCATGGACTTCCCGCTGATGCGGAACACCTCTAACGCTCGCTCGATTCTCTGCACATCATTCGGCTGCAAGCGTGCGGCGCTTTCCGGGTCTACCAATGCTAACTTGGCATGCATGGCAGGCCAACCTACTTCTGATGCTTCCCGCTCGATGACTTTTCTAACCTCTTGATCAGCCTCAGGTAGCTGGCTCAACCCTTCTTCCAACGCCTTGAAGTAGAGCATGGTACCGCCTACCAACAATGGAATCTTGCCGCGTGCGGTGATATCAGCCATCAACTTCAGCGTGTCACTTCTAAAATGCGCTGCCGAATACACCTCGGTAGGCGGAATAATATCTATCAAAGCATGTGGTGCTTGTTGCAGCACGTCCGCGCCGGGCTTAGCTGTGCCGATATTCATATCTTCATAAACCAAAGCAGAATCCACACTAATCAGTTCTATCGGTAGTTTCTGATACAAGCTGACAGCCAAGTCGGTTTTACCGCTTGCGGTTGGGCCCATAATAAAAATAGCTGGTGGCAGTTTGTGTGTACTTAAATTCATTCAATATATTCTTAACTATAAGACGCCCTCTTTAAACTGGATAAGCGCCGATAAAATCAAAATGACCCTTTTGGGCCCTTACTTCTTACAATTAATCGCAGTTGAAAGCTGTATAATGTGAGTTAACGTTAGTTTGCGTTAAACATACGATATTCGCTACAGATCACTCAATATCTGCATTTCATCTGACTTGATTAGGATTATCCATGAATTTAGAAAAAGTTGTTTTTGGTTTTTTCATCGTTCTGGCAATGACACTGAATTTTGGATTTTTTATAGGCGATATCGATAACGCCAGCCACCACCACGCCTATGAGTTGTACGCAGCGATTATCGTCAGCTTGATTGCTACCGTACTTAAATTTGGCGACCGCACACACGTAGGCGCGATTCTACTCTCTACCAGCCTAGCGGCTGACCTACAGCTGATTGCAGCGGCCATTTTATGGGCAGCACTCAGTGGCACTTATGACGAATCCAGCTTAACGGTGTATATAGTATCTCTATCAGGCGGCGCACTGATGGCTAACATTATCTCGGTTGTGCTACTTATTTCTGAAACCATCAGCCAAAAACGCTAGCCACTTGGCCAACCAAGTTGACAAACCAAGAAGTTGATCAGCATGGATAGCATACTGTTTCTGATATTGCGCCGCTTAAGGCGCCCGCTGATACTCATTATCGTTAGCTTTGCCATTGCCATCATCGGTTTAACCCTGATGCCAGGGCAGGATGACCAAGGCCACCCTTGGAAAATGAGCATCTTCGATGCGCTATATGTCATCAGCTACACGGCCACAACCATAGGCTTTGGCGAGATTCCTTACGCTTATAGCAAAGCGCAGCGCCTATGGCTAACCTTCTCTATCTACCTGACAGTGATTCCCTGGTTTTACGCTGTCGGTAAAATTATCACTTTACTGCAAGACACCGGCCTGCGTCAGGCGGTGACTACCGAGCGCTTCGCTAAAAAAGTACGTCAGCTGCAAGAGCCATTTTACATACTTTGCAGCTATGGCCAGTCATCCAACATACTGGCTAAAGCGCTGGACGAAAAAGGCATGCGCGTGGTGGTGATTGAACCACAGCAAGAGCGGCTAAATGAACTGGAGCTGATTGACACCAGAAACATCATTCCCTACCTATGTGCAGACGCCATCTTGCCAGAAAACCTGGAAAGAGCAGGCGTGCTTCACCCATTGTGCAGCGGCGTAATTGCGCTGACTGATGACGACAATGTGAATCTAGCTGTTGCTGTTGCGGTAAAGCTCATGAACCCAGAGTTGCTAGTAATCGCACGCGCAGAACGCGATGACATCGCCGCGAATATGGCGTCTTTTGGCACCGACCGTATCATCAACCCTTACACGTTGTTTGGCGACCAATTGGCAATGCGCGTACACGCATTGGGTACTTACCTACTGCACGAATGGCTAACCGGTGTACCCGGCGACACCCTGCCGCCACCGGAAAATCCACCCAAAGGGCGCTGGGTAGTCTGTGGCTATGGTCGCTTTGGCAAATCGGTAGTAGAAAATCTGGAACGTGAACAGATCACCACCACTATTATTGAAGCCATGCCAGAATTGACCGGCTGTGATTACTGTATTGTAGGCAGCGGTACCGAAGCAAAAACTTTACTCGAAGCAGATATTACCAATGCGGTAGGCATCGTTGCCGGCACCGATAATGATATCAACAATCTTTCCATCGTAATGACCGCGTTTGAGCTCAACCCCAAGCTATTTGTGGTGATACGTAAAAATAGACGCCACAACAGCAGGCTGTTTAAGCAGTTCAATGCCGACATCACCATGCAGCCGACTGAAATTATTGCCCATGAATGTTTGGCCCACATGATTTCACCTTTGCTGGCGCAGTTTTTAAGCTTAGCGCGCGGTCAGAGCAATGACTGGGCAAACAAATTGATTAGCCAGCTGGTGATAACCATGGGCGAAACGGTACCGGAAACCTGGGCAATCAGAATTGATAATGAAGATACGCCTGCAGCCGTGGAGCTGATTGAGGCCGGCTTAAATGTTAACTTGCGTCACCTGATGCAAGACCCAGCCAACAGGGAGCAACAACTGGAACTGGTACCTATTTTACTATTACGTAACAATGTGCCTAGCCTGGTACCAGACCCGGATACCAGCTTACAGGTTGGAGACAGAATCCTGTTCTGTGGCAGCCCCGCAACTAAATCCACCCTACCCTCTATCCTCAACAACACCAAGACGCTAACCTACATTATTGATGGTGTAGAAGTGCCCAATAGCGTGGTTTGGCGCTGGCTGGAGAGGAAATTCACTAGAGAAAAAGTTAGCCAGTGAAAAAGTTTGTCGCAAAGCAATTTAACGGACAATTTAACTAAGGCTATTAATCTCGCCACAGCAACCTTAGCACTCTGCCTCAACTCTCTTATTTACCGCGCATAAACATCTTGTCTAAATCCGACATGCTTACTTGAAACCAAGTCGGGCGGCCATGATTACACTGCCCAGAACGCTCGGTCGCTTCCATGTCGCGCAGCAAAGCATTCATCTCTGGGATAGTCAGGCTGCGATTAGCTCGCACTGCTGCATGGCAAGCCATAGTGCCTAGCAGCTCATTCCTACGCTCGGTCAACACGCGGCTCGCGCCATACTCGCGCAAATCACGCAACACATCTCGCGCTAAAGTCACGGCATCAGCATCTTGCAGCATAGTGGGCACCGCGCGTACCGCAAGCGTGGTGGGTGACAGTATTGCAATATCAAACCCTAGCTGCTGGAGCGTGGCCTGATTACCTGCCAACGCTTCATGCACGGTTGCCACCTCCAGCTTGTCGGCATTAAAACTGACCGGCAGTAGCAAAGGCTGCATCTGCACGGTTTGGCTATCTAAGGCAAGTTTTAGCTTTTCATACATAATGCGCTCATGCGCCGCATGCATATCCACCACAACCAAACCTTCTTTATTTTGTGCAAGCACATACACGCCATGCACCTGCCCTACGGCAAAGCCTAGCGGATACTCGTTGATGCTCTCCGCCATGACGGTATTTGCTGCTAATACATCTGCCGGCAATGGAGCAGCGCTGGTTGACTGCTGAGTAATATTGCCAAACATGGCCTGATAAAAACCTGAAGGCTCATGCGCACTCAAGTTGATTTGCGACTGCTGCGTTGGATATAGCATGCCACCATTTGTAGCAGGTGCATTTGTAGCATATACATTAGTCGGCTGCGGACTAAACGGATTGTATTGTGCCTGATTGGCTGTCACTGCATTCGACACACCGGTGGGAATCGCCAGCGCTTTGTGCAATGAGTGAAAGATAAAGCGGTGAACCGCTTGGCTATCGCGAAACCTAACTTCAATTTTAGCAGGATGCACATTCACATCCACCAAGCTTGGATCTAGTTCCAAAAACAATACAAAGGCAGGATGCCGGTCATGATGCAACACATCCTGGTATGCTTGCCTGATGGCATGTGCAATCACTTTATCTCGCACAAAGCGGCCATTCACGTAAACATATTGCGTGTCACGGCTATTGCGATTAAAGGTCGGCTTTGCCGCCATCCCCCATAAGCGCAAGCCAGCGGCAGACTCATCCACCGGCATGGATTCAGCCACAAACTCGCTGCCCAACACTTCAGCAAACCTGCGCTCTGGCTCGCCAACGGCAAACCTGCTTAATGCACGCCCATTGTGCTGCAGCATCAAACTGACATCGGGGCGCGATAAGGCAATACGCGTAAACATCTCTTCGCAATGCCCAAACTCGGTGGCTTCTGTTTTTAAAAACTTACGGCGCGCCGGCGTGTTGAAATATAAATCAGATACCTCTATCACCGTGCCTGCATCTAATGCAGCAGGCTCTATGGCAGAAACATCGCTACCCTCAGAAGCGATACGCCACGCATGCTTGCTGCCACTTTGACGGCTTAACAGCTGCGTACGAGAGATAGATGCAATACTAGCCAACGCCTCACCACGGAAGCCTAAGCTGGCCACTGACTCCAAATCTTCCAGGCTAGCGATTTTGCTGGTGGCGTGGCGGGTTAACGCTAACATCAAATCCTCTTTTGCCACCCCTGCACCGTTGTCAGTAACGCGCATTTGCTTAATGCCACCTTGCAGCAAAGACACCTGAATATCAGTACTACCGGCATCCAGACTATTTTCTAGTAACTCTTTCAGCGCAGATGCTGGACGCTCCACCACCTCGCCCGCGGCGATTTGGCTGATAAGCTGATCAGGAAGTAAACGTATAGTGGCCATAAAGATAGAGTAATTTTTTGACGGTGATATTTTAACCTGCTTTAGCTATCTCACCATTACACATTTTCTAGCATAATATGTGGAAAAACTGGCCCAAAGCGCCTCGTCAACAAGCACCACTGCGCCCCAAAACAGTGCCAATGCACTACACTGAAAACCAAGCTGAAAACTAGGTTGAGAGAATATATAAATGGATATCTGCTGCTAAGGTTACATTAAAAGACTTCAGGAGCAGAGAAAAAACAGATACAGGAAAACTCAGGTACGAAAAAAAACAGGCATGGGTAGAACCCCATGCCATGAGTCAGGAATGAATATACTGAAAAATAAATAGAGAGTTTGCAGTCAGTAGCAATGTTTTAAGCGGCTGCATTCCCCACTGCTACGCGTACTAACTCATCGATCTTCGCCGTGATATTGGTCAGCTCGCCTGCTACTACAGCAAACTCACGTCCAACCTCACCGGCACGTGCGGCTACAATTTGCGCATTCACCGACACAATACGTGCCTGCTTGGCAATATTCTGAATGCTGCTCATCAACTCATGATGCTGCTTACGCTGCACCTTGGCATGTTTTTTAGACTCTTCCTCATACACTACGGTCACTCTGTTAAGAAGCGCAACGATAGGCGTAGCCTGCTGCCCAAGCTCATTAAGCAAATCAGGCGCAGTGCGGAATTTGGACTCACAAGCACTGATGGCCTTCTCTACCAAGCTGATAAAGTCTGTGATTTTGCGGTCAGCCTCAACCTCGCCAAAGTAGACTAAGCGCAACTCTTCAAAAAACACGCCAGGCAACTCGCTATTACCATGCACCAAAGCAGCATGGCTTACCCTGAACAAAGCCAAGGCTTCGCGTGCGGTTTCCAGCGCTGTTTCATGCCCCATGGTTGAAAGCACCGCATTCAATACAATACGCTGCGATAACATACGCTGACGCCCAGCTAAGTTGATGAGTGCACCAAATGTCTCGGTACTAACCTCTGAACTTTGGATTTTAAAATGGTGACCTTGCGCAACCTGATGTTTCACCGCTTGATGAGGTTTTAAATCTGCTAACAAGATATTCTCCCTTTTTTCATAATATTCACAACGAACGTCATCAGCACAGTTATCCAGCACTTAAAACTATTCATACTTAGGTTAAGATAAGCAATTTTTATTCCAAGCAATCGTAGATAATTTAGAAAACATAAAAAAGCAACCACACCACAATCTTGCATCATGCACATTTGCGTATTGGTGTTTTAGCGGTTTTGATATAAATTCTCATCAGCATGACATCTACCAATCACGACTCAGCACCTGACAGCCATACCGACAACTACACCAGCAGTTTTCACCTCGCACGCAAGCTGAGCCGACACCATCACTTCTATCTGGGCCCAACTAACTCCGGCAAAACCTATCAGGCACTGCTGGCGTTAGAACAAGCAAAGTCCGGCGTCTATCTGGCACCGCTTAGGCTGCTGGCAATGGAGATCAGAGACCGCCTGGTCGCAGCAGGAGTACCATGCAACCTGATTACCGGTGAAGAGCGCGTGACGATGGAAAACGCGCAACATACAGCGTCCACCATAGAAATGATGAATGCGCACAAAGAAGTAGAAGTCGCAGTGATAGATGAAATTCAAATGCTGCAAGACCCAGACCGTGGCTCGGCGTGGACTGCTGCATTAGTCGGCGTACCAGCTGCAACCGTATTTATCTGCGGCTCCACTGCGGTTACCGCACCTTGCATTGCCACTATTGAAGCGCTCAATGAAAGCTATGACATTACGCAGCTGGCTCGCAAAACACCGCTGGTGTTAGAACAAGACAGCTTATGCGGTAAACATTACAGCCGCCAGAAACTCAAGCCAAAACTACAAAAAGGTGATGCCATCATTGCATTTAGCCGCAAGGACGTACTCACTTTTGCCGCCAGATTCCGCCAGTGGGGGTTTAGTGTGGCCAGTATCTACGGTGCACTGTCACCCGAAGTACGCAGAACCGAATCTGAACGCTTTAACTCCGGGCAAGCAGATATCCTGGTAGCGACTGATGCGATTGGGATGGGGCTAAACTTGCCGATACGCCGCATCATATTTGCCAATATCCATAAATTTGACGGCGTAGCCTCCAGACTGCTGAACATGACAGAGGTAAGGCAGATTGCAGGCCGCGCAGGCAGATTTGGCATCTATGCAACTGGCTATGTCAGCGTACTTGAAAATGATGAGCTGATTCATATTGAGCACATGCTCTCTGCGGACGACACCGCGGACTTAAACAAACTGCCGATCAGCATTAACTTGCAGCAAATAGGCGATATTGCACATCACATGCATACCAACAGGATTGCTGAAGTACTTAGCTATCATCAGGAAAGAACACGCTTTAGCCATGCCCTTTTTGAGCAAGCATCGCTCACCTCACAAATCACACAAGCACTCATCGTGGATGAATATGCGCCAAAAATGTCGCCAAAAGACAAATACATCTTCGTATGTGCGCCCATTTCACTCAATGTCGCATTTGAAAAAGACTATTACCTACTGTGCTTAAAAAGCGTTGCCGAATCTACAGTCCGTCATTTACCGCCTGCACCAGCTTGGCTAGACGCGCAAAACCCAAAACATTTGGAAGAGGCAGAACTACTCAGCCACAATCTAAGCCTATATGCATGGCTAAGCTTCAAGTTCCCTCGGTATTTTATAGATGGCGAACAGGTAAGCGCCTTACGCTCACGGGTAAGCCGCTACATAGAGCGCGCGTTACTCACGCAAGCTGGCTACGGTGACACTAGCAGAGAACTGGATTATTTAAACTCAAGAAGAAGGTACTAAGCTCGCGTTACGCCAACACAATGGTCTCAAGGTAATCAGGCATAACTACCTGCCAATGCAATTTTTCTTCTATATGGCGCCGCATCGCATCTGCCGCTACCGGCTCGCCATGTACGATAAAGGTCTTTTTAGGTGGCGCCTCAAACCCAGCCAACCAATCCAAGATTTCAGAATAATCAGCATGCGCAGAAAGATTGGAAATCAACTCCACATGCGCACGCACCGGGATATATTCGCCATGAATTTTAATACTCTCCGCGCCATCCAGCATCGTCGCACCGCGCGTGCCTGCGGCCTGGAAGCCAACAAATAAAATAGTGTTATTAGCATTGCTGACAAAGGCTTTTAAGTGATGCACCACGCGCCCACCTGAAGCCATGCCGCTGGCAGATAAAATAATCATGGGGCCTTTAGCCTCATTCAGCGCTTTCGATTGCTCTATGCTGTTCACCACATGCGCAGTACTAAATAGCGCACGACATTGCTCCTCACTTAAGCGATGCTCGCCATGATAGAGGTTAAAAATTTCGGTCGCATCCACCGCCATCGGGCTGTTTAAATACACCGGAATATCGCCGGCTATTGCACCGGACGCTTTTAACAGATGGATGTAATACAGTAGTTCCTGCGCCCTGCCCACTGCAAACACCGGAATCACTACTACACCTTTGCGCTTAACCGTTTTATTGATAATGGCAGCTAATTTAACTTTAGGGTCGTCATGTTGATGCAAACGGTTGCCGTAAGTGGATTCAATCAACAGGTAATCGGCCTGCTTGATCCGCATCGGAGGCCGCATCAAAACATCATTGGGGCGCCCAATATCGCCAGAAAACAATACTGAAGTTTTTGTGTCATGAATGCGTACGAAGGCAGACCCTAGAATATGGCCATTAGGCGACAGCCTAAGGGTTAAGCCATCACCTAAATCCACATCCTGCTCAAAGCTAACCGGCACTAGCAGCTTAAGTGCATTTTCAGCATCTTCCTGGTTATATAGGGGTAATGCCGGATGGTGCTTAGAGAATCCACGGCGGTTGGCATATTCAGCCTCCTCTTCCTGCAGATGGGCTGAATCCGGCAACATGATCTTACATAAGTCAGCTGTGCCTTCGCTGCAATAGACCTTGCCAGCAAAGCCATTTTTTACTAACACGGGTAAATAGCCACTATGGTCAATATGCGCATGCGTGAGCACTACCGCATCAATCCTAGCTGGGTTAACTGGCAGCTTTGTCCAGTTACGTAAGCGTAATTGCTTGAGTCCTTGAAACAAGCCACAGTCTATCAATAATTGCTTATCACCACATTTCAATAAATACTTAGAACCTGTCACGGTTCCAGTTGCACCTAAAAATGTCAGTTCCATAGAACCTCCCTTTTATGTGTACATCGGTCAATGTACATAGGCTAATTCATACTGGGCATTTACATAATGGCTATTTATTGGTTAGTAAGCTTAATCCAGGGCAAGTTTCGTTTTAGCCAGTGCAGGATTGGTAGAAAAGTATTTTTTCACCCCAGCCACAATCGATGCTACCAGCTTATCTTGATAGGCCTCATCGTTAAGCCTACGCTCTTCATCCGGATTGCTGATAAACGCAGTCTCTACCAGAATGGAAGGAATATCCGGTGACTTCAGCACCGCGAAGCCAGCTTGCTCCACATGGTTTTTATGTAGTTTATTAATCTCGCCAATATTACCCAGCACGGCTTTACCTAACTTCAAGCTATCGTTAATGGTAGCAGTTTGAGATAAATCTAATAGTGTTCTGGCCAACAACGGGTCTTTGACATTCAAACTCACACCGCCGATTAAATCAGACTCGTTTTCTTTCTTCGCCAAATACCGTGCACTAGCGCTGGTTGCGCCCTTTTCAGACAGCGCAAATACCGAAGAACCACGCGCAGCCGGATTGGTAAACGCATCAGCGTGGATAGAGATAAACAGATCAGCCTGCAATTTACGCGCTTTAATCACCCGCATATGAAGCGGAATAAAGTAATCGCCATCACGCGTTAAAACGCCACGCATATTGGGGTCTTCGTCTATCTTGGCTTTAAGCTTTTTGGCAATCGCCAAGGTAATCTCTTTTTCATGGCTGCCAGTAGCACCCATAGCACCGGGGTCCTCACCACCGTGACCAGCATCAATCGCAATCGTGATTTGACGCAATCCTTTAGTGGTTGGTTTATTCTCAATAATCTCTTTAGTAATACTGGCTGGCGATGTCACAGGTGGTGTAACGGCAGGCTGCGTAATGGCCGATTGCGTAACAGCTGGCTGGGTCACCGGTGGCACCTCTACCGCATTACCAGCATTAACTGCAGGCTTAGCCGCTGGCTCCACCTTTACCTCAGGTGTATTAGCCATAGCTGGGGCGTCAGTCAGCGGTGCGGTGGTGACTGCCGACGTGTTGTTTTTAGTAGCGTCTACAGCAGGCTCTGCGTTATCACGCTGATCCAACATTGCCATTAACGGGTCTTTAATTGGATAAATATCTAACACCAGGCGGTGCTTGTAGTCACCGGCAGGCACTAAGGTAAAGATTGTGGGCTTCACTTCAGCTTTCAAATCGACTACTAGCCGCACTACTTTAGGTTTAAAGTTGGCAACGCGGATCTTGGCAATATAAGGGTCGCTGTCAGAAACTTTCTCACCCAATGCCTTAATTACTGTATTTAAATCAATGTCTTCTACATCCACCACCACACGCTCAGGGTCTTTCAACACTGTCATTTTATAAGTGATAGGTTTTTCGGCTTCTATGGTGATTCTGGTATAAACATCCGCAGGCCAGATACGCACTGCAGTCACGGTATTAGCATCTGCCGTAGTGATTGCAAACATGCAAAGCAGGCTGAGCGTTAAAGATAAGGTAGAGAAATAATGTTTAATCATAAATTAGTTACATAATTCTTTAATATTTTTTACACATATCTGGGCAAGCGGCGAGTGCCCTAGTACCCGCACCTTACGCCCATCCGGCTTAATCTCAAAGTAAATATCCAAGTCTGGTGTTGGCAATATATGTTCAGCCTTTTCCGGCCACTCAATCAAGCAGACGCTGGCTGCGTTAAAGTAATCCCTAAAACCTGCAGACTCCCACTCTTCTTCATCATTAAACCTATACAAATCAAAATGATAGAGATTTAACAAGCCTTGTGAAGCCTCGATATTTTCATAAGGTTCAACCAAGGTGTAGGTTGGGCTTTTCACCTTGCCGGCAAAGCCTAGGCCATGCAACAAACCTCGCACCAAGGTCGTCTTACCAGCGCCAAGATCGCCATGCAAGTAAACAGTGAGGTTAGCAACAATCGCTTTACTCAACACGTCACCAAAAGCTAGCGTTGCCGCCTCATCTGCCAATTCAAGTGTAAAATTATTATCCATGAGCCATTCTACTAAAAACTTGAGCGATCTGAGCCTTGCCATTAAAAATTGGGGGCTGGCGCTGGGCTTTAGTCAAATCGGCATTACAGACACCAACCTGCAGGCTGCAGAATCTGAACATCAAGCTTGGATTGAAAAAGGTTTCCATGGTGACATGGATTATATGGCAAAACACGGGACTAAACGTACCCGTCCCGATGAATTAGTGCCGAATACGCAGCGCATTATTTCCGCGCGCCTGGATTACCTGCCACCGCAGGCTGCCAACAGCGATGCTATTCTGCAAGACAGCAGCAAGGCTTTTATATCACGTTATGCGCTAGGCCGTGATTACCACAAAGTGATGCGCAATAAGCTGCAAAAGCTCTGCGAAAAAATCCAAAGTGAATTAGCACATTATCAAATTGATGCGTTTGAATACCGCGCTTTTACCGACAGTGCACCGGTACTTGAAGTAGCACTGGCAGAAAAAGCCGGCCTAGGCTGGCGTGGCAAACATACGCTATTGATTAACAAAGATCATGGCTCTTGGTTCTTTTTAGGTGAAATCTATACCAACCTGCCATTGGTCGTTGACACCCCTGCCACTAATCACTGCGGCAGTTGCAGCAAGTGCATGCAGGTATGTCCGACGCAGGCCATTACCGCACCGTATGAGGTTGATGCAAGACGCTGCATCTCCTACCTCACCATAGAGCTGAAAACCAGCATCCCAGTGGAATACCGCCCGTTAATTGGCAACCGCGTGTACGGCTGCGATGACTGCCAGTTATTTTGTCCGTGGAATAAGTTTGCAGAAATCACCCAAGAAACAGACTTTGCAGTGAAACATGGTCTGGATGACGTTAGCCTGATTGACTGTTTTAACTGGAGCGAAGACGAATTTAAAACAAAAATGGCAGGCAGTGCCATTTACAGAATCGGCTATGTGCAGTGGCTAAGAAATATTGCGGTAGGCCTTGGTAATGCGGCAACCACGCCTGAAATTATCAATGCTCTCAAACAACATTTGCATCACGAGAGTGAGATCGTACAAGAGCATGTACGCTGGGCGCTCAGTCGCCATATGCCGTAATATTATCGAGATGCTTTAAGCTAAACGCTGCTCCATATACGCAGCGCTGTTCATATTAGATTCAAGATGACTTAAGCGCGATGCCAGCATGGCTGCGCCCACGATACCGGCCTGATCCCCCATTGTAGAAACACTGACCTTTACTTTGCCACGTAAGGCTGGAATCAAATCTTGCTCCAACTGCTGCTCAAAAGTCGGTGCAAGCAACGCCCATGCCCCACTCATGCCGCCGCCTATCACCACCTCACTCACGTCTATCACTTTCAGTATATGCGCCAACGCCTGCGCTAACGCCTTGCCTGCCAAGGCATAAGCAGCGTTTGCTACCTGATCGCCAGCTTCAGCCAGACGCGCAACCTCGGCAGCACTGCATTGCTGCCCAGTCGCTTCAAAGTAGCTGATGGCAACACCACTGGCAGAGGCATACCGTTCCATACAACCTGCGTTACCGCAGCCGCAAAGCCTGCCGCTCTCCTGCACAATGATATGCCCGACCTCCATCGCAACGCCATGCTGGCCCTGAAATGGCTGGCCATTTAAAATCAAACCACCACCTACGCCAGTACCAAGACCTAAATAAATTAGATTACTAATGCGCTCAGGATGCATCACGTATTCACCATAAGCCGCGGCCAGCGCATCATTCTCTGTAATCACTGGCAGACCGATTAATGCGCTGAGGTCTGTGCTTAAGTCTACACTCCGCAAACCTGGCAAATTGGGGGATTGTAAAATCTGCTGCGTATCCGGTGCGATAAACCCCGGAAAACCAATGCCCACTGCACATACTGCAGGATACTTGGCAGCAACGGTTTGTATCGCCTTTGCTGTGGTCGTAAGTATTTGCTGCCACGCCAGCTCAGGCTTTTGTTGATGCTGCTTACATAAACTGGAAAAATCCGCCTGAAACCGCATTTCTTCCAACAAGCGCGGCTTAGTTAGCCCAGCGGCATCTATCTCTACCACGCCTAAACGCAGATTAGTGCCGCCAACATCAATCCCGATGAGCATAGGCATAGCAGTTAGCGCCCGGTGCGCGCAATAGCAGCACGAATGGAGTGTTTTTGCTGCTCAGACAATTGCTGCCAGCCAAAACGCCAGTGCCAATTACCTGTCACCGTGCCCGGCGTATTCATTCTATGATGGCCATTTAATTGTAAAATGTCCTGCATAGGCACAATCGCCAATAGCGCTTTAGTCTCTAATGCCATATCCACCAAATCATTTGGCATATTCGGTGTATAGCCCTCGCCATGTACTGCAGCCAAGCGGCCATACAAATTGCCACGCTGATGGTCATCCAGATTGTTATACCAGCTTAAAGTCGTGTCGTTATCATGCGTACCGGTATATACCACACTATTCTCAACAATATTTTCCGGTAAATATGGATTATCACTTGCGCCACTAAATGCAAACTGCAGAATCTTCATGCCAGGCAAATGGTATTTTTTGCGCAAGGCATCTACTTCTATCGTAATAATGCCCAAGTCTTCAGCCACTAGGTTGATTTCTGGCAGCGCTTGTATAATTGCTGCCAGCAGCGCATCTCCCGGTGCCAACACCCATTCACCATTAATGGCAGTTTCTTCTGTGGCTGGAATCTCCCACGCCGCCTCCAGCCCCCTAAAGTGGTCAATACGCACAATATCGAACAACTCACTTTGCGTTGCCATGCGTGAAACCCACCAAGCAAAACCATCATGCTGCATCGCATCCCAGTTGTAATGCGGATTACCCCAGCGCTGCCCAGTCTCCGAGAAATAATCCGGTGGCACACCCGCCACAACGCTCATGGTTTTATCTGCGTTAAGCTTGAACACATCAGAATGTGCCCACACATCCGCACTGTCATAAGCAACAAAAATAGGAATATCACCAAATAAAGCGACATTTTTCTCGGCAGCGTAAGCTTTTAGCGCAAGCCACTGACTAAAAAATACAAACTGTGTAAATTTCACCACGGCAACTTCGTGCGCAAGCTGCAATTGCGCCTGCTTCATGGTTTTTTTATCACGATTTTTATACGGCTCTGGCCAGTGATCCCAGCCCGCATGATTAAAGTGATAGCGTAAAGCCAGAAACAGCGAGAAATCATCTAACCAGCTGGCTTGTTTTTTACAAAAACGGGTAAAAGCTTGATGTAGTTTTTTATGTTCAGAAGAAAGTTCAGTTTGTTGACTGAAGTTAACATAAGCCTTGTTAAGCAAAGCCAATTTACTGGTGATTAAACCGGCACAATCGTCTTTGCTGAGCAGACCTTGCGCTTGCAGAGCCTCTAAGCTAATAAAATCAGGGTTACCGGCATGCGCAGACAAGCATTGATAAGGCGAGTTATCTGCATGCGGCATATTGATAGGCAGCGTCTGCCAAACCTTGGCCCCTATTTCATGCAGGAAATCAATAAAGCGATAAGCCTCAACGCCTAGGTCACCCGTATAAAAAGCACTTGGTAAGGAACTGATATGTAATAACACACCGGCCTGGCGCTGATTTAATCGTGATGCTTGAGTCTGTAACGTCATAAATACCTACTTAAAATTAAGGGCATTGCAACTTGAAACTGTACTAAAACCAAACTGTGTTAAAACTTAAACGCTACTGATTATTCCTGTCCGCGACGCATAGTGCCTGCGTTATCTGCGTTACCACCACCGGCGCTGATTTGCTGATGCAGCACTTCTGGTATAGGCTGGCCAAGTAGTGTATATAAATTAATTAAATTGCGGCGGTACAACTTGTCGAAACTAGAGACGCTCTCGGACGAGTTGTAGTCACCAAACCACCAGAACCAGTCAGAACCTTCACATATCGCCAACTGACGCTCAACAGCTTCACGCTGCCGCTTACTTAGTTTGCTCTTGGCGATAACCGTGTCGTAAGTTTTCTTAGCAGAACAAAGCAAATCCCAAGCCAGATTCTTATCTTTGCTGCCTATCCACGTACTGAAAGTGCCATACACCCAACTACCCGCTGCAATCTGCGGCAAGATAGGCGCAGATAATCCCTCATCCACCGTATTCTTGGATTGATACATATCAACGATATCATTAAAAGTGGTCATTATTATGTCAGGATGGTTAACCAATGCCTCATACAACTCGCTCAAGAAATAAAAGCCATTGTATGGGAAGTATTCCCAAGCATTTTCCCCATCTAAAATCACACTGACTATCTTAGATTGGCTGCCATTATTGTTGGCATGAATATGCTCCAGGGTCTGTATAAAATCGCTCACTGCATCATGCGTATGCATTTTTGCGTATTCAAAGCCTATCTTGTCTGAGAGCTGATCATCTCTGAAAAAACATAAAATATCGTTTTGACCATCAGTCACCTGATAAGGCTGATACAGGTAATCTTGCTTATTGTCGGCATTGAGTTGTGATTTCAGCAGGCTATTAGCCAATACACTCTGGCCGGTTGCTGCCCATTTCACATCATGCTCAGCCAACAATGACAATGCCGCGTGCGAAACCGCACCTTCTGCTGGCCACATGCCGCGCGGACTGGCACCAAAGTAGTGCTCATGCGCTTTTTTGGCAGACAAAATATGCGCCTCTGACCTCGCCTGCCCACCTGCATATGCTTCACTTTCAGGTAAAGGTGCCTCTGGCATAGCATCTAATGTAGATTCAAAATCCAGCAATAAAGGCAAGATTGGGTGGTAGTAAGGCGTAGTAGAAATCTCAATTTGGCCGCTTTGCATCAATGCTTTATAACGCGGGATCAAACCGGCAATGGTTTCTGCAATCACGTCATACAGCTGCAAACGCTCTTCATGCGTAAACAGCACGCCTTTAGTCATCAATGCCTGCACCACAGGATTGGTGCGACGCAAACTCTCACCGCACCACGCCAAGTGGTACCAAACCAGCAAGTCTGCTTTATATTGCCCAGACAAATAATGAAACTGGTCATTTGTCATCATCGGCTCTACCAGTTGGTACATCTGCAGCAAACGCTGGTAGTGTGGAAACGGGCTCAACATCTTTTCATGGTGACTTTTGAAGCAGCTTTGCACAATCAGATGACACTCGCTATTGCTGATGTCGGTCAGATTCTTTTTGGTAAGCAAGCCGAGCAATGGGTCACGAACCTTATTGTGCTTCACTTGCTCTGCGTAATCCTCCAACTGCTCTAATAAAATAGGCACAAAGTTAAACGTTACGCGGGCTTTAGGGTTCACCTCCAGGTGATACGCCATATCACTATAGTCTTTAATGGCGTGCAAATAGGTCCATGGCAACACATATTGATTGGTTGCCAGGTCACGATAATCCGGCTGATGCATATGCCAGTACAGATTAAGATATAGCTTGGGACGAGCAGTATTCACTTCAGCAGAAACCTCAAACAATAGTCATTAAAACAACAACCCACCACATAAAACACGTGTTCTACACACTACACTACACTACACGGTATAAATCCTGGCCCAGCATATCAGGGGTCACTAACACCACACCCTTTTCTGATACGTAAAAGCGTTCAGCATCCAGCGCTAGATCCACACCGATTTGCATGCCTTCAGGAATCACGCAACCACGGTCCACCACTACATTTTTCAGGACCACGTGCCGGTTAATAATCGCCTTAGGCAAAATCACTGAACCATCGATATTAGCGTAACTGTGCACGCGTACATCAGAAAACAGCACACTATTGGTAACGCAAGAACCACTAATCAAACAACCGCCAGAAACCAGTGAGTCAGTCGCCTTACCAGTACGGCCTTCGTCCCTAAAGACAAACTTAGCTGGCGGCAATTGTTCTTGATAGGTCCAGATTGGCCACTCTCGGTCATATAAGTTAAGCTCAGGAATTACTTTCGTTAATTCCATGTTCGCTTCCCAATAAGCATCAATCGTACCAACATCACGCCAGTAGTAATTACCATTTTGTGCACCTACGCAACTATCGGTAAAACGGTGTGCCTGTACTTTATATTTTTTAATGATGTAAGGAATAATGTCGCCACCAAAATCGTGACTAGACTTGGACTCGCCCGCATCGCGAATCAACTGCTCATATAAGAACTTGGCATTGAATACGTAAATACCCATGCTCGCAAACGCTTTTGTTGGATCATCAGGCATAGGTTTAGGATTAGCTGGTTTCTCGGCAAACTCCACCACTCTATCGATTTCATCTACCGCCAACACGCCAAAGCCCTTGGCATCTTCTAACGGCACATTGATGCAAGCCACTGTCATATCGGCATTGTTGCGCACATGGGTTGCCAACATTTTACCGTAGTCCATCTTATAGATATGGTCGCCTGCGAGAATCAGCACAAACTCAGCACCACCCTCACGCAAGAGGTCTATATTCTGATAAACCGCATCGGCCGTTCCTTTGTACCACTCTTCAGAGATACGCTGCTGCGCCGGAATAATGTTGACATACTCATTGAATTCGCCGCGCAGGAAACCCCAGCCACGCTGGATATGTTGAATCAGGCTTTGTGCCTTGTATTGGGTTGCTACGTTAATACGACGGATGCCAGAGTTAACGCAATTAGAGAGTGGAAAGTCAATAATTCTGAACTTGCCACCAAACTGAACAGCTGGCTTTGCACGCCAATCCGTTAAGCTTTTTAGACGACTGCCTCGACCACCCGCTAAAATCATCGCGACGGTATTTTTGGTTAAGGTACTAATAAAACGCTCTGAATTTTGATCCGCTTGTCGTGTTTGCGACATGATGCCCTCCTGAAGTTTATTTAGTTACTTATTATTACTTAGCTACGCTAGCCGGGCACACTAGCTTATTTTACGTACGACTGCTTTCGTTTACATTATAATCAGCTTAAAGCACTATAATCTAGCTAAATGTAGTGCAAAAAACACAAATAAAAGCTAAAGACCTTAAAATTATTAGGGATGTGATATTTTGTTAAAATCTAAATCAGTTCAGACAACATCTAAAGCTTATACTCACGCGCTTCACCGCATTTTAGAAGCGCGCCATCACGACCCTTTCAGTTTTTTAGGACTGCATCCAATCAAAGTTGATGAGCATACACTTTATGCTTATCGCGCATTTTTGCCATACGCCACCAGCGTAAAATTGAAAGTGGGCAAAACATGGGTGGATTTAGAAAAAACACACCAGGATGGCTTATTCGAATACAGCAGTGAAACTGAATTAAGCTCACCATGCCTACTAAAAATTACGGCTGGCGCACATACCTATGAAACGCATGACCCCTACACCTTTAGCTCAAGCATTACACAAGATGAGTTACACCTTTTTGGCGAAGGCCGCTTAAAGCTCGCCTACAAAACATTGGGTGCACAATGCATCACTCAAAACAATGTTGCAGGTGTACGCTTTGCAGTCTGGGCACCCAATGCAGAACGTGTCAGCGTCATCGGCAGTTTCAACCAATGGGATGGCCGCATCCACAGCATGCGCGCACACGGCTCCAGTGGCGTTTGGGATATCTTTATCCCGAACCTGACCACTAGCGATACTTACAAGTTTGAAATACGCAATCGCCATACCAGCAATATCCTGGTCAAGACCGACCCCTATGGTTTTGAGTTTGAGCATCGCCCAGGCACCGCCGCAAAAATCAGCACCAGCAGCCATCAATGGGAAGATAAAACATGGTTAGAGGCGCGTAAGAGCCGCGACTGGCTACATACGCCATTCAACTGCTACGAAGTGCATCTAGGTTCATGGCAACGCAACGATAAAGGTCACTTTCTCACCTACCGCGAACTGGCAAAAACACTGGTGCCACACGTAGCGGCTATGGGCTATACGCACGTAGAGCTACTGCCAATCTCAGAACACCCACTGAATGAATCCTGGGGTTATCAAACTACCGGCTATTTTGGTGTGACCAACCGCTTTGGCTCGCCGGATGATTTGCGCTTTTTAATCGATGCCTTCCACCAAGCCAATATCGGCGTAATTCTGGATTGGGTGCCTGGGCACTTCCCTAAAGATGATTGGGCGCTGGCACGCTTTGATGGCACGGCCTTATATGAACATGAAGACCCGCGCCTAGGCGAACACCAGGACTGGGGTACCTACATTTTCAACTACGGCCGCAACGAAGTTCGTAACTTTTTGATTAGCAATGCTTATTTTTGGCTACAAGAGTTCCACATCGACGGGTTACGGGTAGACGCGGTAGCCTCCATGCTTTATCTGGATTACTCACGCAACCCAGGGGAATGGCTGCCCAACAAATTTGGCGGCAGAGAAAACCTGGATGTGATTGATTTCTTAAAACAGCTCAACATCATGGTAGGCGAAGACTTTGCCGGCGTGCTGACTATTGCGGAAGAATCCACGGCATGGCCGATGGTATCGCGCCCAGTTTACCTAGGCGGATTGGGCTTCAGCATGAAATGGAATATGGGCTGGATGAACGACACCCTATCCTATATTGAAAACGACCCGGTACACAGACGTTACCATCACGACAAGCTGACCTTTGGCCAGCTTTACGCCTATTCAGAAAACTTTGTTTTACCGTTTTCACATGATGAAGTGGTACACGGCAAAAAATCACTACTGGATAAAATGCCAGGTGACGCATGGCAGAAGTTCGCCAATCTCCGTCTATTGACCACCTATCAGATGACAACTCCAGGAAAAAAGCTCAACTTCATGGGTAACGAGTTTGGACAAGGTCGCGAGTGGAATGTGAACACCAGCCTGGACTGGCACTTGCTCGACGACAAGCATGAAGGCAGCAAATGGCACCAAGGTATACAACAGCTGCATACTGACCTTAACCGTATCTATAAAGAGGTCAGCTCACTCCACACTTTGGACTTCGAATCACACGGATTTGAATGGATAGACTGCCACGACACAGAACAATCAATTATCAGTTACGTAAGACGCGGATTAGACAATAGTTTTGTTATAATAGTGTTGAATTTTACGCCCGTGTTACGCAATGAATACCGAATTGGTGTTCCACAAGCCGGCAGCTATGCAGAAATATTTAACAGCGATGCAGATTGCTACGGTGGTAGTAACAAGGGTAATGGCGCTGGTCTGCACACAGAAAACATACCGTGGATGCATTATGGTCAATCAATGGTCATCACATTGCCACCATTGGCGGGTATAGTTTTAAAAATACAATAACCTATTGAAAATAAAGTACTAAAATAAATGGCTAGTCTTAACAAACACCCAGTATGGCAATCACTTTGCCAACATCAAGAAAAAATTGCATCCGTCCACATGCGCGATTTGTTCGCAAATGATGCCAATCGTTTTAGCAAATACAGCCTCAAGTTTTCCGATATATTGCTTGATTATTCCAAACACCGCATCACAGATGAAACGCTACCGCTGCTATTTCAGTTAGCACGTGAAGCCAAGATTGAACAATGGCGCGACAGAATGTTTAGCGGTGAAAAAATCAATATCACCGAAAACCGTGCAGTGTTACATACAGCACTACGTAATCGCGCTAACACACCAATCTTGGTAGATGGCCATGACGTGATGCCCGAGGTGAATGCGGTATTGGCACAAATGCGTGACTTCACAGACAAAGTACGCAATGGCACTTGGTTAGGTTATACAGGCAAACGCATCACCGATATCGTAAACATCGGCATTGGCGGCTCAGATCTTGGCCCAGTCATGGTGTGCGATGCGTTAAAACCATACGCTAGCCCGGATCTAAAAGTGCATTTTGTGTCCAACATTGATGGTGCACACTTAATGCGCGCATTGAATGTTTGCAACCCGGAAACCACACTCTTCATCGTTGCATCAAAAACATTCACCACTCAAGAAACCATGACCAATGCCCATTCTGCACGCGCATGGTTCCTGAATGCAGCGAAAGATGAAGCACATGTACCTAAGCACTTTGTAGCTCTTTCCACCAACGCTAAAGCGGTAAAAGATTTCGGCATCGACACCGCCAATATGTTCGCATTCTGGGACTGGGTAGGCGGCCGCTATTCACTATGGTCTGCCATTGGTTTATCCATCGCACTTTACGTAGGCATGGATAACTTTGAAGACCTGCTCACCGGTGCTTTTGAAATGGACGAGCATTTCAAAAATGCACCATTAGAGCAAAACATGCCGGTTATTATGGCTTTGGTAGGCGTTTGGTATAACAACTTCTTCCATGTGGATTCACAAGCGATCTTACCTTACGACCAAGGTTTATCACGCTTCCCTGCTTACTTACAGCAAGCGGATATGGAAAGTAACGGTAAATTCATTTGCCGTGATGGCAGCCGTGTCACCTACAAAACAGGCCCGGTGATTTGGGGTGAGGCTGGTACCAACGGCCAGCACGCGTTCTACCAATTAATACACCAAGGTACGCAAATCGTGCCGGCTGACTTCTTGATGCCAGTCCACAGCCACTACAAAGTTAGCAGCAATGGCTATGCACACCATAAAATCTTGCTGGCAAACTTCCTGGCACAGACCCAATCATTGATGTTAGGTAAAACCACAGAACAAGCGCGTGCCGAACTGGAAAAACAAGGTCTATCAGGTGAAGCGTTAGAGCAACTATTGCCGCACAAAACATTTGAAGGCAATCGCCCGACTACCTCAATCTTGTTTGATAAATTAACGCCAAACACATTGGGTAAACTAATCGCGCTGTACGAACATAAAATCTTTGTACAAGGCATTATTTGGGATATCAACAGCTACGATCAATGGGGCGTTGAATACGGTAAACAAATTGCACAGCAAATTCTGCCGCAACTAACCAACGATGAAGTAGTGAGCAACTACGACAGCTCAACCAATGGTTTAATTAACTACACCAAGGCACTCAAACCAGACTAAATCGAAGCAACACCTCGCACCAAAACATTAGTCTGTTTTTGTGATCATAAAAAAGCCCAACTGATAATAAAGTTGGGCTTTTTTGTTGCCTAAATATTAAATAATGCGTTAAGCATTCAACAACGCTCGAAGTTGAGTAAACTGACAATCAGGTAAACTTGCAGTTAATGCATTCAAGTACGTTAAAAAAACAAAATTACGGAGCAGATAATGGCAAACCTTGATCAATATCGCGTGAACCCAAAAAAATTCTCGCTTAAAGATTTTGACACTAAAGATAAAACTGAGCGCAGCGGCAGCAAGGAAGAGAACGAGGCTGCACTGTATGAGCTAGCCAGTGAAATCAATGCGTATCAGGATATTTTACATGCTGAAGGCAAGCACAAAGTTTTGCTGATTCTGCAAGGCATGGACACCAGCGGCAAGGATGGCACCGTGCGCCACGTATTCAAGGAAACTGACCCGTTAGGCATACGTGTAGCAAACTTCAAGGCACCAAGTAGCGAGGAGTTGGCACATGACTACCTATGGCGCGTGCATCAGCAAGTACCACGCGCTGGTGAGCTGGTAATTTTTAACCGCAGCCATTATGAAGACGTGCTGATAGTTAAAGTACACAAATGGATTGATGCCGCAGAATGCGAGCGTAGGTATAAGCAAATCAACGATTTTGAGCGGCTGTTGGCAGAAACAGGCACCACTATCATCAAATGCTTTTTACATATTTCAAAACAGGAGCAAAAGAAACGATTACAGGAGCGCCTGGATAACCCGACAAAAAGCTGGAAATTCAACCCAGGCGACCTAAAAGAACGTGAATTGTGGACAGAGTATAGTGCAGCTTATGAACAAGCAATCAAGGCAACCTCGACAGAGTATGCGCCTTGGTACATCGTACCGGCTGACTCGAAAACCAACCGCAATCTTTTAATTTCCAGGCTGCTGCTTAGCGCACTGAAAAAACTAGATTTGAACTACCCGCCGGTGCCGGAGGAGTTCAAATCTATTGTGATTAATGACTAATTAATAGCTAACCAATGATTAGCGCAATTTGATTTGACCGGCATCCACCAGCTGTTTAGAGATCACCTCACCGATAGCGGCACTGGCACTGGCGCCAATACGCTTAGCAACACGGCTAGCAAAGTCATCTTGGTAAGTAAAGTCTACAATCTCTTCCTGTTTGATGACTTCACGCGCCACATACTCAGCACTACCCATGCCATCAGCTAAGCCGATTTTGATACTTTGCTCACCACTCCAGAACAAGCCGCTGAAGGTTTCCGGCGTTTCTTTCAAGCGCGCGCCTCTGCCCTCACGTACCACTGTTTTAAATTGCTCGTGAATCTCATTGAGCATTGCTTGTGCCAACTCTTGGTGGTGCGGATTTACTGGCGAGAATGGGTCTAGCATGGCTTTGTTCTCACCTGCCGTCATCAGACGACGCTCTACACCAACTTTTTTCATGGCTTCAGTAAAACCATAACCATCCATCAGCACGCCGATAGAGCCGACAATACTGGCTTTATCCACATAGATTTTGTCTGCTGCGGCCGCAATATAGTAGCCACCGGATGCACAAATATCTTCAACCACGGCATATACCGGAATACTAGGATGCAGTTTCTTTTGACGTTTAATCTCATCATTAATAATCCCGGCCTGCACTGGGCTACCACCCGGGCTATTCACTCTTAAAATAATGCCTTTGGTGCCTTTGTTATCGTAGGCCTCTTTTAGGCTTGAGATCACCGCATCCGCCGTCACATCGCCGCCAGCCTGAATCACACCGTTAATTTCAATTAAGGCTGTATGTGCTTCTAGCGACTTTTTATCCCCACCCATTACACCAAACAACATCAGTATAAAAATAAGCAGATAACCAAAAGTCAGCGATTTAAAAAAGGTACTCCAGCGACGTGCCGTTCTTTGTTCAGTTAATGCAGCGGTAGCCAGCTTCTCAATAACACCACGCTGCCAAGCGCTATCGTCTGTTGCAGATGGCTTGCTGTCTGCGTTATATTGATTCTGCTCAGTCATTTTTTACTCACTTATCATTGATTTTATTTAGGATTTTATTTAGAAATAGACGCTAGATCGATCATTATTTTTTGATTTTTCTCAACCAGCGCTATCTGTTTTAAACTTTTACCCTTACACGGCCCCAACACACAAAAACCATTATCAGGACGGTAATGCGCGCCATGTGTGGCACAGATTAAATAGTCGCCCTGCGCGGTAAAAAACTCACCCTCATTCCAGTCCAGTTCGACAGAAACGTGTGCACATTGGTTTACATAAGCATAGGGTAATTGATTAAAGCGCACCACAAACCCGGTTGCAAACTCGCCCAGTGCTGGCAGGGGAAACCTAACACCCTTACCGCCATCTTGTACGGCGGTGCTGTCAATTACTATCATATCCTGCTCTACGTGCATACAGCCAACTTTCTAAGCGTGTTCCAATAACCACTGGCGCAAATCAGAAAATGCATCAAATTGCGCAATGGGGTCTAAATGCTGCCAATGCTCAGCTGGCTGGGCACCATAAGTGACACCAACCGCACTAACCCCAGCATTTTTAGCCATTTGTAAATCATAGCTGGTATCGCCTATCATTAAGGTGCGTTCTGGCAATACAACCAGATTATCCATCAACTCATCCAGCATTTGCGGATGCGGTTTCGAAAAACACTCATCTACCGTACGTGTGGCATGAAACTGTCGAGTCAAGCCGGCATGTTCCATAGCCATGTTCAAGCCTCTACGGCCTTTACCGGTTGCCACTGCCAACTTAAAGCCACGTTTATTTAGCTCAATGATGGTATCAGCCGCCCCAGAAAACAAGAGTATCTCACTCTCTTCAGCATAATAATTAGCATTATATTGCGCAGCAAGCGCCTGTGCCTGCGCAGCTGGAATATCCCCATATAGCGCCTGTATTGATTCACGCAAACCTAAACCAATAATACCGCTCGCCGCTTCACGCGTGATGGCTGGCAAACCAACCTGCTCTGCTGCCTTTAAAATGGCATTGACGATCATGCCGGTAGAATCCGCTAACGTACCATCCCAATCCCATACAATTAAATCAAACTTCTTTGGCATTACTACTTACTCTTTCTCTAACTTTAGTAAAAATTTATTTAACTCGGCTGGCGTTGGTGCAATTAGCTCTAACTTCTCTGCGGTTAACGGGTGGCGTATTTTAGTCACAGACGAGTGCAAGAACATGCGTTTTAAACCATGCTTGGTTAAAAACTTGTTTAAGTCAAAGTCACCATATTTATCATCGCCCACAATCGGGAAGCCTAAATGTGCCAATTGCACGCGCAGCTGGTGCGTTCTGCCTGTCACCAGTTGAGCTTCTAACAGACTGAATTTACCAATCACTGGATGGCTGAAGTTTTTAAGCAGCCTGAACATGGTTTCTGAGTTTTGACGCTCGCCGAACTTGTCTTTAGACACATCGGTCACCACATTGACGCGGCGCTCACCGTTAGGCAGCACATATTTCTGCAAATCCAGCACCACGCGTTTTTTCGTCTCCAGCCACTCACCTGCGACTAATACAAGATAACGTTTATCAGTTTGGTTATTGCGAATCGCCTCATGCAGCGCTACTAATGCGCTTCTTTTTTTGGCCAACATCAGTACACCTGAGGTTTCACGGTCTAAACGATGTACCAGCTCTAAAAATTTAGCACGCGGGCGCTCTATACGTAATTGCTCAATCACGCCACGGCTAATACCACTGCCGCCATGCACCGCAAAACCAGCTGCCTTATCGATAACCAGCATGGCGTCATCTTCATAAATAATCGCCTGCTCAAATTTCGAGGTAGCGGGTACTGCAGATTCTGGTTTTTCAACCGCGGTTGAACGCGTAGGAGGCACCCTAACCACATCACCCAAACTTAAACGAAAATCCGCATCTATGCGCTTTTTATTCACACGCACTTCACCACTGCGCAAAATGCGATAAACGTGGCTCTTAGGTACGCCCTTTAAGGTTTTGGTCAGAAAGTTATCAATGCGCTGACCTTCGCTTGCTTCGTCTATAGTTAAAAATGCAGCCGCAGACTCGCTGACTGTTGATACTGGATTGCATTGCTCAGATGTAATTAAATTGTTCATGCTTTGCTTAAATGGTTGATGTAGCTTATACTCTGCGAGTTCTTAATGAATTTAACCAATAAAATCACAGTTAAATTCTTGATAAGAATACAATTATTGAATATAAATACATCTAATCAAGACAATTACTTGCACTTGATGTGTTTGTTAAAAATAGTGACAACTAAATACTTGGTTAACACCGCTCGCCACATTATAAAGTAGCGGTTAAATAAAAATTAGCGCTCAAGCCGCCGCAGACAAATAAACATAAAGCGCGACTTAAAGTGAAAAGTTAAATTTGACTTATTATTTAATCAGCACATAAGCCATTAAATAATTTAAACAAATTAGAATTTACTAAAGATAGAATTTTAACGAATTTAAGCTGCAACTGGCAGAATACTTCGCCACATTTAAGCATAAATTTAACAATAAGTTTGCTTTAACGAACAAATAAACATGTTTTGCATATGTTGCATCTGCCAAAACAATAAACTAGACGATTCAATCTGACGCAGTCCTAATTGACCTAAGTGATGAATCTCTATGTATAGGGTGTGCGTAGTACCTGGTGTATGTAATCACCAAAGCACGGTTATCCACCCATGTCTTAATTAAGACTTCGTTAAATTGCACCATTGTTATCTTGCAAATGTTACATTGCAAATCGTTAATGCCCGCAAGCTCATCAGTACGTCATGAGCTTAATGCACAGGCTTAATTCAGCTGACACCTCGTGTCTCTTTTAGTATTAATTCAGCAAACTCACTTTAAATACAGCTTTCATAGCACTGCATCACTTTATGCATTGTGTCTGTCCGCCTTGCTGCGCTTAGGAGCAAACAATGAAACGCATGTTATTTAATGCAACGCAGTCAGAAGAGTTACGCGTTGCGATTGTCGATGGGCAAAAACTCATCGATTTGGATATTGAACACGCAGGTAAAGAACAACGTAAAAGCAATATTTACAAAGGTGTAATCACCCGCATCGAGCCTTCTTTAGAGGCTGCTTTTGTGGATTACGGCCAAGACCGTCATGGCTTTTTGCCATTTAAAGAAGTAGCTCGCAGCTACTATAAAGAAGGCGCTGATGGCCGCGCACGCATCCAGGATGCGTTAAAAGAAGGTCAGGAATTAATCGTTCAAGTGGATAAAGACGAGCGCGGCAACAAAGGTGCTGCACTTACTACATTTATATCACTGGCTGGTCGTTATTTGGTATTGATGCCAAACAATCCACGCGGAGGTGGTGTATCACGTCGTATCGAAGGTGAAGACCGCGACGAACTACGTGACGTATTAGCACAGCTTGAAGTGCCAAAAGGCATGAGCATCATCGCTCGCACGGCTGGCATTGGCCGCAATGCTGAAGAATTACAATGGGACTTAAACTACCTGACACAGCTTTGGTCAGCGATTGATGGTGCCTCAGCAATGCAGGCTGGTGCTTATTTGATCTACCAAGAAGGTAGCCTAGTGATTCGCGCAATCCGCGATTACTTTAGCTCAGACATTGGTGAGATTTTAATCGACACTCCTGATATTCATGAACAAGCAGTGCAGTTTATGAACCACGTAATGCCAAGCAACGTGGCACGCGTTAAGCTGTACCAAGATGAAATCCCATTGTTCACTCGCTTCCAGATTGAACACCAGATTGAATCAGCATTTGCACGCGAAGTACGCTTGCCATCTGGTGGCGCCATTGTGATTGACCATACCGAAGCGCTAGTTTCTGTAGACGTGAACTCAGGCCGTGCCACACGCGGTAGCGATATTGAGAACACTGCATTCAATACTAACCTAGAGGCAGCTGAAGAAGTTGCACGCCAATTGCGTTTGCGTGACTTAGGTGGCTTGGTAGTGATTGACTTCATTGATATGGAAAGCCAACGCAATCAGCGTGAAGTTGAAAACGCACTGCGTGACGCATTGCATGCAGACCGCGCTCGCGTACAAACCGGCAAAATCTCACGTTTTGGTTTGCTAGAGCTTTCACGCCAACGCTTGCGCCCGAGCTTAGGTGAGACCAACCATATTCCTTGCCCACGCTGCCACGGCACTGGCCATATTCGCGGTATTGAATCTACAGCGCTACATATCTTGCGTATCACGCAAGAAGACGCGATGAAAGAAAACAGCGCAATCATCCAAGTGCAATTGCCAGTGGAAGTTGCTACTTTCTTGCTTAATGAGAAACGTGCTGACATCCATAAAATTGAAGAGCGTATGGGCGTAGAGGTAGTGTTGATTCCTAACATCCACCTTGAAACACCAAATTACCACATCATTCGTATCAAGCATGATGACGTAAATGAGGACACAAGCAAGGCTAGCTACCAAATGGTAGAACTACCTTCAGAAACCACTTACGTAACGAAAGCGGCTGAAGAAGCGAAAGCGGTAAAACCAGTAGCTGCGGTTAAAGGCATTACACCAGCTGCACCGGCACCAATGTCAGTGGAAAAAGTAGAGCCTAAATTATCACTATTCGCCAAGATCAAAAAATTCTTGGGCATCGGTGAAAAATCAGAAGCTGAAAAAGGCGCTGAAAAATCTAGCGATACACGCCGTGATCACCCACGTAACAACCGCAACCGTAACGAGCGTAACCGCAACCGTAACGAGCGCAACCGTAACGAACGTGGTGATAAAAACGCCAACCAAGAGCAACGTGCGCAGAAGAATGCAGAGCCAAAAGCGCAGGAGCCTCGCCAGGCAGAAGGCAGACAGCAAGAGCAACGTCAGCAAAAACCACAGCATCAACGTAATGAAAACCAACGTCAAGATAATCAGCGCCAAGACAATCAACGTCAAGAGCAAAGAAACCAAGACGCTGCACGTCAGGATGCTGCACGTAATGCTGCGCAGGCAAATGCAGGCGAAACTTCTGCAAACGAGCCTACAGAACAACGTAGTGAACGCAGCAGCCGTCGCAACCGCAACAACCGCCGTAACCGTCGCGAACGCGATGAAAATGCTGCTCGCGACAACACTCGTCCATTTGTACCAAATGAAGAGTTAGCCGCAGCAACTGCAACCGTAGAAGTCACTAATGTTGCAGCACCGGTAGAGCCAGCAGTAGCAGCAAGCAACAACACAGCAGCTAAAGCTGAAACAGCGCCTGTAGCAAAACCAGTGGTTGAAGTGACAGAAACGGTTCAAATCACAGAAACTAAAGCTCAGGAAACTGTGACGCAGACTGCTGCAGTAGCCCAAGCGGTGGAATTGGTTGAAACTGCACCTGCTGAGAAAGATTCTAGAAAAGCTAAACCACAAAGAAATGCAGGCAACAAAGCTGCAGCTAGTGGTAAAGAAGCAGAGCAAGCTGAAGCTACCAGCGAACCAGCAGTTGAAACTCAAGCTGCAAAAGAAGTAATGGCAACTGAAGCAACCGTTGAAGTAGCAGAAAAAGCTGAGAAAAAGCGCCCTGCACGCTCACGTAAACCAAAAGCTGAGCCGAAAAAAATCGACCTAGCTGATTCAGGTTTACAGTTGGTTGAAACCAAAGCTGATACTACTCAAGCTATCGCTCCGGTTGAAGTGGAAAAGCGTGGTGCTCGTAAGCCAGCTTCTTGGCAAAAAGAGAAAAAAGAAGAGGCAAGCAACGAGCCTCTGGTGATGGTAGAAACGCAGAATAAATAATTCTGCAGCTCTTAATCATCATGTAGTTTGAAAAATAAAGCCCGATTAATCGGGCTTTATTTTTTTCTGGATTTATTTGTTACAGCCATATCTTTTATAGCGCTATTTTTAATTCTGCTAAGCAACTAAACTTTACTACAGCCATCCGTAACCAAGGCGGCAACGCCCGTAAAATATAAGATAGCTCACAATTTATTTACAAATTGCAAGTAGAAAAATAACTAAAAATCATTAATTTTTTGCAAAATACGGGTTGACTTATACACACGATTTTAGCCATTGACCTGCCGTAATAAAAAAACCTATACAAATCAACGGCAAAAATATAAGTTATTGATTTATATAAGTTAAATTAAAAGTGTAAAGTTTAACCTTTTTTAAAAAACCCTTATAAATTGGTAAGTTACGAACAATAGCCACAAGTAATCACAGAGTTATCCACAGATTTTGTGGAATACCTACGCCATAGTGATTTATCAACATGTATCTGAACTGTAATTCAGATAAAAAAATAAAAAACCTACTAGGTTTCTAAACTTAAGATGGGAAAGCCGATTACTCAATCAAGCATATGAAACAACATCGCTAGCGCTATGCACAGACTGATTATGCCAAACGTTAGCCTAGAGTGCTCAATAGAGATAGTTGTAGATATGCGTTTCCCTACCAAGCTGCCAATCACTGTGGCTGCCATAAAAGGAATAGCAATGTGCCACTGAATAACTGAGTAGCTCGCATAAGCAATCACGCCAACCAATGTCACCATCGCTGTCATCGATAATGAGGTTGCAACCACCATGCGATACTCAAGATTGCTGACCTTCTGCAAGACCGGCATGACAATAAAGCCACCCCCAACACCTAACAAACCAGATAAGAACCCAGCAATTGCACCAGTCAATAACAGCACACGTGTACAGGATGCTGTCCAAAACAACTTTGTACTTATCGGGTTGACCTCGCATGGGGCTGCGTTACGCGGATATAAGCTATCTTGTAACAGATTAGTATTCTTCACAGACAGTAGTGCTTGAGCACCTATATAAAATAGCAATATCACGAATAATGTATGCAGCCAGGATTCAGACACGCGATGCGCAGCATAGACGCCGATGGGTGCCATAAAAACACCCATCACCGCTAAAAAAGTGGCCGCTTTATATCTGACAACACCTTGCTTTAAACCTATCACAGCAGCCAAACCGGCTGCAGCAGAAACAGCTAGCAAAGCAATAGGCGCCGCATCCTTTACACCCAAGTTTAAAAAATATATCAATAACGGCAGTGATAACACGGCACCGCCAGCCCCAGTGATTGCCATCAGAAAGCCAATCACCAATCCCAACAAAATTGCGATTAAAATAGGATCACTCATGATCTTCTAGTGCGGCCTGCTCTACACCTATACTTGGAAACGATGCCATCAGCTTGCAGAGTTCATACAAATTTCTTGGTATAGCACATGCATGATAGCTAATGCCGATTGACTAGAAATCATGTAATAAATATTCTTACCCTCTCGTCGCGTACTCACCAGTTCAGCTTTTCTCAACACCGTTAATTGCTGTGATAGCGTTGGCTGTTTTATTGCCAAAATCTCTTCTAACTCACCAACTGATTTCTCACCCTGCGACAACTGACACAAAAGCATTAGGCGATCACTATTCGCCATCACCTTTAATAAGCTCGTTGCCATTTCTGCCGAGGACCTCAGTTTTTCGAAATTAACTTCTTGCATTTACGCCCTAAACTATACTTAATAATATTATATTAAATTATATATTATTAAGTTACAATATCACAGCTAGATTTGAAAGGACAATCATGTTTAAGCAATTCTACGACGAGACCTCCTCTACACTCACTTACTTAATCGCAGACATGGCGAGCAAACAAGCAGTATTAATTGACCCTGTCGCAGAAAATATTGACACCTATTTGCAGGTAATCAGTATGCACAATTTAACACTAATGTATTCATTAGAAACACATGTGCATGCAGACCATATTACAGGCGGCGGAAAACTAAAATCAATGACAATGGCAAAAACCGGGGTCAGTCAGGGCTGTGGTGCTGAGGCCGCAGATATTCAGTTACAAGATAACGATATCATTACCTTTGGCAATGAGTCGATCACAGTGATTGCTACTCCCGGCCATACTATCGGCAGTGTGAGTTTTAAATGGCAAGATAGAGTTTTTACTGGTGATAGCTTATTGATTAATGGCTGCGGCAGAACTGATTTTCAAAATGGAGATGCAGGTAAACTGTATGATTGCATCACTACTAGACTATTTACATTAGCAGATGAAACTTTAGTATACCCAGGACATGACTACAACAGCAAAAGAGTGAGCTCTATTGCACAGGAAAAATTAAGTAATCAACGCCTGGCCAATAAGTCCAGAGATGAGTTTATTCAACTCATGGCAAACCTAAATCTACCTAAGCCCAAGATGATAGATATTGCAGTGCCCGCGAACCGCCAATGTGGCGCATCAGAGTCACAACAAGGATAAACCCAATGGAAAATTTCACCCCTATACAATCGCTTATCGGTGGATTATTGATAGGTGCATCCGCATCAATATTGATCCTGTTCATGGGCAAGATTGCAGGCATCAGCGGAATAATCGCACCGCTAGTCCAGTTCAAACACTTCACTAAAGAACACCACATGTGGCGGATACTGTTTATAGCGGGCTTGCTCGTTTCCAGCAAAGTGTACGAGATATTTGCACCATTACCCATCGTCCAGATTTCAGCCTCAACAGTCACACTGGTAATTGCAGGCCTGTTAGTCGGTTTTGGCACCAGAATGGGCTCAGGCTGCACCAGCGGCCACGGTGTTTGCGGTTTAAGCAGGCTATCTTTGCGTTCACTAATAGCTACCTTATGCTTTATGTGCACAGGGTTTGTGGTCTGCTATTTGGTGTTGCATGTGGTTTAAGAAATATAGTTTAGAAAATATGAGCTAAAGAATGTGGGCTAAAAAATGAAAAATATTATTACTTTCAGCGCTGGACTTATTTTTGGCATAGGCCTGATTATTTCCGGCATGACTAATCCAGCTAAAGTGATCGGCTTTTTAGATTTAGCCGGCAATTGGGACCCTAGCTTGGCTTTCGTCATGTTAGGAGCTATCACGGTTGCCTTTTTTGCGTTTAGACAAGCTAAAACTAGGGCAATCACCTTGCTCAATGAACCGATGCACCTGCCTGCCACCACGCATATTAGTAAAGAGTTGATAATTGGCAGTACGCTGTTTGGTGCAGGCTGGGCACTAGCAGGGTTTTGCCCGGGGCCGGCTATCGTTGCATTAGGCGCAGGCTATCAACAGGCACTGATCTTTGTTATCGCAATGCTAGCGGGGATGATGGCACATGAGCATATATATGATAAATAAGGCTGGATACAAAAAACCATCGCCCGCAGAAGTTTGTAACTAAAGCACCTACAGCTAGAGCACACCGCTATAACCAGATAGCTATAGCCGCATTAGCACCGCCTAAAACAGCCCCGCCTGCCTTTTAATCGGCTTAGTATCCAATGCTGAACTACCTTTTCTGGCACGCTTCTGTATGAATTTGGCTAACACATCACCTTCTATCACCTTGGCTTTGCCTTTTACCAAAATGCTAGCCGACAAGCCATCACTCAACTCCAGGCGAGACAACGAAGCGTTATCGGGTATATCCATAATGCGCACCCCTTTACCGCCATTAGGGTATTCATTCATTTCATCTACCGGAAACACCAGCACTTTATTTTCTGATGAAGTCACCACCAGATGTGTTCTATTATCTAATGCCACAGGCGGCATAATCACAGCCTTGCCCTCAGGCTTCATAAAGGCTTTACCAGCTTTAGGTCTAGCCACTAGCCCTTTTAATGGTGCAATAAAGCCGTAACTGTTAGAAGTAGCAAATAGGTAACGGTCATCATCTTTACCCGAAAGCGCATGGACTAATTTCGCCCCGTTCTGCACCTCAATGATAGAACTGAGCGGAATGCCATCACCTTTACCACCTGGCACGGTAGAAGCGTCAAATGCATAGCAGCGCCCGTTGCTATCTAATAATATAATCGGCAGCACAGTACGCGTTTCAATCACGGCAAACTCACTGTCACCCGCCTTCCAGCTGATGGCATCGCGTTCCACACCGCGACCTTGTCTTGCCCGAATCCATCCATTTTTAGATAGAAGGATAGTGACTGGCTCGTCCACCACAAAGGCCTTCTGCCCGCCTTGCGCACGTTCTACCGGCTCAATCAGGGTACGGCGCTCATCGCCATATTTTTCCGCATCTTGTTTGATTTCTTTTGCGGTCAATCTGCGTAGCTTGCTATCGCTGCCTAAAATGGTTTGCAAGCCATCGGCTTCTTCGCGCAGGTCTTTCAGCTCTTTTTCTATCTTAAAGCCTTCTAAGCGTGCGAGCTGGCGCAACCTGATTTCCAGAATATCTTCCGCCTGAATTTCAGTCAGCTGAAAAGCTGCAATCAAGTCTGCTTTTGGTTCATCTGAATTGCGAATGACTTTAATCACTTCATCAATATGCAGAAAGGCAATCATGCGCCCTTCCAGAATATGGATGCGTTTATTGATTTTATCCAAATCAAACTGGCAACGTCTGCGCACTACGTTCAATCTGAATGCAATCCACTCTTTCAGGATAGCGATCATGCCTTTTTGCGCAGGACGCCCATCGGCGCCTATCATCACCATATTAACCGGGCAAGACACTTCCATGCTGGTATGCAGCAACAGGAACGCCATCAACTCATCACTAGAAACCTTGCTGGTCTTGGGTTCGATAATCAGGCGCACGTCCTTTTTACCTTCACTCTTGACCGTATCTATCATGCTCAAGGCAGATTGCTTGATCAGTAATTGGTCTTGATCAATAGTCTTTTTATCTTTTTTCGGCTTAGGGTTGGATATCGCTAAAATCTCATCCTGTATGGTTTCTACAGAAACGCCATGTGGCAGTTCATTGATGATAATGCGCCATTGGCCGCGCGCCATCGGCTCGACCACCCATCTTGCACGCAAGCGCAAGGAGCCACGCCCAGTTTCGTAAGTAGAAAGGATATCAGCGGTTTGCGTAATCAGCTGACCGCCACCTGGAAAATCAGGCCCCGGCACATGCTGCATGAAGTCTGCAGTAGTACAATCAGGGTTATCCATGATATGCAGCACGGCATTGGCGATTTCGCGCATATTATGCGGCACGATCTCTGTCGCCATGCCTACCGCAATACCGGAAGCACCGTTTAACAACATCATCGGCAAACGTGCTGGTAACAACACTGGCTCCTGGAAAGCGCCGTCATAGTTACTCTGATAATCCACAGTGCCGCGGTCAATTTCAGACAATAACAAATCAGCAATCGGAGATAAGCGCATTTCAGTGTAGCGCATAGCTGCAGCGCCATCACCATCGCGTGAGCCAAAATTACCCTGACCATCAATCAATGGGTAACGCAGCGTAAAATCTTGCGCTAAACGCACTGCCGCCTCGTAGGCCGAGCTATCGCCATGCGGATGGTACATACCCAATACGTTACCCACCACACGTGCTGATTTCACTGGTTTAACACCCGAAACCAGGCCCATTTCTTTCATGGCGTATAAAATGCGGCGCTGTACCGGTTTTTGACCATCCTCCACTGAAGGTAATGCGCGTCCTTTTACTACGGACACTGCATAAGCTAGATAGGCTTCTTCGGCATATTCACCAATGGGGACTGCGTTTTCATCGTTATTATTTTCTAACATACCGGTATCCATTAAACATCAGCCTCCACATCGTTACCACGACGTTCCATCCACTCTTTTCTGGATGCTGATTCATTCTTCGCCATCAGCATATCGAACATTTTAAGCGCATCATCTACCTCACCTTCAGGCAAGCGCACTTGTATCAAACGCCGCGTATCAGGACACAGTGTGGTTTCCCATAACTGTTCCGGATTCATCTCGCCCAACCCTTTAAAACGCTGGATGCTGAGTTTTTCTTCCGCAATGCCTTCACGTTTCAGCTTTTCTATCATCGATATTTTTTCAACATCATCTGACACATAAATTTTACGCAAAGGCTTATTTTTTCCATGTGCCGGCACATCTATACGGTACAGCGGCGGCTGCGAGATATACACATGGCCACGCTCAATTAACTTAGGTGCGTGCCTTAACAGCATGGTGAGCAGCAGTACCTGAATATGCGAGCCGTCTACGTCCGCATCCGACAAAATACATAACTTACCGTAACGCAGGCCAGAGAAATCCGGATTGTCTTTCAGCGTATGCGGCTCTATGCCCAAGGCCACAAAAATGTCATGCACCTCTGAATTGGCAAAAATACGCCCAGCGTCTACTTCCCAAGTATTTAATACCTTGCCGCGCAATGGTAATAAAGATTGGAACTCATTATTACGCCCCATCTTTGCGCTGCCGCCAGCCGAGTCACCCTCCACCAGAAACAGCTCGGCTTCCAGCGTACCAGCGGCTTCACAGTCGGTTAACTTGGCAGGCATCAAGTTAATGCCCGTGGTTTTACGTTTTTCAATTTTTTGTGTGGATTTATTGCGAGCTGCTGCACTGCGATTGACTAAATCCGAGATACGCTTGGCATGGTCTACGTTTTGCGTAAGCCAGGTTTCCATCATCGGCTTTACCGCTGATGCCACCATTTTCATGGCATCGCGATTGGTCAGTTTCTCTTTGGTTTGGCCTTGGAACTGCGGATCTAATACCTTGGCTGCCAGCACGTAGTAAACGTTATTCCATACGTCTTCTGACGATACCTTAACGCCACGTTGCATCATACTGTGATGCTCCATAAACGATTTCACCGCTTCAAACACACCGTTACGCATACCCGCCTCATGCGTGCCGCCGGACAAGGTAGGAATCAAATTGACGTAAGACTCGCCGCGGCCACCACCAGCCCCAAAAGATAATGCCCAAATCGCGCCCTCACCTTTGGAGATGCCATCAGTATTTTCCTGATGAAAGAACTCACCGGCAATAATAGGCACCGGCACTTCATCATCCACAACTTCACGCTCACCGATAATCTCATCCAGATATTGCGGCAAGCCATCGGCATAAGTCCAAGAGCGCTCTTCAAAGCCTTCTGCGCCCTCTATCGAAAGCGAGACGCTCACGCCACGCAGCAATACCGCTTTGGATTTAATCAGGTGCTCTAACTGCTGAATGGACACCTTGGGTGAATCAAAGTATTTAGGATCTGGCCAGCATTTAACGGTGGTACCCGTGTCGCGCTTCAGGCACTTACCCACTTCGGCTAAAGGCTCAATGCAATGACCATTTTCAAAAATAAGGCCATGCACTTTGCCACCGCGTTTTACTTTCACTTCCAGACGTGTGGATAAAGCATTGGTGACAGACACACCTACGCCATGCAAGCCGCCTGAAAAACGATAGGAGCTATTTTCATCCTCTTTATCAAACTTGCCGCCTGCATGTAGCTGCACAAATACCAACTCTACCGCTGGCTGCGTTTCGCCTTTGGGAATCTCAACCGGAATACCGCGGCCGTTGTCGGTGACCTCAACTGCACCATCTTTAAACACAGTGACTTGAATATTGGTCGCATGCCCACCTAAAGCTTCATCTGCCGCGTTATCAATTACCTCTTGAACAATATGCGTAGGAGAATCAGTTCGGGTATACATACCCGGTCTGGCACGTACAGGCTCTAGCCCCCTTAACACCTTTACCGAATCTGCATCGTATTCTTTTTCTGCCATTGATCTAGCCTTTAACGTTGATACCGCGAGTGTGATTATTCAAGTGCCACTTAATCTAGAAGTGTAATTTATATAGCGCTATTTTATAAAACTTATTAACTTTTTTGCCTAGGTTTTCTATTAAAAATAGGTTTCTATTAAAAATAGACCGCTGCAGCCAATATTCATGCACAGCCCACGCCAGCCTTGTGATTTTTCTATCAGCTTGGCTTCATTCCACAATTTCTGTGGATAACTTTGTGGGGTGCATGGGGATATACGCGCTAAGTAACTGGTGCGCATAGAAAACACTAAAACGAAGCATTTTTAAACAAAGCAGCATACAAGCTGCATTTAAAACATGGCTGCCGAATGAGCAACGACGCGCACTGCAAGTCACCTATAGCTAAAATCCTGTATTATTGTTTACTCTTTTCTTTTGCTTTCTTTTACTAGCTTTCTTTTAAGAGTGCACGCCCAGCGTAATCACGTGCAAACTGCAAAGCAATGCGGCCAGATCTTGAGCCATGCTCGGTAGCCCAGCGCAAAGCCTCTTCACGCACGCTGTCATCCATGGCAAAGCCAAAGCTACTTACCCACTGCGTCACCGCCGTTAAATATTCATCTTGGCTAAAACTATAAAAATGTAAACGCAAGCCAAAACGGTCAGACAGTGAAATCTTTTCCTCTAAACTATCACCTGGGTGTATCTCGCCTTGGTTATCTTTACGCAACTCCAGGTTATCTGCCATTCTCTCCGTGACCAGATGCCTGCGGTTAGAAGTAGCATAAATCAGTACATTGGCGGCCGCACCGGCAACCGAGCCATCCAGTACCGTTTTTAATGCCTTGTAATGATGCTCACCATCTTCAAACGATAAATCATCGCAAAACACAATAAAACGCTCAGGGCGCTGCCCCACCAGCTCGATAATCAACGGTAAATCGTCCAAATGCTGCTTTTCCACCTCAATCAAACGCAGCCCGTGCTGGTGAAAAGCATGCAAACAGGCACGCACTAAAGAGGATTTGCCTGTGCCTCTAGCACCGGTCATCAACGCATTATTGGCTGGGTAGCCATGCACAAACTGCATGGTGTTCTGCTGTAGGCGCGCAACCTGCTGCCCAATGTTGCATAACTGATCAAAGGCAATGAGTTGCGGCTTAGTCACCGGCGTTAAACGGGGCGCATGATTGATGCCACTGCTGCGCTGCCAGCGGTAGGCAAAAGCTTGTGAAAAATCGGTGACTTGCTCATGCTGGCTAGATGGTGATGCCTCCAGTGCCGAGGCAATTCTATCCAATGACTCAAGCAAGCGCTCAATCTGCGCTGGGGCTAATAGTGTGTTCGTCATAATATTGCTGTGCCTAATATAGATAACGTATTCATTATATGTTGATATCCAGCTATGCAACGCGCTGATTTAAGTTACTTATACATAGCATTTGAGGCTATGTCTTATTAACAAACAACATTCCACAATTTCTGTGGATAACATTGTGGGAGGCGTGGGGATATAAATGCTAAGTGATTGGGGCGCTTATGAAACTAGGAATAGGAGCAATTTTAAGCAGAAGCTAACATCGGCCTAGAATACAGGCCTAGCAAGGAGATTCAGACCACTCACCTCGTACTGCTCACTTATGCCATCCTCAGCTAACGCTAGCGCGCCCTTTTCTTTATATTCTTTTTAATTATAAAAATATAAATTTAAATTATTTTTAGTTGTTAATGAAACCCTATACAGTATGGTCATTGCAATTATTTATATCTATGAAGGAGAGGTCATGTCACTTAACCAAGCACAACTAAAACCAACAACGATCAGTGCGTATAAAAACCGTGATTTATCAGACAACATTTTACGCGTGGTGGAAGAACTAAAACTTGGCTCTGGCTACGGCTCAGTCGAAATCATCTTACATGAAGGCCGCGTCACCCAAATTGAAAAACGAGAAAAAATCAGACTGCCTAACGACTAAACTTGATTAACACGTAACGCAGACTCAGCTTAATGAACACTATTTAGCGATATCAATCATGGATAGCCGCATTAGACAAAATTTAATGTGGCAAACAAACAGGAGGCTCTTATCATGAGTTCAGTATTAATTGTAGGTGGTGACCAGGTAGATGGCATCAAAGAGGTCTTTGGTAACTATGGCATCGATAACATTCACCACTGGTCTGGCCGCAATGGCGGTGACAGTAACAAAGTGATTCCACAAAATACCAAACTAATCGTATTAGTCACCAAGTGGGTGAATCACTCTATCACGCATAAAGTGAAGAACTATGCATCCAAGCGCGGCATTAAGATTCTCTACATCCCTAGCGGCTCTAAAGAGAGAATGTTTGATATCATCAAAAAAGACGAGCTAAAACCAACCATTGAGTCTGCATTTAACCAAAAGAAATGGTGGCCATTAAACGCATAATCATGCCCACTTTCGTTTCTCCAAAATATTAACCCTGAATATAGTTTCCTATATTCAGGGTTAAGTCTTTTACAAGTACTACTTTTATAAACTGCCAGGTGTACGTTGTGAAGCCAAGCGCAATAACACGCTCACCATCAGATCAACCTCAGCCGTAGTGTTATAAAACGCAAGCGACGGGCGCACCGTAGTTTCTACCCCAAAGCGACGTAAAATTGGCTGTGCGCAATGATGACCTGAGCGCACCGCGATGCCTTCTTGATTTAAAGCTGCACCAACCTCTTCACTTTTAAAGCCATCCAGTTTGAAAGACAACACACTCGCTTTGTCTTTAGCTGTACCAATAAAGTGCAAGCCCGGTACTTTCTGCATGGCAGCCGTTGCATAGACTAATAAGTCATGCTCATAGCGCGCAATGTTATCAATACCAATACGCTCTACGTACTCGAGCGCAGCACCTAAACCGACAGCATCGGCGATATTACCTGTCCCCGCCTCGAATTTAGCTGGCGCTTCATGGTAAACCGTCTTATCAAACGTCACGTCTTGAATCATATTGCCGCCACCTTGCCAGGCAGGCATATCATCCAGCACTTCTGGCTTGCCATATAACGCACCAATACCAGTCGGGCCAAATACCTTATGTCCAGAGAACACAAAGAAATCAGGATTTAAAGCTTGTACATCGCTACGCATATGCGACACAGACTGCGCGCCATCCAGCAGTACTTTGGCTCCTGCACGGTGTGCCATTTGTATCATTTCAGCCGCTGGCGTTACCGTCCCCAGTGCGTTAGATACCTGCGTAAATGACACTAACTTCACACGTGAAGTCAGCAGCTTTTGATACTCAGCCAATAACACCTGACCACTATCATCTACCGGTGCCACTTTTAACTTGGCGCCGGTTTCCTGGCAGAGCTGCTGCCACGGCACGATATTGGCGTGATGCTCCAGGTGTGAAATAACAATCTCATCACCTTCGCCAATATGCTTTTTACCCCAGGTTTTGGCCACTAGATTAATCGCCTCGGTGGTACCGCGCACAAAAATAATATTATCCACTGACGGAGCATTAATAAAGCGCCTAACCGCCTCACGCGCGCCCTCATAAGCATCGGTAGCACGTGCAGCCAGCTCATGCGCAGCGCGGTGGATGTTAGAGTTCTCATGCTGGTAGAAATATGAAATCCTATCTATCACCGCCTGTGGCTTTTGTGTCGTTGCTGCGTTATCAAACCAAACTAGCGGACGGCCATTCACCAATTCGCGCAGTATAGGAAAGTCCTTACGCACTGAATGCACATCAAATGGAGGATGCGCACTAGTGGCTTGGCTAGCTACCGACGCATCGTGCTGATGCGTTACGCCTTGCAAGAAATAATAAGACGGCTCACTACTGCCACCACCTGTATTGCTTCCTAACTCATCTGCATCAACGCCTAAATCACCTAATAGTTGATTTAGCTCCAGATGGTAAGGGTCGTATATGCCGCCGATTACCTGATTAAGCGCGGCAAATTCACCGCCTGGCACATGGCCTACGCCTGCTGCATTGGCGTAGTCTGCCTGATTAAAGCTGGAGGCACCAGACAAAGCACTAGGCAAGGCCGACCACGCTGAAGGTGTAGGCGTCTGCACAGGGTCAGATATCAAATTGGCGCTCGGCAATACAGCGTTGGCTGCCACCGGGTTTAAAGAAGCATTGGATGGAAACTCCTCTTTCTGAGCAAATGGCGCGCCCGCGGGGAAGCCCTCCGCATACAGCTCATTGGCAATACGGCTCAACTCGGACACATCCAAGTGCCCGGTTTCACTCGCCTGCCTGCCCACCGCCAGGGGAGCAGCCATACGTGGATGCTCCCCTGGCAAAGAGGCTAAAATCGCCTCTGGCTCAAAAGAAGATAAGTCACCTAATGCAGGTGCATATCCATTACTTGTAGTCATAGTAGTTGCCTACATCAACGTTTTCCAACACGGCAATCGCGTCATCGGTCAGTACCGCTAATGAGCAATACAGTGAAACCAAGTAAGATGCAATCGCCTTATGGTTAATGCCCATAAAGCGTACAGATAAGCCCATGCTTTGCTGACCAGGCAGGTTAGGTTGATACAAGCCCACCACACCTTGACGGCTTTCACCTGTGCGCAACAATAGAATATTGGTTTTACCGTTAGTCACTTTTAATTTATCGCAAGGGATAATCGGCACACCGCGCCATGTGATAAATTGTGAGCCAAACAACGCTACGGTTGGTGGTGGCACGCCACGACGTGTGCATTCACGGCCAAATGCAGCAATCGCTTGCGGATGCGCTAAGAAGAACGCTGGTTCTTTCCAAACTTTTGAGAGCAATTCATCAAAATCATCCGGTGTAGGGAAACCAGTACGTGATTTAACTTTTTGTGACTCAACAATATTATTCAACAAACCATATTCTTTATTGTTAATCAGTTCGCTTTCTTGGCGCTCTTTCACTGTTTCAATGGTCAAGCGTAATTGCTCTTTGATTTGATTGTGCGGGCTGCTGTATAAATCAGAAACACGTGTGTGTACATCCACCGCTGTATTCACCGCGTTTAATACATACTCGCGACCCCACTCTTCGTAATCTACAAAAGTTGCCGGAATATCACGCTCATCTTTGGCAGAACAATCAACCTCAATCGCACTTGGGTCTTTTACTTTATTCACACGGTAGATACCAGCTTCTACAGGTACCCACTGTAATAAATGCACTAACCAGCGTGGAGTGATGGTGCCCATCATCGGGACGGTTTTAGTCGCGTTCGATAGCGTGCGTGCAGCAACATCCCCTAATGCGGTATGTGCTTGATGAATATCTGTCATTTGTTTCTCCTGTTAAAAATTTATTTACTGTGCAACATCGTCTGTTGCGCTTACCTGCGTTTTTGCTTGTGTAATTTGGCTATTGGGCGGTACACTTCGTGTCAGCCACACATTGCCGCCAATTACCGAACCAGCCCCTATCGTGATACGCCCTAATATCGTGGCGCCGGCATAAATCACTACATCGTCTTCCAGTATCGGGTGCCTTGCACTGCCTTTAATCAAATGCCCTTGCTCGTCGGTTGGGAAACGTTTAGCCCCTAAGGTCACAGCTTGGTACAGCCTGACATGGCGACCGATGAGTGCAGTTTCACCAATCACCACCCCTGTGCCATGATCAATAAAAAATCCTTCATCAATCGTTGCCCCAGGGTGGATATCAATGCCGGTAGCAGAATGGGCTAGTTCAGAAATGATTCTGGCAATGAGAGGCAAACCTAATTTGTGCAGCTCATGCGCCAATCGATAATGAATAATGGCTGATATACCTGGGTAGCAAACCAGCACTTCATCCAAGCTGCGTGCGGCCGGATCACCCTGAAATGCAGCATCCAAGTCTGTATCCAGCAGTTTTCGTATTTTTGGTAAAGATTTGGCAAACGCACGCGCTTTGTTTAGCGCGGCTTCGGCGCTAGGCGTTTTGTCATGTTCGGTATCAGCGGAGTAACGTAGCTCTAGCTGAATCTGTGTATTAAGCTCACGCAAGGCTGTATCTAAAGTAAACCCTACAAAATAGTCTATGCCCTCGTCTTTCAGACCAGGTGCACCTAAACGATTCGGGAAAAGCGCAGCACTTAAACCGTCAATCACCGTTTGTAATGCTTTTCTTGAAGGTAGCTTTGGTGGTTTATTGCGTCGGTGCCTATGCTCTAAAGAAGTCACCCTTACATCACGCAACGCCTGTACGATGCTTTGGATATCAAAACTTTCATTTGGTAATATCGTCGTTGTGTTAGACATATCAATACCTGTCGCAGAAAATAAAAAAAGCCAGTGGTCTCTCGACACACTGGCTTCCGGTTGTCCGGTCAGCACACGCTAACTGAAAAATTCTAAATATATTTACAAGACTTTAATCTTCGTCTTGTTGGTGCGACCAATATACACCACTCTCATCATTTAAAAAAGTGTCCATAAAAGCTTCAATAATATTTATAAATTATATACATATAGTTTTTTATTCTTTTACATTATTAAACCTTGATGATTAACTTAGGCACTCCTAATTATTTAACTAGAGTAAATCATATGAATAAAAAATCTCTCTTTGCAGGCCTGCTGACCATCAGCAGCCTAATTTTCACGGGCAGCGCCCTTGCTAACAGCACGCTACTAAACGTTTCATACGACGTAACACGCGAGTTTTATAAAGACTTCAACCCTTCTTTCGTCAACTATTGGAAGCAAAAAACCGGCGAGACCGTCACGATCAATCAGTCTCACGGCGGCTCAAGCAAACAAGCCAGGTCTGTCGCTGATGGCTTAGAGGCTGATATTATCTCTATGAATCAGGCTCCGGATATCGACATCCTGTACGACCGCTCAAAGCTGATTCCTAAAGACTGGCAAAAACGCCTGCCAAATGCCAGCTCACCAACCAACTCGACCACAGTCTTTTTAGTACGCAAAGGTAACCCAAAAAACATCAAGGATTGGGATGATCTGATTAAACCAGATGTGAGCGTAGTGATTCCTAACCCAAAAACTTCTGGCAACGGTAAATACAGCTATTTAGCAGCCTGGGGTTATGTCATCAAAAAAGGTGGCGACGAAGCCCAAGCCAAAGATTTTGTAGCCAAGCTCTTTAAAAATGTGCCGGTATTAGATACCGGTGGCCGCGGCGCAACCACTACCTTTGCTCAGCGCGATATTGGTGATGCATTACTTACGTTCGAAAACGAAGTAAACCTCATCAAAAAAGAACTAGGCGACAAATTTGATGTGGTTTATCCATCCACCAGCATTTTGGCTGAGAACCCAATCGCAGTAGTCGATAAATTTGCCATCAAACATAAAAATCAAGCACTTGCGCAAGCTTATGTCGATTATCACTTTTCTGAAGCTGGCCAAGAAATCGCTGCACAGCACTACTTAAGGCCAAGCCTGGCCTCTGTTGCCACTAAATATAAAGCACGCTTTAGAAACATCGAGCTATTTAGTGTGAATGATGTTTTTGGCAGCTGGAGCAAAGCACAAAAAGTACATTTTGCTGATGGTGCACTGTTTGACCAAATCTACCAAAGATAACAACCGCGGTGGCACGCACAAAGCCGCCAATATGCAATAGTACTTTTAATATGGCACATGCAACTTGCGTGTGCCATATTTTATTTACATCTTTTCACTTCCAGACATATCCCATATATCGCCTCTGCACAGACAAGCGCTTATATGGCTAACAGCATCATCAGCGACGCATAAGAATACCCAAACCTAAGCAAAATACTTACCCCAATAAATTAGGCCTCCCATGCATTTCCAGCATGGGAGGCCTTTTATTTGGTGGCTGTATTTAATATGAGCTTGATGTAATAATCAGACTTATACGGCAATACCTTTGTCGTCAAATAAGCCTTCAAACAGAATTGAGCTTAAATAACGCTCACCAGAGTCAGGCAGTACCACCACGATTGTTTTACCTGCGTTTTCAGGACGTTGCGCATAGCGCACCGCGACAGCCACTGCCGCACCGCAAGAAATACCGGACAAGATGCCCTCTTCCTTAGCTAAACGCTGCGCATAAAGCACAGCCTCGTCATTGCTCACTTGCGCAATTTCATCAACCAGCGAAAGGTCTAATACCTCTGGCACAAAGCCAGCACCAATGCCCTGAATCTTATGCGGAGCTGGCTTCAACTCCTCACCAGCACGTTTTTGGCTTAATACCGGGCTAGCTGAAGGCTCTACCGCTACGGAAACAATGGCTTTCTTTTGTGTGTTTTTAATATATCGAGACACACCGGTAATCGTGCCGCCAGTACCAACACCTGACACTAAAATATCAATGTTGCCATCAGTCGCTTCCCAAATCTCTGGGCCTGTGGTTTTTTCATGAATCGCAGGGTTAGCCGGGTTTTTGAACTGCTGCAATAATACATAACGGCTAGGATCTGAAGCAGCAATTTCTTCAGCCTTGGCAATCGCACCACTCATGCCTTTGGCGCCTTCAGTTAGCACTAACTTTGCACCATAGGCCACCAGCAGTTTGCGACGCTCCAGGCTCATAGTTTCTGGCATAGTGAGCGTTAGTGGAATACCCCTAGCCGCAGCTACAAAGGCCAACGCAATACCGGTATTGCCACTAGTAGGCTCGACAATCTCTTTGCCTGGCCCTAGCAGCCCACGCTGCTCGGCATCCCATATCATGGCTGCGCCAATACGACATTTCACTGAATAAGCTGGATTGCGCCCTTCTATCTTAGCCAGCACTAGCGCCGGTGCACCATCTGTCACTCGGTTCAGCTTAATCAGTGGCGTTTTACCAATAGACTGCGCATTATCTTCATACCAATTTGCCATGAGAATTCCTATTTTATTCTGTGTTTACGGAGAGCTTTATTCAAACGATTATATGTGAAAGTCTAACAATTTAAATCACCCACTTACAATAACTTTTAGCTATTTGATTACAAGCAAAAAGCATAAAGAGCATGGTGAGAATCAACGTTATTAGTACGCCAGTACGGCATAAAAATATAAACCTAAATGCTGGCGCGCTAAAACAATTCCGCCTGTGCAGCAGGCGGTGCACTTAACAAGGTATCGATGTCCACCTCAAAAATCCCCAACTTGCCAGCGCATGGCATAAAAGGCACGGATCGGGCTTGCTCAAATAAAAAGCCATAATGCCGACTGCTCACGCCTCTAAACTGCGCCCGATGCTGGCGACTGGTACGCTCGGGCAGCGCATCTGGCCGGCTGCAAAGAACCAAATCAGCAATACCAACCACGCCACCATAGGCGAATTCTTCTTTAGCCGGCAGCGGAATATCAGTATTCGCTTTAAGATAATCATAGTACACCTCATACAAGCCCTTGCTGGCATGAATCAGGATAGGACCGCGATATGCAGTACCCCAGGTGCGGTCATCCACCATCAAATAACCATGCGTAATCAGCCATGCAAAAGGCTGCTTAAATGAAAGCACTTTATGCAAGCCGTTCACGGCACTTGCTCTTAATATTTCGGTATCACTCATGACATAAAACTTGTATTGATTGCTATAACTCAACCGTGGTGTATTTGCGGTGAAGCCATTATTTGATTTATCACTTTGCTGCAGCAGGCCAACAAGTGAGATAAGTAGAAGTATAACGTTGATAGATAGAACAACTGAGTGAAATATGCAGATGTGTGTAGATGAAACTTACCGGCATAAAAAAACCCAGAATCATCTGGGTTTTTTTCATACTTGAAACAAGTATTATTTGTTCATGACGTACATTGTCACTTCAAAGCCAAAACGCATTTCAGTAGCTGCTGGTGTTGTCCACATAATCATTCTCCTAAGTATTTGGTTTGAACTGACATCATGTCTAGTTCGAATGGTTCCATTATGAACCTGTGTTAACAAATAACACTATCACTGTTCATGAATGAGGGCTAAGTAAAATCATGAATAGTGCCGCATCAACATTCAAGTACACAACATCATTAACCCTCTAGTTTAGGCAGAGCTGCTTACCTTAAAGAATACGCACTCCACTCGTGCTTAGCTCTGATTCTGGCGGTTTTATAAAGCTTCCATAAACTAGCAAGCCCTACCAGCGCTGTGATAATAATAAAAGTCAAAAGTAATGCCAGCCCAACCTCACCAAATTGCCTAATCAGGATGCTGAAGCTTTTCACATGAAAGCCACCTTCATCAATTGAAAACGTAGTGAGAGGAAGCGCCGCGAGCAAGATTAACAACAGGCAGTACTGTATTCTTTTACTATAAGTGGCTTCACGCTTGCTCAACTGCTCAATATATTGATAGGTTGCCATTTCATCACTCCTCTTGCGTTAAATGATTTAATCACTGTGCATGACAGTTAAATCTTAAGCATGAAGATAACCATGATTTATTGCAGAAATATGAACCCACCCCTATCAATAATCCGATAGATATAAATAAACGATGCACGGCTGCACACTCATAAGCCTAGACTTTTTTGGAATGCAAGCGATGGCATGAGTTACGTGGAATTGGTACTTAGAAATAAAAAAGCCGCTTAAAAGCGGCTTTTTTCTTGAATATTGGCGGAAGAGGAGAGATTCGAACTCTCGATAGGGTTACCCCTATGCCACCTTTCCAGGGTGGTGACTTAAACCACTCATCCACTCTTCCGTTAGGGGGCGAATTATAGTGCAATTTTTGATAAAAAATCTATGCCCCATATTTTTTATTTGAGCATTATCCTGCACGGCCTTGCAGAATAAATGTATCAAGGATGCCTTTACCTTTAACCTCAACTGCGTTGCGTGGAGAGAACACATAATCATGCGCTAGCAATTGCTGCGTCTCTTGCGTGACTTGTATGGCATTAGGCAGGCTGGTTTCCTCCATACGGCTAGCCATGTTGACGGTATCCCCCCATAAATCATAGCTAAATTTGCTGCTGCCAATCACGCCTGCCACCACAGGGCCAGTGTTGATGCCGATACGCATGCTGAGATCTATCCCGGTTTTTTCAGACAAGTCTTTCAGAGCAGCCTGCATATCCAAAGCCATTTCCATCATGCGATGTGCATGGTTTTCACAAGCGATAGGCGCACCAGAAACCACCATATATGCATCTCCTATGGTTTTAATTTTTTCTACTTGGTATTTATCTGCCAATTGATCAAAACGTAAAAATATCTGCGATAGCAAATCAATCAACTGCGTAGGCGACATTTTGTCTGACATATGCGTAAAGTTGATTAAATCTGCAAACATCACGGTCACACTTTCGTAGTGGTCTGCAATACGCATATCGTAGTTTTTTAATCTTTGTGCGATTGGTGCCGGCAAGATATTCAGCAGCAACTGTTCAGACCTAGCCTGCTCCACCTCAAGCGAGTGCATGATGCGCTCTTTCTGCACTTGGAAAAAGCGCAGAACTCCATACAAAATAGCCGCGGTACCGGTGATATTCATCAAGAAGAAAGCATCTTTAACCCCATTTGGAATCGGCATGGCGTTGATTGCGAAGTAATGATTGAGCTTCCAGGAAAGAAACGCCAAACCTAGAAATAACAAGAACCATGGGGTAGATTGACGTGTGCCTAAAATCATCAAAGCGCCCACCGGCGACAAAATCGCCCAGATAGCAACACCGCTAGATGCTTCAAAGCCGCCAATAATCCACTGCATAAAGAACGGCATCACCAACAGCATGATTAGCTGCGTAAAGGTAAAGTACTCGAAACGCTTAAACTGGTAAAAAATGAATAAGCTGAAGTAGGAAATAATCAGGTAAAAATAAGGGACCGCTGCAATCACAGCATAGCCATCACCCAAGCCTGATAAGGTATAGATCCAGAAGAAACTAACCAGAGTTTCGGCAACGACCAGAATGGATAAAATCGCTTTACCCAAGCTTAAGGAGGATGGATTCAATAAACCGTCCCAAAAGCTACGTGCAAATATTGATGAGTTTGCTAAATCAGTCGCCATGTTTGAACAATGAATATGCAGTTTTTTGAAATACGACAACCACACTATAACTTAAGCAATTATCTTTTTCTATTTTTAAATCAATCAATGCGTTAAATCATTTTGCAACCAAAAATCAATTCCTGCATCCAATAGTTGCTCAATAAATTACCCAAATTTATTGAATATAAATGGATGAACTTACCTCTCAATAAATTCATTAATTTTATAAATGCTAACGACTAATGCTTGATTTGCTAGCGCCTTAGCGTTATTGTTTTGGAGTGGCGGTATTTACAAAACTCTTTTATTTACAAGCACTTTAGCGGTATTGACCCGATTTTAAGTTTCTTGATGAATAATTGCGGGCTAACAATAAGAATCACTATATTAACGAGAGAAAACCTATAGGAGTTGGTATGAGTTTAGATTTATTAAAAGGTCTTGGTGTCACAATACCTTACAAAGCGAAATACGATAATTTTATCGGCGGCAAGTGGGTAGCACCAGTTAAAGGCGAGTATTTTGATGTAATTACTCCAATCACAGGTAAACCTTACACAAAGGCGGCTCGTTCTGGCGCTGAAGATGTTGAACTAGCACTAGATGCCGCACACGCAGCTGCAGATGGCTGGGCGCGCACAGCCCCGGCGCAGCGTGCCAACTTACTATTAAAAATTGCTGATCGTTTAGAAGCGAACTTAGAGTTAATTGCTACTGCTGAAACGATTGACAACGGTAAACCGATTCGCGAAACAGTGAATGCAGACATTCCATTAGCGATTGACCATTTCCGCTACTTTGCTGGCTGTCTACGCGCGCAAGAAGGTAGCTTGAGTGAAATTGACGAAAACACTGTGGCTTACCATTTCCATGAGCCGCTAGGTGTTGTTGGTCAGATTATCCCTTGGAACTTCCCAATCTTGATGGCTGCTTGGAAACTAGCACCAGCAGTTGCCGCTGGTAACTGTGTAGTGATGAAGCCTGCTGAATTTACTCCTATCAGCATTTTAATCTTGATGGAACTGATTGCTGACATTCTGCCTCCAGGCGTAATCAACATTGTGAACGGTTATGGCCGTGAAGTAGGTGCGCCACTTGCAAACAGCCGCCGTATCGCGAAAATCGCGTTTACCGGCTCAACCGCTACTGGCCGCGTAATTGCACAAGCCGCTGCTGGCAACTTGATTCCTGCAACATTGGAGTTGGGTGGTAAATCACCTAACATTTTCTTTGAAGATATCGCATTAGCTGACGATGACTTCTTTGATAAAGCAGTTGAAGGCTTAGTATTATTTGCCTTTAACCAAGGCGAAGTTTGTACCTGCCCATCACGTGCATTGATTCAAGAATCTGTGTATGACAAGTTCATGGAGCGCGTATTACCTCGCGTAGCAGCGATTAAACAAGGTAACCCACTAGACCCTAACACCATGATTGGTGCACAAGCGTCTGAAGACCAAATCAACAAAATCATGTCTTACATGGACATCGGCAAACAAGAAGGTGCACAACTGCTAATTGGTGGTGAGCGCAACCACTTAACAGGTGCGTTGGCTGACGGTTACTATGTTAAACCAACCTTATTCAAAGGTAATAACAAAATGCGCATTTTCCAAGAAGAAATTTTTGGCCCTGTGCTTGCTGTGACTACCTTTAAAGATGAGGCTGAAGCATTAGCGATTGCTAACGACACCGTGTTTGGCTTGGGTTCTGGTGTATGGTCACGCGATGGCAGCCGTGCTTACCGCATGGGCCGTGGCATTAAAGCTGGTCGCGTTTGGACAAACTGTTACCACGCTTACCCTGCACATGCTGCATTTGGTGGCTATAAAGAGTCTGGTATTGGCCGTGAGACACACAAAATGATGTTAGATCACTACCAACAAACTAAGAATCTTTTAGTTAGCTACAACGCTAAAAAATTAGGCTTCTTCTAATTTTGCGCTTACCGCTAGCCTTTGGCGTGCTTGTTATTTAAAATAATAGGCACGCTAAATGATTAAAACAGAGAGGCGCTAACCCGCCTCTTTTTTTTAGGGGTTTATGATGACCAACAGAATCTCAGCCACACCATCAGCGATTGCACTGATTGAGCAGCTCACAATTGCGCATGGCCCTATTGTTTTTTTTCAATCTGGTGGTTGCTGCGAAGGTAGCGGACCGCTATGTATGCCCGCTAGGGAGTTTCACCCTAGCCCATCCGATGTAGTGCTGGGTGAATTAGCCGGAGCTATTTTTTATATGGGTGATAGCCATTTCTCATTTGCGGCAAATACCCACACCATATTAGATGCAGTGCCAGGCTCCAGTGGTTCATTCTCTTTAGATTGCGGCTCAGGCCAAGCCTTTATTACACGCGGTCGCTTATACAATGACGAGGAGCTAAAACAGCTCCCTCCGGTAGTACGCTATGGCTACTAAGCACGTAGTAATTTGATAAACGCTTAAACCAAGCTTTCAGGTGGGTTGTCAGCCCCAATCACTCGATTGCGCCCACTGTGTTTTGCTTTATAAAGTGCGGCATCCGCACGCGGAATCAGCACCTCAGGCGTTTCATCCCCTACGCGCTCAGCAACGCCAGCACTGAAAGTAATCAGCACACGTTCATTATTATGCATAAAAAAGTTTTTGGTGAGCTCACGCTGTACACGTGTAATCACTTTCACCGCTTCATCTTGCGGAGTAGCAGGCAAGATAATAATAAACTCTTCACCACCGTAGCGCGCCAACACATCCGTGGTACGCAATACATCTTTCAGCACTTTCGCCAGATGCGTCAAGGCCTCATCCCCTGTTGCGTGGCCTAAGGTGTCGTTAAGCTTTTTAAAGTGGTCAATATCCAGCATTGCCACACACAAAGTGGTGTTGTGACGGTCTGCACGGCTAAATTCGCGCTCCAAGGCCTCATCCATTCCACGCCGATTTAACGCACCGGTTAAATAATCCTGGTGTGCCACTTGCCCAATATAATCAAGCTCAGCAGTGAGCTCTTCGATGCGCTTCTCAGCAGCCAGCGCCTGTTTCTGGCTATTCATAAACTCATCTCGCGTACGCTGCACAGTTAAGCCAATAGAGCGCGTATCTTCCAGAATGTTATTCAGTAGTACGTTGAGTTCGCCAATGTTATCGGTAGTCGCGATTTTTTCCTGATAAGCCTCAATCTTGTCGTGGTAGTCGCTAGTGCTTTCCGTCATTTCCACCAGCCTATCCACAAAAGTCGTCACCATTTTTTTCAGGGTGTCTTTTGCCTCGGTCAGTGCTGGCTTAAGCTGAGCTTGCTTATATACCAGCTCCTTTAAACTGCTTTCAGCGTCGTACAGTGTATTAAGATTAACGGGCTTGGACACAATGTCGCTAATAACCGTAGTCTGCGCGTAAAGCCACTGATCCTCAGCCTGAACCATCTCGCCCATACTGGAAAGCACCAAACGTAACAGCTGTAGCAATGACTCATGAATACGGCCGTGCTGATCGCGCTGCATCTCAACCGATAATAAAATGGACTTCAAATCCGCAGCACAGATGATTAAGCTTTGCTCATTGCTGACCTTTTGCATACGGCCCAGCAAATTCACGGCTTTTTGGTGTATATCCGGCACCGCTTCCAGGTTGGGAATAATCGCCAGTTCAAACGCTCTTAATAGCATGTCGCGCCATTGGCTGGAGTTCACCATAGAGCTGGCAGTCGTCGCTTGTGTTGCAGCAGGTGGCGTATTAACAGCTACCTCGCTATCTGAAGCCATCACCGAGTCAGCGGTGCCACTTAACCCCCAAGAGTTCACCAATGACTGTATCTTTTGTGCCAGCACGTCGGAATCGCTGGCGAAGTTAACCAGCACTTTACTCAAACCTTCTTTCTTACGGGTTAAAGTCACGCCTTTGTGACTCACTTCCAGCTGCTTGAGCAAGTTACGAATTACGCTAGACCAGTTAGCCTCTTCCACATCACCACTTGCCGCGCCGGCTGGAAACAACTTGGCTAACTGCTCTTCTACTTTAGGCCAATCGCCTTTTTCTATGAGTGGACTAATCGCCTGTGCCACTGCAAGGTATTTGGGCTTTTTCTTACCGGCCTGCTGCAGTACTTTTTCTAGTGTTTTGCCCAACTCCGCAGATTGGTCTATCGACTTAACCCCCATAATCTCATCGTAAACACTACGAAAATGGTCAGGCGTCGGTGGCAGCTTACGTTGCATCAGTTGTATCAAGGTCTGGCGCGCAGCTTCAATAGGAGAGTTTTTTTGTTCCATCGTTTTTATCTATTCATTATGTTGCAAGCACTAGCGCTGCAATATCAATCAGTTAACTTGTGGAGCCAGCGCATTATTATAAGCTGACAAAAGCCATTTATACGCGAGATATTTTCACTCAACTATTCTGCCCTTAAGGCGTTGATAGGGTCTAGCCTTGATGCACTTCTGGCTGGCATAACGCCCGCTAGCAAACCAATCAGCACAGAAATTAACAGTGAAATAATGGCAAAGCTCCACGGGGTATGCACGGGCAGGCTAGGCAATAAAAGCTGCATCAGCTGCGCTGTCACCACACCGAACAATAAACCGCATACACCGCCCAGAGCAGCCAAAACAACAGACTCTCCCAAAAACAAAAACAACACCGTGGCACGCTGCGCCCCCAGCGCCATCATCAAGCCGATTTCATTGGTGCGTTCACTTACGGCAATGGTCATAATCGTGACAATGCCTACGCCTCCTACCAATAATGAAATGCCGCCCAGTGCACCCACTGCCATGGTTAAAATATTGAGTATATTGGACAGGGTATTTAACATGTCCTCCTGCGTGGTCACCGTAAAATCCTCAGCGCCGTGGCGTAGCTTTAATAAAGACTTCACTGCATTAGCAACGCCAGTCGAGGCCACCCCTTCTTGGTAAAGCACATGAATTTCCATCAAGCCTTCACGGTTGTATAGCTCCAATGCGCGCTCGGTAGGAATAAACGCGGTATCATCCAGATCAATACCAAGAAACTGACCTTTGGGCGCCATCACCCCAATCACGCGAAAATGCAGACCACCAATTTTGACGCGAGCCCCTAGTGGGTTTTCACGTCCAAACAACTCTTCGCGCAACTTACTTCCAAGCACAATCAGCGCACGTGAGTTGCCCATGTTCTCTGCTGGCAAGAAGCTACCTATGCGCACCGATGAGCTAAACACCTTGGTAAAGTCAGCATCCACTCCATACACAGTAGAACGCCGTAAGCGCCCATTAGCAGATAGCTCGGAGTTACCCCATACCGTAGGTGTTGAACCAATCACATGCGGTAACTGCTTGAACGCTGCCGCATCTTCCATGGTGAGCAAACGCGCCGTGGATGGAATCCCAGCTGGCGCCTGCCCTCCGGTTTTAATCTTGCCAGGGGCAATCGCAATCACATTGGTGCCAAATTGGGTAAATTCAGCCAACACGTAGCGATGCACGCCTTCGCCAATGGAGGTCAATAGAATCACAGACCAAATCCCCACGGCAATGCCCAGCATGGTTAAAAAACTGCGCAGCCGATGCGCCATAATGGCCTCAATCGCAAACCGCACTGAATCTCTCATTAACATATACGCTCTTATCGTAAACGCTTAAGTCAGGTACATAGGTTAAATCACAGTTATTTCTTTTATTTCTTGGATAATGCTTGTATCGCATCCAGCCGAGCAGCACGTCTGGATGGCATTACGCCAAAGATCAATCCGGCAAACAAGGCAATCGCTAACCCTGCCAGTACCGCCCATAACGGCGGATAAGCAGGAAAGGTAGGATATAAATAGCGCAAGAACGTTGCGCCCAGGTAACCCAACCCCAGCCCGACCACGGCGCCAGCCACAGACAGCAGCAACGCCTCAAACAGAAACAGTTGCTGCACAGCGGCAGTGGTCGCACCTAGTGCTTTTAACAAACCTATTTCGGCAGTACGCTGCGTCACCGAAACCAGCATCACATTCATCACCAGTATGCCCGCAACCGCAAGACTAATGGCAGCAATACCGGCGATGCCAAGTGTTAATACGTTTAAGATTTTATCGAAAGTTTGCAATACCGCATCTTGTGCAATCACGGTAATATCTTCTTCACCTTCGTGCCTGGCAACAATAGCCTTTAACACACGCGCTTTGACTGAGTTAATCTGCTCGCGGCTGTGCGCCTCAATTAAAATACGGAACAAGGTATTGGTATTTAACATGGCTTGTGCGCTGGCAATAGGCACAATCACCACATCATTACTGGTAATTCCCATCCCGCGGCCACCTTCAGCCAGCACGCCTACCACCCTGTATTTTCTATCCCCAATACGTACACTCTTGCCAATTGGGTTCTCCGCGCCAAACAATTCGCTGCGGACTACCGCGCCAAGTACGACCTCAGGAGAGTTGCCACCGTGCTCGGTGTTGCTCAAAAATCGCCCCAGCGATAATTTAAGATTACGTAGCTGGACATAATCAGCATTGGTACCAATTAAGATAGACTCACGCAGTTTTCCTGTGGCCTTAACCTCGGTGGTTGCCACTACCAAGGGAGAAACCCGCCTCACCCCTGACAGCCGCAGCAGAGCCTCAGCATCGCTAACTGTTAAATCTCGCGGCGTACTCGTCACTAGATTGGCCGGATTAAAACCTCGTGTTTCAGAACGCCCTGGCAACACCACCACTAAATTGGTACCGATAGATGAAAACTCATCCACCACGTAGCGCCTTGCACCGTCCCCCAATGCGGTTAACACCACCACCGAGGCCACTCCAATGGACATCGCCAGCACCAGCAGCAAAGTACGTACTGGCGAGCCAATGGCGGCATAACCGGCAAAGCGCAATGTATCAGAGACTCTCATCGCTTGCTGCCTCAACAGCGACATTGAGGGCTGTATCACTCACAATTGCCCCATCATCCATTTTGATTTGTCTGCGCGCACGTGCCCCTAACGCTTGATCGTGAGTCACTACAATCAGCGTCACCCCCTGTGCGTTTAGTGCTTCGAGTAGATTCACCACCTCCTCGCCCGTTACTCTATCTAAGTTACCAGTAGGCTCATCGGCTAATAACAGCGTTGGCCGCATCACCGTGGCGCGTGCAATCGCCACACGCTGCCGTTGCCCACCAGATAACTCATTAGGCCTATGCTCAGCGCGCGCATCCAAGCCATAATCATGCAAGGCTTGCTTCACACGCCGCGCCCGCTCCTCAGTAGCAATGCCGGCAAGCATCAGCGGCAGCTCGATATTGGCTGCGGCGGTTAGCCTTGGCACTAAATGAAAACTCTGGAAAATAAAACCGACAGATTCACTGCGTACTCGTGCCTGCTCATCTGCAGCCAGCGTAGTAACATCACGCCCAGCTAAATGATATACGCCGGCATCTGCACGATCTAACAGACCCAATATATTGAGCAAGGTAGATTTACCAGAACCAGATGGGCCCATCACTGCAATATATTCACCCTGCCGTACAGTAAGCTCTATGTCTCGCAAAGCGTGTACCTGGCCATCGCCCAAATAAAATGTACGGCTAATATGCGCTAAATTAATCAAGTTATTATCAGCAGAAGTCATGGCCTACTTTCCCTGCGACTCTACGCTGACGACAGCACCAGCTTGCGCTCCCTCACGATCCACAGACGTCACAATGCGATCACCTTTGCTCAGCCCGCTCAAAATTTCGGTATATTGCCAATTGGCGATGCCTACCTTGACTGCTCGTGCTTCCAGTTTTCTGCTCTTGTCTTGGTACAACAGTACCTTTTCACCCTCCAGCAATGCAGAAGTTGGAATGCGAAACACATGCTCATGGCGGTCTAACACCACCTCCACATCGGCGCTATAACCTACTAACAATTGCTTGATATCTGCTGCATTTTCCAATGCAATATCCACATCAATGGTACGTGCCTGCTTTTCCACAGCCACAACATAAGGGGCAACGCGCTTCACATGGCCCAGCAAGGTTTTTCCCGGTAACGCATCCAATACAATACGCGCCGGCTGCCCCAGCTTGATTTTAGGCGCGTCCACTTCATCCATCGGTACTTGCACATACAGGCATGAGCTATCAATCAAGTCTATCGCCGGCGGTGTCGCGACGCCTGGTGGCGAAGGCGTAGCGTACTCACCCAACTCACCGACAATATCCGCAACCACACCGTCAAAAGGCGCAGCCAACACTGTACGCCCCTGTTCTACTTGCGCTAGTTTTAGCCTAGCCTGTGCCTGCGCAATTTCGGTATTGATGGCTATACAAGCGGCACGCCGTGATCTTGCCTCAGCATGGGATTTTTCTTCTGCTGACTCTGAAATAAAACCGCGCTGCCTGAGCTGCGAATTACGCATAGCTTCGCGCTCGGCATTGTCTGCCAAGATGCAGACTTCACCCACGTGCTTGCGTGCGCTATCCACCTGCTTAAGCGCTAGTGTACTTTGTGCCTGCTGATCCTCATTCCATAGTTGAATGAGCACTTGGCCCTTTTTAACATGATCGCCCTTTTTAACGCCTAGATAGGCAATGCGACCACCGATGATGGGAGATAAACGGGTACGCAAGCAGGCCTCAACTGAGCCTGCGCGTGTATTTGAAACACTGGACTCGACTAACCCAGGTTGCACCACAAAAAGAGTGACGGGTAGCGGCACCGGCTTTGTAAAATACCAAACACTAGCCCCAACCAATAGAATAAAGCCAATGAATATTAGTATGCGCCGCATTGACCCTCTTGCCATTAAAAGTAAGAAAAGGCGACCTAATCAAGCATGCTGTGATAAATACGGATAAGCACAAACATGCTCAGATAATCACGCCAAAAACCACACCAAGTCAACTTCATTCTAGCCCTAGCTAGGCGACTAAGCAACATCAATCAGGGAATAACAACGAGGGAATACAAATTAAAAACCGCACAAAAAGCAGATTAGCTTATTGGGGAAAATAGAAAAAATATTGGGAAATAAATTTTGGTGCCCGGGGCCGGAATCGAACCGGCACGCCCTTACGAGCGAGAGATTTTAAGTCTCTTGTGTCTACCAATTTCACCACCCGGGCAGCTGGAAGGTGTAGATCAAACAACGGTGCGTATTCTACAACAATTACCGAAAATTTTTCAGAAATATTTCATCATTTTTTAATTATTTTGCTAGATTTTTACTTTCAATCACTTTTTTACTGATGTCGTGCCAAAAAAGTGGGATTAACCACGTCCAAAGTGCTTAAAAAATAAGCGCACCGCTAATCTACTTAGGGTGCGCTCTGATTGGACTACCGGTTTACTATAGACTTACAAGCAAACAGGTTGATTTACAAACTGACTTTACTGCCAAATTACTTGATTAACTCACGTGTGATTTTCCAATCGCTACTTTCATGTTGGAACTGTAGTTCTTTATTGGCGCTATCTTGATAGGCAATCGTTGGCGTACGCTGCATATTGCACACTTCACAAGAAGTATCTGCCACTTTTTTAATTTTAAAGGTGGTTAACGTGTATGACTGTTTAAAGGTCGCTTTACCAGTATCGCCATCGCAGCTCACTTGTAAATCCTCAATTTTCAAACCAATTTTGCCATTCGTGCTTAAGCGTTGACGGCGCTGCTTCTCCCATGTGCTTTTATCTAGCGGTGCCTCTGGTGCAAATTTATCCGCATAGAATCGGAAGTAACGGTCGGCATCTTTCTGACGCCAAGAGCTTGCCCAATCATTCACGCGATCAGTAATCGCTTGCACATTACAAGTTGGCGCAGCAGCAGGTGCTACCACAGGTGTTGCAACCGGCGTTACTGGTTTAGCCATAGATGGGTAAATATTAGCCAGTGGTTTAGCATCAGCCAACAAAGCAGCTTTATCCACTTGAATTTGTACAGGCGCTACTGCCTGACAAACATTCTCGTTATCTAAATATTCTTCACGTGCATACTCGGGTAAATTGCCACGCTGTGCGCCTATTTTATTCAGCAGCTCCCCCTGCCCTGCGAAGGTTCTGGCATGTGCCAGCTGTAAATCATACTCTGTGTTTGCCAAACTACGCTTAGCCTGAAAATACTCGTTCTCAGAGTCTAGCAAGTCTAATAGCGTACGCTGGCCAATATCGTACTGCTTACGGTAGGCCTCACGCGCATTTTCAATAGATAGTCTGTGCTGGCTTCTGTAACCGCGCTGCTCGCTCAGTTGCTTTACATCATTGTAAGCAATGGTCACCAACTGCCTGGTATCAATACATGCCTTATCACGCTGATCTTGTGCGCCGTTCAGTTTCTGCGCAGCGGTGCTGATTGAGTTTTTATCAGAAAAACCATTAAACAAATTAAAGTTCATGGTTAACTCAAGTAAGTCTGCCGCACTGTTGCTATAACGACCATCTGAGCTGGTGCCTAAATTCTTACGTGCTTGTAAATCCAACCTAGGCATATAGCGGGCTTCGTTGGTTTTAATCTCGTTCTTTTTGGCCTGGATATCCTCTATCGTGGATAACAAGTCCGGATTTTGTCTATATGCTACTTTTAATGCATCTTCAGAGGTTGGCTCTAAATTGCCGCTAAATATAGTTGGCACCTGCAATGTTGCTGGCGGCAGCTCGCCATATAAGCGCTGTAGCCTGGCCGTTACATCGTGTAAATTGGTTGTTTCAGTGAGCAAATTAGCCTCAGCCAATGCCAAGCGACCGGTTGCCTGCTCTAAATCCACCTTGCGCGCAACGCCCGCATTCACACGCTCTTGAATACGATCAAACAACTGTTTATGTATCACATAGTTGTCTTTTGCGTATTGAATTAACTCTTGGTAACGTAATGTATCCAGGTAAGCGCGCACGAACTCCAGCGTGGTACTTTGCATCGTGCTTTGCAGCTCAAAATAGCGAACGCGGCTGGCATGGCCCAAACGCTTAACTTCATTGCTGGTTGCAAAACCATCAAAAATCATTTGCCTTAACACTAACTCATTATTCATACGCGGAATTTGCGTATTGGTGGTATTTTTGACTAGTTCTTCTTGTTTACGGTAAGTGGAAACAAGGTCTGCTTTAGGAAAAAAGCCGCCGCGTACCGCCTCCTGCTCATAGCCTGCTTCTAAAAACTTGTGATATCTAGCTTGAACCTCAGGGTTGGAGGTGATTGTTTTCTCAACCATATCTTTTAAGCTAATTAAAGGTTCTGCCGCATGTACGTGACTAGTTGCCAACACACTGAAACCGAGCAAAAACAAATAACTTAATTTATATTTAAACTGCTGATTCAACTTACTCTCCCAATTCTAGAAACTCTTTTTTAGTTTTATTAGCGTCTGCGGCATGCATAAAATAAAACTATACCAATATGCACACCAGCAAAAAATATACCAGATTAGTAATCAGAAATCTAAATCAGTTCACTCCAATTAGCCTGTAGATTAGCAATCACAGGGCAGATGTTACATAAGATAATCATGATTATCAATCAGTTACATGGATACTACAAAAACATATGGCACGATTTAACTCTGCTTCGCAATACGATATTTAATCTTGGATAAACGCTATTACATAGTAGTAACAAGCCAAGATCACTATATCAGAGCCAAAATTGGTGATAAAAATCGTCTAATTTTCAACACATTCAATGATTTTAAAACAGAATGATTCTTATTACGAAGAAAAACATGATGACATCTGGACAAAGGCTATCCAAATAAAAAAACCTTTGGTGACTCACGTCACCAAAGGTTTTAAGTTAAAGCAGGTTAAATTAACACTAAACTTGTCGCATGATTACTCCGCGATTAATCAGTGATTAATTTTTGATTATTAATCAGATTTTGAATGATTTGCTGATCATTTGTATTGGTTCCAATCAAATCAACATTCTGAATTGTAATCGTTTGCACCTCAACTGCCGGATTGTAGCCATTATTAAAACCACCATTGCTACTAATATGTACCACGGTATCAGTACCCACTTTTTCAAAGTGTAGATAATTTTCTAAATTAGCACCAACGCCACTACCGATTTCACCTTGCAGTAAATCGCGCAAATCAAGTTTATCGCTATTCGCTGTAGTATCAAAATCAGTAATCACATCAGTTGTTGGTGTACCCGGTGCGCTTACATCAGCAAGTGACCATTTGAATACGTCAGCACCTAAGCCACCTGTCAGGGTGTCGCTACCGGTACCGCCGATTAAAATATCATTGCCGGCACCGCCATTTAAGATGTCGTTGCCAGAGCCACCTTCAAGGCGGTCTGCTCCAGTGCCACCCAGCAATATATCATTGCCAGCACCACCGATGAGTACATCGTTACCACCGCCACCAATCAAGGTATCGTTAGTGTTACCACCAAGCAAGATTTCGTCACCATCGCCACCTGTAATGGTGTTACCCACTACATTGTAAACCGTGGCTGATGCTGAACTAGCAACACCATCTTCAGTTACGGTGTATTCAAAACTGCCGTTTTCTGACATTGGGCCCACGATATCAGTCAAGGTTAAGACTAAGTTGTAGCTTGTGTCAGATGTACCAACCGTTTGCATACGAATAAAGTATTCACCACTATCAGGTGCAGTGAAATAACCATTAGGCGCCAAGCCAGTACCTGAACCAGTAGTGCCTACAGTAAATGTCTGCAACACACCATTGGCATCAAAGTATTCTACAAATGCGCTCATACCTTGCGTTTGGTTATCAACATCAATAAACACACGCTCACCTGCGTACATTTTCACTTTAACGTAATCAACATCACGTGTGCCGCTACTACTATTATCTAGCACACCGCTAAACACGATAGAGCTACCACCGGTTACATCTACCGCCCAAGTTGGCGAACCAGAAACCACAGTGCCGAACTTACTACGATCGGTTAGATCAACCGCATTCTCACGAGTACTGTTTTGCGTTTGTGAAGTTGAGTCATACGGTGCCTCTGTGACAACCTGGATTGTTTTGGCAGCAACCGCGTTGGCAGTAAACTGCACAGTGCTGGTACCACTGACCGTGCCGTTGACGGCATTCTGTGTGCTGGTAATTCCGCCGGTGCCACGCAAACTGTCGTTGTGCAACAAGGCCGCTGCAGAGACGCTAATCGGTGTACCTGTAACCACGTTCGTCAAGATAGTATCGGCGTTCGGATCTAAATTAGCCACATAATCTAAATTAATATTCAGGTTAATGCTCTTCGTATCGCCAT
>NZ_CAMLGS010000012.1 GCF_946479685.1 uncultured Methylotenera sp.
CTTATCTATTGTGCACTTCTGGGCATTAATTTTCACTTATATGTGGGCGGGTCCTCACCACTTACACTACACCGCTTTGCCTGACTGGACACAATCATTAGGCATGGCGTTCTCGTTGATTTTATTAGCACCAAGCTGGGGCGGCATGATCAACGGCATGATGACTTTATCTGGCGCATGGCACAAATTGCGTACCGACCCTATCTTGCGCTTTTTAATCGTTTCATTGTCTTTCTACGGCATGAGTACGTTTGAAGGTCCAATGATGGCAATTAAAACCGTTAACTCACTTTCACACTACACAGACTGGACTGTTGGCCACGTGCACTCAGGTGCGTTAGGCTGGGTTGGCTTGGTTTCTATGGGTGCTCTGTACTACATGGTGCCACGCTTATTTGGTCAAAAACAAATGTACAGCAAAAAAGCGATTGAGCTGCACTTCTGGTTAGCCACCGTGGGTATTGTGCTTTACATCGCTGCACTGTGGATTTCTGGCGTGATGGAAGGCTTGATGTGGCGCGCAATCAACACTGACGGCACATTAACCTACACTTTTGTTGAATCAGTAAAAGCCAAACATCCTTACTACATTATCCGTATGTTGGGTGGCTTACTCTACCTCAGCGGCATGACCATCATGTTGTGGAACGTTATTAAAACAGCAACCAATGGCAAAGCTGCTACGGCGACCATTCCTGCCGTTGCTGCTCACGCTTAAGGAAATCATCATGTCAAATCAAGAGACAAACACTGGCTTTAGCCACGAAAAAATTGAGACCAACAACTTTCTGATGATCGTACTGATCTTGGTGGTAGTGGCCTTTGGTGGCTTGGTAGAAATTGTACCGTTGTTCTTCCAGAAATCCACTACCGAGCCAATTAAGGGCTTGGAGCCATACTCTGCGGTACAGCTTGCTGGGCGCGACATTTACATTCGTGAGGGCTGCTATAACTGCCACTCACAAATGATCCGTCCGTTCCGCGCCGAAACATTGCGTTACGGCCACTACTCAGTGGCTGGTGAGTTTGTTTACGACCATCCGTTCCAATGGGGTAGTAAACGTACCGGCCCGGATTTGCATCGTGTAGGCGGCAAATACAGCAACGAATGGCAACGTATCCACTTAATCAACCCACGTGACCTAGTGCCGGAATCTATCATGCCGGCCTACCCTTGGCTGGAAACGAACAAAGTGGATGCTAACTCGCTAGCGCCTAATATGCGCGCATTACGTGCGGTAGGCGTGCCTTACACCGATGCGCAAATTGCCAGCGCGGCTGATGAGGCAAAAGGCGTTTCAGAATTAGATGCGGTGATTGCTTACCTGCAAGTGCTAGGCACACACCTGAAATAATCTAAAACTTTAATTAACTTTGAATGAACAAGGAACAACACCATGGATATCAATACGTTACGGATAGTTGCCACGATTGCTAGCTTTGCCGTTTTTATCGGCATCATGGGTTGGGCTTGGAAGCGACGTAATACCGCAGAGTTTAAAGAAGCCGCTAACCTGCCCTTTACGCATGATTAAAGTTTTAACGTCTAAATAAAAACTTTTTAAAACTTCATCACAGAAGTTTAGAGGAAAACAAAATGAGTGACTTTACCAATAGTTTTTGGCCAATGTTTATTACGGTAATCTCGTTGGCCGGCGTATTTGGTTGTGCATTACTACTATGGCTGACCAGCAAAATTAAAGCGACCAGCCCTAATGGTGATAACACCAATGGCCATGTATGGGATGAAAACCTGCGTGAAATGAACAACCCATTACCACGCTGGTGGGTATGGATGTTTATTATCACCATCGTGTTCTCATTGTTTTACTTTGTGTCTTATCCTTCACTGGGCGCAAATCCGGGCAAACTAGGCTGGACACAAGCAAAACAATACGAGCAGGAAATGGCGGTAGCCAACGAAAAAATCGCCCCGCTTTATGCAAAATTTGCGGCAATGCCAATTGACCAGTTAGCTAATAATAAAGAAGCAAAAGCTATTGGCGAACGTTTGTTTATGAACAACTGCGCACAATGCCATGGCTCTGATGCACACGGCAGCAAGGGCTTTCCTAACTTAACCGACAATGATTGGATTCACGGCGGCAGCCCTGAAAAAATCACAGAAACCATCACCAATGGCCGTATTGGCATGATGCCACCAATGGCAGCTGCTGTGGGTAATGAAGAAGACGTGAAAAATGTGGCTAACTACGTGCTCAGCATCTCTGGCAGCAAACATGACAGCGCACGCGCTGCCTTAGGTAAAGAGAAATTTGCTGCTTGTGCTGCATGCCACGGTGCAGAAGGTAAAGGCAACCAAGCGATTGGTTCTCTAAACTTAACCGATGGCATCTGGCTGCATGGCGCTGGTGAAGAGGCCATTATTAAACGCATTAACCATGGTATTACTAACCAGATGCCGGCACAGTCAGCTAAATTCTCACCTGAGCAGATTCATGTATTAACGGCTTATGTGTGGGGCTTATCTAACAACGCTAATCATCAATAACGGCATTATTTACTCACATGAAAAGCGCAACTAACCCGAAGGCATTACCAACTGCGGACGCCCCTAAAGAGGCAACTGTGATTCACTTGTATGCTGCAGCGGAAAAGATTTATCCGCGCAGCACCTTCGGGTTCTTTACCAAATGGCGCTGGGCCATGATATGGCTCACGCAAATTGTGTTTTACGGTACCCCGTGGTTAGCATGGGGTAACCGCCAAGCACTACTATTTGATTTAGAAGCCAAACGCTTCTATATATTCAACCTAGTGCTATACCCGCAAGACCTGATTTACCTCACGGCAATCCTCATTATTGCCGCATTATCACTGTTTTTATTTACCGCAATTGCCGGCCGCTTATGGTGTGGCTACGCGTGCCCGCAAACGGTATATACCGAAATATTTCTTTGGATTGAAGCAAAGATAGAGGGCGACCGTGCCGCCCGAATGAAATTAGACAAAGCTGTCTTGTCCGGCAACAAATTACTTAAAAAAGGCAGCAAACATTTGGTGTGGATAGCTCTGTCAATCTGGACAGGCTTTACCTTTGTTGGCTATTTTTCTCCCATACGCGAACTAGGCTCCGCCGTAGTGAACTTAGGCTTAGGGCCATGGGAAACATTCTGGATTGGCTTTTATGGATTTGCCACCTATGGCAATGCCGGCTTTATGCGTGAGCAAGTATGTAAATATATGTGCCCTTACGCCCGCTTCCAAAGCGCAATGTTCGATGATGACACTCTGGTTGTCACTTACGATGAAGCAAGGGGCGAGCCGCGTGGCAGCCGCTCACGTAAGGCAGATTTAACCAACCAAAACATAGGCTCCTGTATCGATTGCAGCATGTGTGTACAGGTATGCCCTACCGGCATTGATATACGCAAAGGCTTACAGTACGAGTGCATTGGTTGCGGCGCATGTGCCGACGTATGCGACACTGTGATGGACAAAATGGGCTACGCCCGTGGCTTAATAAAATATTCCACACAAACCGCCATTGTTAATGGCTGGTCACATACGCAGATGTTAAAACGCATTTTACGTCCGCGCGTGATGATTTACGCTGCCGTACTGGTGCTGTTGGTAGTTACGCTCGCTATCAGCTTATGGCAACGAGACCCATTTAAAGTAGACGTGATTCGCGACCGCGGCGTAATGGCACGCTTAGCCGAAGGCGGCATGCTAGAGAACGTTTATCGCCTGCAGATTATGAACGCAACAGAATCTGCACAGCACTATCAACTAAGCGCTACGGGGCTGGATGCGCTTGTCGTGCAGTCCGATGCCTTAGATGCCAATCATACTGTATTGGTCAACGCGGCCGAAACGCGCGGCGTGCCGGTGCGATTACAGATACCTGATGGCTCGGTCAAATCCGGATCGCACACGGTGATATTCAGCATCCATGCGGTAGAAGATGATGCCACCGTGGCAGAAAAATCCATCTTCCTGGTACCAAGGTAATACACACCACAATTACTCATGTTATTTACAGCAAGCAGAGGCAATCATGAACCACATCGACAACAATGATTTAGATAATGACACGCCATCCAAGGCATGGTGGCATTATGGCCATATGTGGCTAGTGGTGGGCGGCCCGCTCACCGTGGTGGTTGCATCCTTTATCACCCTCTACTTTGCCGTTAAGTTACCAGACCCGGTGGTAGATGCTGACTACTACCGCAAAGGCATTGAAATCAACAAAACCCTAGAAGGCAGACATGACGGCCTGGTGCCGGCACTGCAAGGGCGCAACCATGCCGCCACCGGCATCAAACCTACACAGCCTTGATACCTGCATAGATTAAGCACTAACTCGCAAACAAAGACGGAGCAACCTGCTAACCGCTATACAACGATGCAATAACCTCCCCCAAGCCAGATGATTACTTGTGCTTCTTTTTGTAACTTTGATGCAAAAAGAGCACAATATCTAAAACGGTAAATTAAATATAAGCAATGCGTTAAGTCATGAAGAAACCGCTTAATTGGGGAGAACAACATGCAAGCCATTCGTCATATTGTTGCAGGTACTGATTTTTCAGCAGAAGCAGACCTGGCAGTGCAGCGCGCAGCCTTAATCAGCAAGGCCCTCAAAGCGACACTTCACCTGATTCATATCGTACATCCATTAGATTTATACGCAGGCTCTGAGCTGCCCTTCAGTTTACAAACCCACTACCAGCAAGCACAGCAAGAAACCGTCAAAACCCAGATTGACACACTGGCCTTTAGACTACGCGAGCAATTTAACATTAGCGTAGAAGCAGCAACCCGCGTTGGCCGCGCGCACACCGAAATTGCGCACTACGCAGATAGCGTACAAGCTGAACTGATTGTAGTAGGCGCGCAAGGGGAACATACCCTGCTGGAAAAACTAGTAGGCGCTACCAGCGCACGCCTCATGGCTGTCACAAAATGCTCAACATTAATCGTTAAAAACAAGAACCCGGCAACACCGCCATACCGTCATGCTGTCGCTGCGGTAAACTTCTCGGCTGGCGCAGAAAAAGTACCGGTATTCACACGCACCATTGCTTCCGATGCACACATAGAAGGCTTACTGATATTTGATACCAACCAGGAAGCGCATATGTATAAAGCCGGCATCAATGAAACCTTATTGCAGCAATATCGTGCCCATGCGCTCGCTGAAGCAGAACGCAAGCTAAGCGAGATATTCAACGAACAGGCGCTTGGCGGCAAAGTATCCACAAGCATACTTTCAGGCTACCCGTCCCAAACCATCTGCAAGCATGCAGCAGCACAGCAGGCAGATTTAATCGTGATTGGTAAAAATGAAAAAAGCGGTATCGAAAGCTGGCTATTGGGCAGTGTGAGCAAAGGCGTTGCCTACGCTGCGGAGTGTGATGTACTGTTGGCTAACTGAAATACGGCCATGCAATCTAGCAGTGATGCATTCTCAGTAAATAAACCAACCGAAGCGTACCAAATTTAAAACAAGTTGCGTCCGTACCTGCTGTTCATTACTATATGAACAGAGAAACAATTAACTATAAGATTTAAAAAGAAAAACAACATGCAAAAATCAACTTTCACAATATTATTATACGGATGTGTGAGTCCGTATAATAACTGTTGGGCACACCCATGTTAGATTTTGCTTTGGTTGCTATTGTCGCGATTGTCATGTTTGCCTTTTTCTTTGCAGTTTATGTAATCTATGATAATTACAGCCTCAATCAAGATGGAAAGGAACGTTCTTTTCTTCTATTTATATTTGGCATGTTGTTTAGCATCTTCCTAGGTAACGCTCTAATGCTTCACGTGGCTCTAGATTTTATCTGCACTAACAACTCTGGGGCTGGCTGTGCATTTGGCGTTTCAGCAATGACACTTCCATTTTCTATAGCATTAAGTATTGCCATATTTCTGTTTCTTTGGGCGAGCCTTGGCTGTCGCGTTAAAAAAAGTTAGCCATGCTATGTATATGCCCAACCCATCCATCAAGCGGGACGCCTAACGGCGCCCCTTATGTCAAACGTTAGGAAATAGCTTGAAAATTTACGTTCTGTTTCTGTCTTTACTGTTTGTGACACTTAACTCTTTTGCAGCTCCTCCAGCATCATTACCAGATGGTCACCCCCTCGTTGGAACTTGGACATTTGCGCTACCAAACAGCGATTGCTCTGAGACATATAATCTGCACGGCGATGGAACAGGCTTTGTTACAAGTGGCGAAGAAGTTGGTGAGAGTATCTTTGAAATATCCGAAAACCCAAGTGAAAAAGGCTTTTACAAATGGGTGGATATAATATCTAAGGATAATGGCAAGAGAGACTGCATGGGTGGTGTGATGGAAATCGGACACGAAGCGGTGAGCTATGTATTACTACATCCAACTAGGGAAATGATACTTGTTTGCCAAGATGAGTCTTTGAAAGCTTGCTTTGGCCCTTTAAAACGAGTGCATGGCAATCGCTCCTAACCCATCACTCAAGCAAGACTGCTTCGCAGCCCCTTAATTCAAACGCTAGGCTTTCATGTGACTCAACTCATTATCGCGTTACTTTTATTGTTGCTCGCTGTCATTGTTGCTTTGTTTTATGAAGCCATTCGTTGGGCAGCCATATTCCCCAAAGCTTCTCTAATTATTATTGTCATTTTAGTTTCCAGTTCGGTTGTTTATTACAAACACTTTGAAAAGCAGCACAGACTTAGCTTTGTCCCTGAGGGCATTAGAGTTGAAAAAATCTTATATGCTAAGGAAGAGTCCTGGGGCTTTGGTCCTGGTGGTAATGAAACAGGTGTAATCGTCTATGAGCTACCCGACACTATTGCGAGGCAAATAAGCAAAGACGGAATTAATTATTTTTCTTCATTACCCCCTCAATCTACTGATAGTCACGATTGGCATGGTCGTTACGAAAAGTGGTATGACACTCCAATTCCTTATAGCGACAGTTGGTCAGGCCCAGAATCTGACAATAAGACCAACCCAGATAAATTTGTGGCAAAAATTGAAACGTACTTAAATCGGTATGGCTTCAGTATTCCAATTGATCCCAACACTGAAGCAGAAATTGATTATGCGATTTCAGAGAAGGGTAGTTTTTTTGCTTATAGTCGTATTGGACTAATAATAGTCAGTCCTAAAACTAGAAGAGTTGTGTATGCATACAATGGTTAGGATTGTATTTTACGAACCACCAACAAATCCGCCTACCCCATCATTCAAGCTAGGTTGTAACCTTACCCTAAAAATAGACTCTTCACTCCAACTTTGCACTACCCATGCAAGTTACACATGCAAAGTTGATGTGCCTACACAGCTTCGTAGGCTCCCTCAATTGAACTAAGGGCTCACATACACAGTAATACCGCACTCTCTGATACGCTGTGCCACGGCTTCTAGCCACTCAGCAGGCAAGCGTGACAGTCTATCCACTTCCACCTGCTCGGAGCGGCGCGCTAGCCCATAAAGATGCACACCTTTAATCACATCCTTTGCCTGACTAATCAAGGCCAGGTAGTCATTTATATCGGCTTCACTTGGCGGTACGCCATCAAAAGCAAACATGCAGGTTTGGATAAAGGTTGGGCAAGCCTTAGCGCAGCTAATCAGGCGCTGCAAATGGCTGACTGGGTTTAAAGTAACATCATTCAAACGGGCAATGCCCGCCTTGGAGCCAGCATCGACTTTAAACCAAACCTCACCATTCAGTTTGGCCAAGTGTTTCATGTTATCCAGCATGCCAGGTTTGTCCATCAAGCTTCCGTTGGTGATTAGCCTGACTTTAATTTTGCCCAGCAGCTCAAAATCACGCAGGACTTCTTCTACCAAAGCCAGCACCTGTGGAAACTCTTTAGCACTGGTAGGCTCACCGTTACCGGAGAATGCAATATCTTTCAGCTGACGGTCTTCCTCACTCACATAGTGCTGCATAAAGTCGCCATGCAGCACATCTTGCAGGAAAGTACGTAGCTCTTGTGCCAATACATCCAGCTCGATTGGTGGTGGTGTGCCGCGGGTCAGGTTAGGCACATTGCAGTAAACACAGCGCCAGTTGCAGGCATTATTCACGTTAAGATTAATGCCAACCGACACGCCGCCAGCACGCCGTGAAATTACAGGGTAGATATATTTAAGGCCAACCACGTCTCGATTATGATCGGTAGTTGTCAGGTGGTTTTTTATGGTCATGCAGAAATCACTACTTTAAAGAAGATGCCGTAAGACAGCGCTGGCGATGCGTTACAGTTCACCCGCAAAACCATTAATAAGTTTGCGGATTGAATATTTTTTTCAACGCATCAGGTTCCAATACTTTGACGTAACGCTGCTTCACTTCAATAATGCCGTCCTCACTGAATTTAGAGAAAGCACGGCTCACAGTCTCCAGCTTAAGGCCAAGATAACTGCCAATCTCTTCACGCGTCATGCGCAGTATCAGTTCAGACTGGGACAAGCCACGGGCATGCAGGCGCTGCAGCAGGTTTAGCAAAAATGCGGCTAAACGCTCTTCTGCACGCATATTGCCTAACAACATCATCACGCTATTCTCACGCACGATTTCACGGCTCATGATTTTATGCACGTGCCGCTGCAATGCAGGTAACTCGCGTGACAAGTCTTCCACCGTGGCAAACGGCATCACGCACACCTCGGCATCTTCCAACGCCACGGCATTACAGTTATGGCGGTCACTCACAATACCGTCCATGCCGATAATCTCGCCCGCCATCTGAAAGCCTGTCACCTGTTCGCGGCCATCTTCACTGGTCACGCAAGTTTTGAAAAAACCCGTACGTATCGCATACAACGAAGTAAACGTATCGCCACTATTAAACAGCAACTCGCCCTGTTTAACCCGGCGGCGCTTTTCCACTACCTCATCTAGCCTTTTCATTTCCTCAAGATTGAAGCCGACCGGCATGCACAACTCACGCAGATTACAGTTAGAACAAGCGACTTTAATGGATTCTAGATTTAAAACAGGTTGCATAATGTGCCCATTCGTACGATTTCATTAAGCATACCGCTTTCAGCAGTTTGCCGCCAGTGAATTAAATAATCGTGACTTCATAATTATCTTTTGATGTGCATCAAAGGCTTTTGCTAGTAAGCATGGCAAAGTGTAGCCCTGTAGTTTGCCCTGTAAATATTAGGTTTCCATCGTAATAGTAATGCGCTGTCGCCAGGCGAACTACAGCAAAGTACCTATTTAGGTATCAGATAAACGCCACTGTGCAGAATGCATTTTTATATTTACAGGATAAACCCAACGGTTTAGGAGTCACCATCATGGTTGCCAACAACACTATCAACTTTCCTAGCAATCAATCAGCTAATCAAAAGCTTGAAGCAAAAAACACGGCCCCTGCACTCACCCCTGAAACCTTACAAAAATTTGACGTTTCTGGGCCTAGATACACTTCTTACCCCACAGCAGACCGCTTTGTTGAGGCATTTACGGAAGAGTCCTATAAGCAGACGCTGGCACAACGCAGGATTGGCGGCTTAACCTTGCCGCTGTCGATTTATGTGCATATTCCATTTTGTGAGTCACTGTGCTTTTTCTGCGCCTGCAATAAGATTGTGACCAAGCATCATGAGCGCAGTGCAGAGTATTTGAGATACTTAAGCCGTGAAATTGATTTACACGTTGAGCACTTGGGTGCAGGCCAAACCATCTCACAACTGCACTTAGGCGGCGGCTCCCCTACTTTTTTCAGCGATGAAGAGCTTAGCGAACTGATGGCGATGATACGCCGCAGCTTTGTGCTGGCGCCTAATGGTGAGTACTCCATCGAGGTTGACCCGCGCACCGTGAACGAACAACGTCTGGCGCATTTAGCCTCACTGGGCTTCAATCGCCTAAGTTTTGGCGTGCAGGATTTTGACCCGGAAGTGCAAAAAGCCGTGCATCGCATCCAGCCGGCAGAGCAAGTGTTTTCACTGGTTGAAGCTGCACGCCGCTTGAAGTTTGATTCAGTCAATGCCGATTTGATTTATGGCCTACCCAAGCAATCGCCAGAGTCATTCTCAAAAACTTTGGCACAAATTGTAGAGCTCAGACCAGAGCGCATTGCTTTATACGCGTATGCTCATCTACCAGAGCGCTTTAAACCACAACGCAGAATTGATACTTACGAGCTGCCTGCGGCCTCTGCAAAAATCGCCATGCTATCCAATGCGATTGCGACATTCCTGAATGCCGGTTATGTGTATGTGGGCATGGATCACTTTGCCCTGCCTACTGACGCACTGGCAATCGCCAAGCGCCAAGGCAGGCTGCACAGAAACTTTCAAGGCTATAGCACACAACCAGATTGTGACTTAATCAGCTTAGGCGTTTCTGCCATTGGCCGCGTAGGCGCAACTTATAGCCAAAATGCAAAAACATTAGAGGAATATTACGACCTCCTGAACCAAGGCCGATTCCCTATTGTGCACGGTTTAGCATTAACGCGCGATGACCTAGTGCGCCGTGCGGTGATTATGGCCATTATGTGCCAAGGCGAGCTGCAGTACGAAGCCATTGAGCTTGCTTATATGATTAACTTTAAACAATACTTTGCCACCGAACTAGAAGCGCTGAAAGAACTGCAAAAAACCGGCATGGTCACATTAGATGAAAATAGCCTGCAAGTGACCGAGTTTGGCTGGTTCTTTGTGCGTGCAGTCGGTATGGTATTTGACCGTTACCTGCAAACCGACCGCAACCGCGCTAGGTTCTCAAAAATCATTTAGGCACCGTCTTATTTAAACACGGCCGTTTAATTAGATTCTCTCCTCTGCCTGGCTGTAATGGCCAGGCTTTTTTTTGCCACAATAACCTGTCAGCTACTTTTGCAAACCATAAAAAAAGCCCCTGCTACGAATAGCAGGGGCAAACGTGGAGGCCCTACAAACTGATATATTATTGTGTGTTAATTAACGCTCACATCAACAATTAGAATTTTTTACCGATACCGATACCAAACACCCATGGGTTGATATCTAGTGAGTCGATTTTGGTCCATGCGCCACTTGCTAATGGATTTTTCAATTTCACTGTAGTGTCAATCGCCACGTATTTAACGTCCGCATTCAACAACCAGCCGTCTTTCAAGTTAACATCAACACCAGCTTGCAATGCATAACCCCAGCTGTCGTTATCCACTTTAATTTTTGAACCAGCTAAAGCACCTTGTCTGATGTTAAGTTTTTTATCCAAAAAGTTAGTGTAGTTAATACCAGCACCTACGTATGGATCAATGGTTTGATCAGGATTAAAGTGCCACTGCACGGTTAATGTTGGTGGCAAAGCATCTACGCCGCCCAATAATTGATTACCAACTGTCGAGTTGGCATCACCCTTGATGCTTACATCGTGTTTAGAACCTGTTGCCAAAATCAATTCAGCAGCAATGTTTTTGGTAATGTAGTAAGAGATATCCAACTCAGGGATGGTGTTGCTGTCTACAGACAACTCAGCACCAGGTGACATTACGTTAGCTACGTTTTTGTTAACGGTTTTACCTAGTTTACTATCTTCGTTTGGGTTCACATTTGCAGCACGCGCACGCACTACCCAGTCACCGGCTTCTGCTTGTGCCAAGATTGGGGCAAATGCCGCAGCGATTGCTAACACTAATACTGACTTCTTCATTTTTTTACTCTCCACTTAAAATAAATTAACTAATTCAAATTCGATGGACGAATTATATTGAGCTAATTTCTGATGCATTTTGATTTGCATCAAGTGAAGCGGTGCTAGCAAAAAATTGTTGCCGTTTTACAACGGCAACATAGGGTCAATTTAGTGTTTTAGCGTAAATAAAGCGATAGACTCGACATGCGCAGTGTGCGGGAACATATTAATAACGCCAGCCGCTTTTAACTGGTAGCCTTTTTCATTCACCAACACACCTGCATCGCGTGCCAATGTGGCAGGGTTACAGGAGACATAAACGATAGACTCCGGCTGATTGCTGTCATCTAGCGCTTTTACCAATTCAAATGCGCCATCACGCGGCGGGTCAACCAGCCATTTATCAAAACGGCCTAATTCGGTTAAGGCTTCAGGCGTCATTTTAAATAAATCAGCCACGCCAAATTTAACGTGCTTAATCTCATTAAGCTGTGCACTTTCATTGGCGCGCTCCACCAGGTTAGCCAAGCCCTCTAAGCCCAGCACTTGCGCCCCGCTACGTGCGATAGGCAGCGTAAAGTTGCCAATACCGCAGAAAAAGTCGGCAATCTTCTCATGTGCCTGTGGCTTAAGTAACTGCATGGCACGGCGTATCATCACCTGATTGATTTGCGGGTTTACTTGCGTAAACTCATTTGGCTTGAACGGATAAGTTAAATCAAACTCTGGCAGACTATATTGCAGCTGACTGTCGCCTAATGGATAAAATGGCTTGATGGTATCTGGGCCTTTAGTTTGCGTCCAAACCTGCACGCTATGGGCATCTGCAAATGCTTTCAACAAGGTTTCATCTTGTGCGGTTAACGGCGCCATAATGCGCAAAATCAACACCACCACTGGCTTACCGGTGTGTGCGCTTGTATCTGCTTCGCCTACTGCCAATTCGATTTGCGGTAACTTATCGCGAATGCTTAATTGCACGATCAAATCTTGCAGCGGTGCAATCAAGGCAGAAACTTCCGGCACTAATACTTCACAGCTATTCATGTCTGCAACAAAACGGGTTGCTTTTTCATTAAAACCAACCAATACGCGCTGTTTTTTTTCTACGTATTTAACGCTTAAACGTGCTTTGTGGCGATAACCCCAGGTCGGGCCATAAAGTGGCGGCAGCATGTTTTCTGCTTTCACCTTACCGATATGCCATAAGTCACTCTCTAGCAGGCGTTGCTTGGTCGCCACTTGCGCCGCAAAATCCAGATGCTGCAATTTACAACCGCCACACACGCCAAAATGTGGGCACTTGGGCGTTACACGCTGGTTAGACTGCTTTAACACCTCCACCACGTTTGCTACTTCATAGCTAGGTTTAATGCGTTGTGATTGGAAAGTGACTTTCTCGCCTGGCAGTGCGCCATCTACAAAAATCGTTTTACCCTCATAACGGGTAACACCACGCCCTTCTTGGTCTAGTGATTCAATCACAGCAGTCAGGATAGGTGCCGGTACATTTTCAGCTTGCGCCTTATTTCTACGTTTTCTCATAGGCTAAATTTTACCGCAGAGCGGGTATTAGAGGAAATTATCTTATTTTGCTACACTGGAAATTGCTAATCGATAAACTTAAAGTTTAACGATTAGCTTAACAATATCGGACTCAAGCATTGAGCCAACAAAAACAATAAGGAAATCAACATGCTTAGAATTAGATCTACCCTGCTACTCTCAGCCCTATTGCCGTCTTTAGCGCTTATCGGCTGCGTCGCACCGCAAACACGTGCGCCTAGCCTCAATAACGCAACCACCGATGCTGAAACTAGGAAACAGCAAGAACTTGTGGTTGAAGACTACATGAGCAACTACAAAAAGCTGCAGAATGTTTCTTCACGTATTGTCACTAACGGTACGGATTTGTGTGGCGACAAAGTCGCTGGCTACTATGGGTTTAACTATTGGAATCAAGACGGTTTTAAACCGGCTTGGAAAGAAATCACCAAGTCTAAATACAATCTGGATGAAAAATTTAAGATTCTGCACATTGTAGAAAAATCCCCAGCAGAGAAAGCAGCACTTAAAGAAGGTGATGTTTTGGTTTCGATTAACCACTGGCTAGTACCGGTAGGCAAAGATGCAGACAAACAGCTGGCGCAAAAACTGGCTGAGCAAGCAAAAAGTCTAGGCCCGGTAGAGCTCGCCGTATTAAGAGATGGTGCAGAACAAAAGGTATCCATCACACCTGTGAAATCGTGCGACTTTCAAGTGCACCTATCCCCTGATGACACCAAGAACGCTTATGCCGATGGTACCAATATTGTAATGTACAAAGGCATGATGGATTTCTTCAAATCCGATGAAGAAATGGCACTAGTACTCAGCCATGAGCTTGCGCACAATGCAATGAAACACATCGATGCTAAAAAGAAAAATGCAACGACCGGTGGGGTTTTAGGCTTGCTGCTGGATATTGCCGCAGCCACTGCAGGCGTGAATACCAACGGTGACTTTAGCCGCATGGGTGCAGGCATTGCCGGCAACGCGTACTCGGTTGAGTTTGAGCAAGAGGCAGACTATGTAGGCTTATACATTATGCAAAAATCTGGCTTTAACATTGATAACGCTGCCGGTTTCTGGCGCAGAATGGCAGTGAATAACTCGCAAGCTATTACCATTAAATCATCACACCCAACTACGCCACAGCGCTTTGTAGCGATTGAAGAAACCGTGAAGGAAATCAAAGGAAAGATTGAAAAAGGTGCAGCACTGACCCCAGAGTTAAAGAAGTAACAGGGGAAATCACTGATTAAGAAATAATAGGGCCAAGCCCTATTATTTCTGATACTTGCCGACTACTTCCAAGCCGCCAGGAATTCTGGCCAATGCGGGGCGGTATAGCCGGATAAGGTATCACGCACCAGATTAATTTCCGCCTCATAAGCCTCAGGCGTTAAGTGGCCGCGCATCAATTGGAAGCGCAAGTAAACCAGATGCGTGTTGGCCACGTCCGTTTCACAATAATCTCTAATTTCAGCAATCTTGCCAGCCTTATAGGCATCCCACACCTTGCTGCCGTCCATGCCTAATTTGCCGGGAAAGCCGCACAGCTTGGCTAAATCATCTAACGGTGCATTGGCGCGCGCATTAAACATGGCCATCACATCCATCAAGTCTAAATGCCGGGTGTGATAGCGGCTGATATAGTTGTTCCACTTGAACTCTTTATCATCTTCACCTAAATCCCAATAGCGGCTGGCATTGATGCCATGAATCAACGCGCGGTAATGCAGCACCGGCAAATCGAAGCCGCCACCGTTCCAAGAAATAATCTGCGGCGTGTATTTTTCTATACCGTCAAAGAAACGCTGAATAATTTCAGCTTCTGTGGAATCCGGGTCACCTAGTGTCCATACTTTAAAGTGCTTACCTTCACGCAGCGCGCATGAGATTGCGCAAACACGGTGCTGGTGCAACGGCAAAAATTCCGTGCCATTTTGCTGCCGACGCTGATGCAAGGCAATCTTCGCCACGTCTTCATCTGAAATGTCGGCAGGTAAATCTAACAAGCTGCGGATACCATCGGTATCAGGAATGGTCTCAATATCAAAAACTAAGGTAGGGGTCATGTCTGGGCTTTATTAAAATCTTAAGGAAACAAGCAGTAAATGCATCTGCACTATTTTCATCTACACTACTTTTTAGTCCAGCCGCCAGCGCCCTGCACCCACCATCCGCCTTGTGCTTTATCAATCCAACGGCTTGCAAAGGTATTCTGAATTTCAGCCTGCCACTCCGGATGGCCGTTTGCAGTCGCAATTTCCTGATACAGTTTGGCGCGGTCTGCGTTCTCGGCTGCCACTACGCCGTTTAATGCTGCGCGGTCTTTCAGCGGTACAGCGTTAGCGTCACGCACTGTAACTAGGCCGTCTTTGGTCAAGCCCACAGCACCGCTTGCATAATGCGCAACCAACTGCCCGTGGCGGGCTTGCATGCTGCCCTTAATCGCCGAGATGGCTGGCGTATTCACTTCCAAATCGGCTGCTGCCACAACCAATTGACTAGCAAACATCGCAACCAGCAATAGTGCACTGAATAATATTTTTTTCATCATCATTCCTTTTATTCAATCATTGAAGAGCTTATATGTAAGCCCTGTTTTATTTATTGAGGCTCTACCGGCGTGGTAGCAGGTTTTTCCGCACCATTTTTAAGCTGCCAAACATCGTCAATAATCTTGTCAGCGGCTTTTTCTGCGGCAGCAGCCGGAAAATAAATATTAATGGTGACGCAAGCGGGTAAAACGCATGCCAGCACCAAGGCGATTGACCAGTTTTTCATTAGCTATCCTTTATTATTCAATGTATTGCATTAGAACCACTTAAATTCATGGCCTACTTTTGGCACTATTATTACTGCTTTGGCGAATACAAAGTATTCACGTACCAGACACACTAGCACTCAGTACAACTAGCGCTACCGCGCCATCTAACTGTGCTAACGCGCTCTAATATGTGTTAGCGCGCTCTACTACGTGCTAACGCACTATGGCCTTGCTGTTACCATCAATCACGCGCTCGATACGCGCAACCAGTTCGCTCCAGCCTACGGTCTGATTGTACCCCATCACCGTAATAGCTGGGATACCACTTCCTTTAACGATAATGTACCCATGCGCGGTTGACTCTACCCCACCCATTTCACATACATCATTGCGCAGACGGCAGCTCAACCCCATCTTGCCATAATTAAACTGCTCAAAAAAGCGTAAAAAACTACGCTGCACTGCGGCAGCCGCGCCACCGCCACCTAATGCCGAGATATTCTCTACCGCGCGTTGTGAAATCTTTTTAGGATACTTACCCGGGCTACTCTGGATACGCGCATCAAACGTCACTGGTTTCCAGTTTTGCAGTTCCAGGCCTTTAATATCGCCATCCAATTTACCTTCAATCGCACCGAATGAAAAGGTTCGCGTCAGCGCACCTAACTCCAGGTTTCTTAAAGCAATATCCGCATTTAATTTAGGCGCTATGCCCAAGGGCGTACGCATGGTTAGCTTAGTCACCGTGGCCGTGCCATCAAACACATTAAGCACTACGCTACCATCAGTCGTCAGTATGCCGCCGTTATAAGTCACCAATGGAATTTTGGCTGAAGCCTTACCCTGCATGCGTGGCAACTTAAGCTGTGTACTAAAGTCTTCCATCGAGATGGGTTCTAGCTCTGCACTCAAATGCCAAAACCACTCATTATGCAAACGGGCGGCGGAAACATTAGACAAGCTGAGCGCACCATCCAATATCGGTAAGCGGATATTCGGTGCAGTGATTGAATAACGGTTGGCTACTGCATTGATGTCGGTTTTGCCTAACGGCAGATTTAGCAAGCTACCACGCGCATAACTTAAGTTGACGGGGTTAGCAGCATCATAACTCCAGGGAATATTGGCATTGAGCTGATAAAACGCAAACTTCTTATTGATATCCACCACATCCACTGCATTCAACTGCAAATTGAATGATTGCAACTCGGTGTTTTTTACTTTTAGCTGCAAGGCGGCATTGCCATTTATCGTCGCATTATTAAACGCAGTATTACCTAGCAGCGGCTTAAACAGCAAAGGATAAGCTGCGCCCAGATTTAGCTTAGGTAGATTGGCATTTAAATCTAATAACTTAAAATCACTGAGGCGTACCGCCCCATCCACATCCATCTCACCTACGCGGTTAATTTTTAAATGTGCCTGCTTCACCGCAAGCACATCATCTTTTAACGTACCCGTTGCCTGTAGCGCGTGGCCACCACTCTCAACATAAAAAGGCTGCCAATAGACCTCACCGGTTTGCCAGTCTGCGCTTGTTTGCCACTGCCAGCCTGACGATTGCCGTTTTAATGCAAGGGTGATTGCCCCGCTCAGCTTTTCGGCGGCATGCAAGCCGGCCTCATCACTAAAACTACCCCCTTTCAAATACAGGGCGGCATCAACATCCAGCTCATGGCGATGAAATAAGCGTTTGATTTCCAGATCAAAAGGCAAATCCACGCGGGCGCTTTTCAGGCGTCCATTGTCACAACGCACCGCTTCAATGCTGCGCCGTTTTGGCAGATTACAGCTAAGGTCTAGCTGCGCCCACTCATCCTGCTTGCGCTGTACATCGGCAGCGGTTGGTTTTAATGCAGCACGCAGCGTAACGCTAGGTTTGGGTTGATTTAGCTGCACCTTTAACGCGATATCTTTTAACGCAATCGTTTTGGCATCGTCTATCGCGTGCTCAAGCTGCCCAACACTGATAGCAACCTCAGAAACCGCATGTGCCATCAGGCTATGGAATATTAAATAGCAAACACCAGCGATGCGGCCAAGTGCGTTCATATTAGGATGGAACTACGCCGGATAAACACCTGTAGAGAGGTAACGGTCGCCTCTATCGCACACAATGCTGACAATCACGGCATTCTCCACACGCTTAGATAACTGCAAAGCAGCATACAAAGCACCGCCAGATGAAATACCGGCAAAGATACCTTCCATCGTCGCTAATTTACGCGTGGTCTCTTCTGCGTTCTTTTGGCTCACATAAATCAGTTCATCCACTGCGCTGGCATTGTAAATAGTGGGCATATACTCTTCTGGCCATTTACGAATCCCGGGTATTTGTGCCCCTTCCTCAGGCTGCACACCCACAATCTGAATATTAGGGTTTTGCTCTTTCAAGAAGCGAGAAGTGCCCATGATGGTACCCGTTGTACCCATGCTGGACACAAAATGCGTGATTTGGCCTTCAGTATCGCGCCAGATTTCAGGGCCAGTCCCTTCATAATGTGCTAATGGGTTGTCGGCATTGCCAAACTGGTCGAGCACGATACCTTCGCCTTCTGCCTGCATTTTCATGGCAACATCTCGCGCTAACTCCATGCTGCCTTCTTTGGGGGTCAGCACTAACTCTGCGCCATAGGCTTTCATGCTTTGGCGGCGCTCCACGCTTTGGTTATCCGGCATCACCAATATCATTTTATAACCACGCATCGCCGCAACCATCGCCAGCGCAATCCCGGTATTGCCACTGGTGGCTTCAATCAAAGTATCACCCGGTTTAATGTCGCCACGCGCTTCAGCGCGCGTAATCATGGAGTACGCTGGCCTATCTTTTACGGAGCCAGCCGGATTATTGCCTTCGAGTTTCAATAAGATGGTGTTACTAGTGTTACCAGCCATGCGCTGCAATTTAACTAGCGGCGTGTTGCCAACGAAGTTGTCTATCGTTTTGTACATTCAATAATTTCTCTGTTGTTTCTTAACTTCAGCTTCAACTTAAGCTTTAGCTGTAATTTAGATTGATTTCTTGCTATTTAATTTAAGCAAATAAATGGCATAAGCACCAAAGCCGATAAAGGCGATCAGTGACATTTGTGGAATGGTTAAGCCTAAAAAGGTCCAATCAATAGCGGCGCAATCACCCGTGCCTTTAAACACTAACGTCAAGGCTTTTTGTAATGGGAAATTCTCAAACATATAGTCAAAGCCCACGCCACAGTCTGCAATCATTTCTTCTTTATGCGCCTGTATCCACCAGTGACGGATGGCAACGCCCGCACCGCCAATAGCGGTTAGCACTTGCAGGAGTGACTGTACTTTTAGGCACTTAGGTGCCAAGGCTGCCACTAAAAACAAAGCGCCTAGCGACATAAACACGATGCGTTGTGAAATACATAAGGGACAAGGCTCCAGACCATATCGGGTTTGTATCCACAGAGCCAGCCCAACTAAGGCAAAACAGCCCACAAAACCAATGAAATAACCTGTACGACCAATAAGAATTTTATTTAGCATGATGTCCGTCACGATATAATCTCAAAAAATCATTTTAACGGATTAAGCCCATTTTGACAGACTTCGCCGCAAATTTATCTCAAGAAGCCACGACCAATACCAAGGTGCTGTCTGTCAGCGAACTTAACCGTATGGCAAAAAATATCCTGGAACAAAGCTTTCCATTATTTTGGGTTTCCGGTGAGGTATCTAACTTTACGCGCGCCGCCAGTGGTCATTGGTACTTTTCACTCAAAGATGCAGGTGCACAGGTACGCTGCGTGATGTTTAAAGGCCGCAATAGCTACGTAGATTTCATCCCGCGCGAAGGAGATAAAATCGAAGCACGCGCCACCGTGACCTTATACGAAGCACGTGGCGACTTTCAGCTCACCGTGGAGTTTGTGCAGCGCGCAGGGCTAGGCGCATTATTTGAAGCCTTTGAAAAGCTGAAAAGAAAGCTAAGCGCTGAAGGGCTGTTTGATGCCGGCATCAAACGCGCCATTCCTAAGCACCCCAAACAAATTGGCGTAGTCACTTCGGCTGATGCGGCGGCATTGAGAGATGTACTCACTACACTGAAACGCCGCATGCCTAATATCCCGATTATTATTTATCCTACTCCGGTGCAGGGTAAAGGCGCGGCGCAGCTAATCGCCAACGCCATTAACGCCGCACATGAGCGCGCAGAATGTGATGTGCTTATCATTTGCCGCGGCGGTGGCAGTATTGAAGACTTATGGCAGTTCAATGAAGAAATCGTCGCACGTGCGGTAGCCAACTGCACCATCCCCACCATCAGCGGCGTTGGCCATGAAACAGATTTCACCATCTGCGATTTTGTGGCGGATATTCGCGCCGCAACACCCACTGCTGCGGCCGAGCTGGCTACACCATCGCGAGAAGACCTGCTGAATAAAACCTATCAGCTCAAGCTGCGGTTGGCCAAAGACATGCAGTTTGTGCTTAACCAGAAATCTCAGGCCTTAGATTACCTGGCACGCAGACTGATTTCACCATCACAGCAAGTCGCACAGCAAAAAGCCCAGGTCACACAATTGGCCTATCGTCTAAACAATAGCATCAGCCAACAATTACAGCGCAAGCAGCAAAATCTGCTGCGCCTGAACCAAAACCTGCAGCACTTAAATCCGCAAGCGGTTCTCACGCGCGGCTATGCTTTTGTACAAAATCAGTCCGGTCATATTGTCAGCACCAGCAGCCAGTTACAAAATGGTGACGAAGTTACCCTAACCTTTGGCACAGGCGCTGCTGAAGCCAATATTACAAAAATTAGGCATTAGACCAAATTAATTTTGAATAAAAACAAATACAAATTGATTGGTTTACTAAGAAAATTGGCTGATAATACCCACCTCAATAATTATTAACACTCAAACACACAACAATGTCATCAGCCTCTGGTAGCAACCCCAATCGCGCTGCACTCACGCTTGCCGCACTAGGTGTAGTTTTTGGCGATATTGGTACAAGCCCGCTTTACACCATTAAAGAAGTGTTTTCTGTCGGCGTACACCCGGTACCACTGACCGAAACCAATATGTTTGGTATTTTATCGCTCATTGTTTGGGCACTGATTATGGTGGTATCGGTGAAATATGTCGCCTTTATCATGCGTGCGGATAACCGTGGCGAGGGCGGCATTATGGCGCTGCTGGCACTGGCCAGCCGCAAGGCAAAAAAACAGAGAAATATCATGCTGTTAGGTATTTTAGGTGCTTGTATGTTTTATGCAGACGGCATCATTACCCCCGCAATTTCCGTGTTATCAGCGGTAGAAGGTTTAGAGGTCTCGGCACCGATTCTGCACCCGCTTATCCTTCCCATCACACTAGTCGTATTATTTGTTTTATTCTGGGCGCAAAACAAAGGCACCGCATTAGTAGGCGCCTTCTTTGGCCCCATCATGCTGATTTGGTTTAGTACCCTAGCCATATTAGGCATCCATGGCATTATGCAGTACCCGGTAATCCTCAATGCGCTCAATCCTATCTATGCCATTCACTTCTTCCAATTAAGCCCGTGGATTGCATTTGTGGCATTAGGCGCAGTGGTGCTAGCGGTCACTGGTGCAGAGGCGCTGTATGCCGACATGGGGCACTTTGGCCGCTTTCCTATCCGTATGGCATGGTTTGGTTTTGTACTGCCAGCGCTCATCCTCAACTACTTTGGTCAAGGCGCACTGGTGTTGCAAAATCCAGCCGCAGTCAAAAATCCGTTTTACTTGCTAGCTCCAGAATGGATGCTATTCCCGCTAATTATCCTAGCAACGCTGGCAGCCGTGATTGCCTCGCAGGCAGTGATTACCGGTGCGTTCTCTGTATCGCGTCAGGCGCTGCAATTAGGCTTTTTACCGCGTATGCACGTATCGCACACCTCTGAAAGCCAGCAAGGGCAAATCTACATGCCACGCGTCAACTGGGGGCTAATGGTGGCCGTCATGGTACTGGTCATCGGCTTTGGCTCATCAGGCAACTTAGCCGCGGCTTACGGCATTGCAGTTACCGGTGACATGGTCATCACCACCCTACTGGCTGGCATTGTGTTTCATACCCTATGGGGCTGGAGCAAACTACGCACTGGCGCATTGGTTGCACTATTTCTAACGGTTGATATCGCTTTCTTTAGCGCCAACGTGCTTAAAATTCCCGATGGTGGCTGGGTACCGTTGATCATTGGCGTGGTTATCTTCACCTTGATGATTACCTGGAAAACTGGCCGTAACATGCTGTACAAGCATCTGAAAAACGAAGCCATGGCGCTGGATCCATTTATTGAGGCGATTAGCGCACACCCCCCAATGCGTGTTGCCGGCACCGCCCTATTTATGACGCCTAACCCGGATGGCGTGCCGCATGCCATGCTGCACAACCTGAAGCACAACAAAGTGCTGCATGAAAAAGTGGTGATACTAACGGTGAAGTTTTTGGACTTTCCGCGTACTGTACCTGCTGACCGCGTCAGCGTTGAAGTGTTGCCACATGAGTTTTACCGCGTCACCGTGCAATATGGGTTTAAAGACGAGCCGGACTTGCCAAGAGACTTGGCACTTTGCGCAGAAAAAGGCCTGGAGTTAGAGGAGATGGACACCTCTTACTTTATTGGTAAAGAAATTTTAATTGCACATGAGTCCCCAGAAATGGCTTACTGGCGCAAGAAAATATTTATCGGGCTATTCCGTAGCGCAGAAACCATCACCAATCAGTTTAAGCTGCCACCCAACCGCGTGGTGGAACTTGGGACGCAAGTCAGCTTCTAACACAGGGTAAGATATAAATCTTGTTTAATTAACGCACTACATTCAAGCATATTGACTCAACCAAATTGCATGTAGTGCGTTACTGTTTAGACCACGCAAACGGATTAATAAAAATGACACCTCTATTTAAACTCAAACCGTCCAGCCTCATCATTTCAGCAGTATTTATGGCTTACTTAAGCGGCTGCGCTACCACCACCCAAGACAGCGTTTCAGGCGTAAAACGTACGCAATTACTGCTACTGCCAGAATCACAAGTCACCAGCATGTCAACTCAGGCTTATACCCAAACACTACAAGAGGCTGAAAAGAAAAAGACCCTGAATGCCAATAAAGCACAGCTGGAACGTGTGCAAAAAATCTCCAATAGACTGATTGCACAAGTTGGCGTGTTCAGGCCAGATGCCAGCAAGTGGAAATGGGAAGTCAATGTAGAACACAATGACGAGCTTAACGCGTACTGCATGCCAGGCGGCAAAATCATGGTGTATACCGGTTTGATGGATAAACTGAAAGCTACAGATGACGAGCTAGCCGCGGTGATTGGTCATGAAATTGCCCACGCATTGCGCGAACACGGCCGCGAACGTATGTCACAAGCCTATGTGCAGCAATTTGGTTTACAAGCCCTAGGCGCAGTGTTGTCTAGCAGCGCTGGCGCGGTTGTTGGCAATGCCTCTATGCAGGCTGCCAATATGGGCTCACAACTATTCTTTGCGCTACCAAACGGACGCGAGCAAGAGCGCGAAGCTGATAAAATCGGCCTAGAACTTGCCGCCCGCGCAGGTTACAACCCAGATGCGGCTGTCACTTTGTGGCAAAAAATGGAAGCACAAGCCGGCGCTACCCCGCCAGAGTTTCTTAGCACCCACCCTGCCAGCGCCAGCCGCATTGCAGAACTACGTGCTCTCGCCCCTAAAGTCAGGCCGCTATACAACGCAGCAAAAACCGGCAAATAATCAACTCAGTTAGTAACCATGAAAGCGCACAGCGTAAGTTGTGCGCTTTATTTTTGGGCTATTGTCGTGTTTGAGTTAAAATGTCGCATTAACTAATTTACTCACTTATTCAAAATCAATAGAGAATTTTATGGATCCACGTCAAAGCATTATCGAAGCAGCGTTTGAAGACCGCGCTAACATCAACCCAGGCAATGCATCTGCTGAAATCAAATCTACTGTAGCTTCTGTGCTTGCAGATTTAGACAGCGGCACACTACGCGTTGCTAGCCGTGTAGCTGACACGCAACAATGGGAAACACACCAATGGTTGAAAAAAGCAGTATTGCTTTCATTCCGTCTAAAAGACAACGAATTAATGGACGATGGCGTAACCAAATACTTTGACAAAGTGCCACCTAAATTTGCAGATTACACTGAAGAAGACTTTAAAGCAGGCGGCTTCCGTGTGGTGCCTAACGCTATCGTACGTCGTGGTTCATTCATCGGTAAAAATGCAGTATTGATGCCTTCATACGTAAACATCGGTGCTTACGTAGGCGAAGGTACCATGGTAGACACATGGGCAACAGTAGGTTCATGCGCACAAATCGGTAAAAACGTGCACTTAAGCGGTGGTGTTGGTATTGGTGGCGTATTAGAGCCTGTACAAGCTGGCCCAACTATCATTGGCGATAACTGCTTTATCGGCGCACGTTCTGAAGTGGTTGAAGGCGTAATTGTGGAAGACAACTGCGTTATCTCTATGGGTGTTTACATTGGCCAATCAACCAAAATTTACGACCGCGAAACAGGCGAAGTATTCTACGGCCGCGTACCAGCTGGTTCAGTAGTGGTTTCAGGTAACTTGCCATCAAAAGACGGCAGCTACAGCCTGTACTGTGCAGTGATCGTGAAAAAAGTAGATGCCAAAACACTAGGCAAAGTAGGCATCAACGAACTGCTACGTGGCATTTAAGTTTTAATAGTAATGCTTACGCTTTACGGCATTCCAAATTGCAACACCGTTAAAAAAGCCCGCACCTGGCTGGATGAAAACGGTGTTGCCTACACGTTTCATGATTTCAAAAAGTCAGGCATTGATGCAGCAACCCTTCAACAATGGCTGACGCAATACCCTTGGGAAAAACTGATCAACCGTGCCGGACTTACCTGGCGCGGACTTGATGATGCAACCAAATCCAGCATTACAGATAACATATCTGCCACTGCACTCATGCAAGCAAAAACCTCAGTCATCAAACGCCCGGTTTTAGTCAATGACAATAAAATCGTAGGCTTAGGCTTTGATGAAACCTTATACAGAGAAACCTTACTACCATGAGCACAACTTTAGAGTTAGCAATCGACCTCCTGCAACGTCAATCTAACACGCCGCTAGATGCTGGCTGCCAAGAACTGATGATTTCACGTTTGGAGCCGTTAGGCTTCAAAATCGAGCGCATGCGTTTTGGTGACGTTGATAACTTTTATGCACGTCGTGGCACAACCGCTCCATTGCTAGTATTCGCAGGCCATACCGATGTAGTGCCGACCGGCCCATTGGATAAATGGCATACGCCGCCGTTTGAGCCAACCATTAAAGATGGCATGCTATACGCGCGTGGTGCAGCGGACATGAAAACCTCGTTAGCAGCGTTTATCACCAGCATTGAGGCTTTTGTAGCGGAAAATCCTGACCATCAAGGCTCTATCGGCTTGCTGATTACCTCAGATGAAGAAGGCATTGCCGTGAACGGTACGGTAAAAGTGGTAGAAGCACTGAAAGCACGTGGCGAGCTGATTGATTACTGCATCGTTGGCGAACCAACCAGCAATAAAAAAGTTGGCGACATGATTAAAAATGGCCGCCGTGGTTCACTCTCTGGTAATTTAGTGGTGAAAGGCATACAAGGCCACATTGCTTACCCGCATTTGGTGAAAAACCCGATTCATTTGGTGGCTCCTGCCATTAAAGACATGGTGGAAACGGTGTGGGATAACGGTAACGAATACTTCCCGCCTACCTCTTGGCAAATATCCAATATGAACGGCGGCACAGGCGCTACCAACGTAGTACCGGGTGAAGTAGAGATTCTGTTCAATTTCAGATTCTGCCCAGAACTTAATGGCGCAGGCAGCACAGAACAAAACCTAAGAAGCCGCGTACACGCCATTTTAGATAAACATGAACTTGAATACACCTTAGAGTGGGAATACTCACCGCCTTACATTACACCGCGCGGCAATCTGGTAGATGCTATTTCAGGCGCAATTGAGCAAGCTTACGGCGTAACACCTGAGCTCTCAACTACTGGCGGCACTTCAGATGGACGCTTTATTGCAGACATCTGCAAACAAGTCATCGAATTTGGTCCGCTCAACGCAACTATCCACAAACTAAACGAGTGCGTAGGCGTTGCGGATATCGAGCCATTGAAACAAACCTATCAATTAACTATGGAAAAGCTTTTGAAATAGCAGGCTAAACCTAAGGCGGTGCAATGTATCACCGCCAGTTTAGATGCCAAAAAAATTGCTGATAAAATAATGACTTACAATCAAGAAACCACAGAACTGCTGACGATTCGTGACTGGCTCAGATTTGCTGTAAGCCAGTTTGAAGCCTCCGATATTTTTTACGGCCACGGCACCGATAACAGTTACGATGAAGCAGTGTGGCTCATTATGCGAGCATTACAGCTCCCACTCGATACGCTTGATAACTTCTTAGATGCCAAACTCACTAATAGCGAACGCAGCAAACTTGCCAGCTTTATAGAGCAGCGCATCACCAAACACACACCTACAGCCTATCTATTGAAAGAAGCTTGGCTGCAAGGCTTTAAATTCTACGTAGATGAGCGCGTGCTGATTCCACGCTCATTTATCGCCGAGCTATTAGTCAACGATGGCCTGACCCCTTGGATTGAATACCCAGAACTGGTTAACAATGCGGCAGACATTTGCACCGGTAGCGGCTGCTTGGGCGTGTTATTGGCCGATGCATATCCAGATGCCGCAATTGATGTGATTGATATTTCGCAAGATGCGATTGATGTGTGCAACATCAACATCAATAGTTACGGCTTGCAAGATCGCATCACGGCAATTAAATCTGACATGTTTAGCCAGCTTAAAGGCAAGCGCTACGACCTTATCATCAGCAACCCACCCTACGTGGATGCGCCATCCATGGCCGCACTTCCGCCAGAATACCGCAATGAGCCGCAATTAGCTCTTGGTAGTGGTGTAGCAGGCTTAGACCACACACACACCATTTTGCGTGAAGCAGCAGACTACCTCACTGAAGATGGCGTATTAGTGGTTGAAATCGGCCACAACCGCGATGCCGTACTGGATGCATACCCTGACCTGCCATTTACTTGGCTGGAAGTATCATCAGGCGATGCCTTTGTATTTTTACTCACGCGCGATCAGCTAGTCGCACTGCAGCAATAAACAAGCGCAGGCTGCAAGCTAATCATGTCTTGCAGCCACGTTGCGACGCTATGCACGTCACCATGTGCACATAAGCACAAACTCAGCCCCTCACATCATGCAATGGCATGACTCAGAATAAATACAGCCGCTAGCATATTGCGATTATAATTCCGCAGTAGCAGCACGACCCGTAACATAAAAATCTGGTGTGATTCGAATGTAAGCCATCATCACGCCTTAATAAAAACAAACGGTATACACACAAAATTACCAGCAAGGTTAATCTATTTTGAACCACACCCCAACAATCAGCTGGCAAGAAGCTGGCAAAACCAAAACCAGCGCCTGGCATTCTGAAAATGCAACATCAGCACCAAAAAAGATACAGGTTGCGGACGATACCATTAAAGCAGATGCTGCTTACAAGCTATGCTGCGAAGGTACTGCGCTGTTATGGCGCGGCGATTTCCAAAATGCAAAACAGCTGATGCAAGCCATCTCACGCAGAATTGACCGCCCAGGTAAAAAACCTAAAAAAGCAGCCGCCAATATGACCGAGGCGTTTCATCTGCACCGCCAGGCGCAATCACAAAAAGCGCGAATTTTAGGTATGCTATTGATAGAAGTGAGTGTTGGCCACCATATCAACCTACGCCGCGCACCAGACGTCAAAGCCGCCTGCGAACATGCCTACGGCAAAAGCACACAGTCATTCGTGGTGTCGCTACGTGAGATTTTAGGCCTCATCGGTGCTTACGAATGGAGTAAAAACGGCGTAGAAATTAGCGTTATCAACAATAAAATTCATCCAAGCTACGGTGTGTTCTCGCCGATTCGCGGTGAGTATTTAACATTGGTAGATACCGCGCCATTGCCTACCCCATGCACCACAGCATTTGATATTGGCACCGGCACCGGCGTACTCTCGGCAATATTGGCAAACCGTGGTGTAAAAAATGTGATTGCAACCGACAACGCACCACGCGCCTTAGAATGTGCGCAAAAAAATATCAATCAGCTTGAAATGAAAAATACGGTAACCGTACTCAACGCCAATCTATTTCCAGAGGATAGTTATGGCAAAGCCGATTTGATTGTATGCAACCCGCCATGGCTGCCGGCAAGGCCAAGCTCAGTGCTGGAATCTGCAATCTACGATGAAAACAACCAAATGCTCAAAGGCTTTTTGAACGGCCTAAACGCACATTTAAACGACAATGGTGAGGGCTGGCTGATACTGTCAGACTTTGCCGAACACTTAGGCTTAAGAAGCCGCGAGGAACTGCTGGCATGGATCAGCTCAGCAGGTTTAAAAGTGATTGATAGACTAGACACAAAAGCATCACACAACAAAACACTAGATGCCAGCGATCCACTACATGCCGCCAGAAAGACCGAAGTGACATCATTGTGGCGTTTAGGTAAAGCTTAGTGTAAACCCAGACCGTAAAGCGACGGATGTCGCACTGCTGTGCTAATAAAAAGGGCTAAAGATTAAATCTTTAGCCTTTTTTTATATTTCCATCAAACCAAAAAATCACCAACGCTTGGTTTATAGCCTCATTGGTTAGAAGATTGAACTAACCACGACCGCGATTTCTATCACTTTTTTTCTGCATTTGCGGTGCGCCTAAATCGCTAGACTGACGTACACGGCGGTTAGCAGCCGGTTTTCTTGGCGCAGGCTTTCTCGTTGCCGGACCACGTGCTGCATCTGACTTGCCACGATAACCTCTAGCCTCCCCCTCTGCCGCGTCACGCGGTGGTCTATCCAGCGCACTTACACGCTGCTTACGTATTTTTGGCGTAAACACTGCGGTGGCTTTTAATTTCTCACGCTGCGTCAATTGGCGTAACGGCGCTTTAGGGACTTCTAAACCTGCCCACTCTAACAAACCAACCACTTCTTTTTGCTCTAATTTCAGCATCTTGCCGCGTTTAACGCGTGGCGGTAAGTTTACCGGACCAAAGCGCACGCGCATCAAGCGGCTTACCGGTAGCTGGAACGCCTCAAACAGCCTCCGCACCTCACGGTTACGGCCTTCACGCAGAATTACCTGGTACCAATGGTTTGCGCCTTCGCCGCCTTGCGGGATAATACTGTCAAAATTCGCAGGACCATCTTCCAGCTCAATACCTTCTTTTAACTGAGCAATTTGCCCTTCGGTCAACTCACCAAAAATACGCACGGCATACTCACGCTCTACCTCATAACGTGGGTGCATAAATCGGTTTGCCAGTTCACCTGATGTGGTGAATATCAACAAGCCGCTGGTATTCATATCCAAGCGACCAATGGCAATCCATTTACCATGCTTCACTTTTGGTAATTTATCAAACACGCTGGCACGACCCTCTGGGTCGTCCTGACTCACGATTTCACCCTCAGGCTTGTGGTAAATCAACACTTGCGGCAACTCCGCCTCAAACGGCAGGCGTAGTGGGCGGCTATCCAAGCGCACTACGTCATGCTCGGTCACGCCTGCGCCTACCTCGGCCACTTTACCGTTGATAGTGACGCGGCCGCTAGCAATCAGCTCTTCCATATCACGACGTGAACCCAAACCAGCCAGCGCCAGTAACTTGTGCAGACGCTGTGTCGGCGCTGCCGGTGCATCCGGTTCAGCAGCAAGCGGAGTAAAATTGGTGGTTGGTCTGCGTACGGGACGTTGCGGATCGCGTTGTTGCTTAAAAGGACGTGCCATGATAATTCGCTAATTTGATTGAATATTGCAATTTTACCGCAGATAAAGTGAATCGCAGTAGATAAAATGGATTTATCCACACTTCAGGCTAATGCAATGGGGTTTAGAGCAAAGATTGAGAGGGTTGGCTTGATATAACTGCCGCTATGGCTCGGACGGCACAAAGACTTCCATCGGCGGCAACTCATCTAACGAGCGTAAATTAAAGTCATTCAAAAAATGCTTGGTAGTTGCATACAAAGACGGACGCCCCGGCACCTCACGCTGCCCAACCACATCAATCCAATCACGCTCCTGCAACTGACGCATCACGTTAGGGTTCACGGCCACTCCGCGAATTTCTTCAATATCACCACGCGTCACCGGTTGGCGATACGCGATAATCGCTAGGGTTTCCATCACCGCACGCGAGTATTTTGCCTGTTTCTCAGGGTGTAAGCGCATCAGGTAAGTCGTGTATTGCTCCCGCGCCTGGAAGCGATAGCCAGAAGCAACCTGCACCAACTCCATGGTACGTTCTGCCCAATCATGCTTTAACTCATCGAGCAACATGCGCAGCGTTGCTCGCTCCAAACGCTCGTTAAATAAGCGTAGCATATCATCTAGAGACAATGGCTGATGCGAGGTAAGCAAAGCTACCTCCAGCACGTTTTTCAACTCACGAATATTACTAGCTTCACTCATCGCTGTTTATTTGTACATATATCGGTGAAAAAGCCTGCTGTTGCGTAATGCGTAATAAACCCTCACGCGCAAGCTCCAGTATTGCGAGAAAACACACCACTAACTTGGGGATGCCGTCATGGGCAATGTCAAACAGCTCGGTAAATTCCAGCATACGTGCAGATTGCAAACGCCGCAGGATCAGGCTCATATGCTCACGCACCGAAAGTTCGGCACGCCCAACTTTATGGTGCTGAAAATGACTGGCACGCTTCAGTACGTTACGCCATGCCTCGGTCAGGTCATCCAGGCTTACCTCAGGCGGCTTTACTAAACGAATTTGCTCAAAGTAGGAGCTAGCAACGCTAATGCCATCACCCACCTTGGGCATTTCATCCAAGCGCTGCGCAGCTAATTTAATGGCTTCGTACTCCATCAGACGCCGAACTAACTCAGCACGCGGATCATCTTCTTCTGCGATTTCTGCCGGTTTTGGCAACAGCATGCGTGATTTAATTTCAATCAGCATCGCCGACATCAACAGATAATCTGCAGCCAGCTCCAGCTTGATCGCACGCATCTTTTCTACATACTCCATGTACTGACGGGTCAAGTCCGCCATCGGAATATCCAGAATATCCAGATTATGCTTACGGATTAAATACAGCAACAAGTCCAGCGGCCCTTCAAAGGCCTCTAGATAAACCTCCAATGCATCGGGCGGAATGTACAGATCCTTGGGCAGGGTCGTAAATTCCTCACCCTTAATTTTTGCATTGAGTGTGGTTTCTATCAAAATATTTGCGTTAGCTGTAATTCAAGCCCATTGCATCACGCACATCACGCATGGTTTCACGCGCTAGTTTTCTTGCGCGCTCGCAACCATCAGCAACAATGTTTTTCACCAAGGTTGGGTCTTCAGCATACTGTGCTGCACGCTCTTGAATCGGTTTCAGCTCTTTCAGCACACCTTCAATCACTGGAGTTTTGCATTCAATACAGCCGATGCTCGCGCCTTTGCAGCCAGCCTGCACCCAATCTTGGGTAGATTTATCTGAGTAGATTTCGTGCAATTGCCATACTGGGCATTTTGCCGGATCACCTGGATCGGTGCGGCGGATACGCGCAGGATCGGTAGGCATGGTTTTGATTTTCTTGGCCACGCCATCAACATCTTCACGTAATGAAATCGTGTTGTTATAAGATTTAGACATTTTCTGCCCATCTAAACCTGGCATTTTTGAAGCTGGAGTCAGCTTATAGTCTGGCTCAATCAGAATCATTTTGCCGCCACCTTCAAGGTAGCCCAATAGGCGCTCTTTATCACCCATGCTCATACCTTGCTGCTCTTGAATCATGGCGCGCGCGGTTTCCAGCGCTTCTTCGTCACCGCTTTGTTGGTAAGCAGTACGCATTTCCTGATACAGCGAACCACGTTTGCTGCCTAATTTTTTAATCGCTGCTTCGGCTTTTTCTTCAAAGCCTTTTTCTTTGCCGTAAATATGGTTAAAACGGCGCGCAATCTCACGTGTAAACTCAATGTGCGGGATTTGGTCTTCGCCCACCGGCACCTGAGTCGCTTTGTAAATCAAGATATCGGCACTTTGTAACAATGGATAACCTAAAAAGCCATAGGTTGATAAATCTTTGCTAGATAGCTTTTCTTGCTGGTCTTTATAGGTAGGTACACGCTCCAACCAGCTCAAAGGGGTAATCATCGAGAGCAGCGTATGCAGTTCAGCATGCTCAGGCACGCGAGATTGGATAAAAATGGTCGCACTTGCCGGGTCTACGCCAGCAGCCAACCAGTCAATCACCATTTCCCACACGCTCTCTTCAATCACTTCCGGCGTATCGTAATGCGTAGTTAACGCATGCCAATCTGCGACAAAGAACAGACATTCATGCTCGTGCTGCAAGCGTATCCAGTTTTTCAACACACCGTTATAGTGCCCTAAATGCAGATTGCCGGTAGGGCGCATGCCCGATAAAACGCGTTCTATTGCCATGTGATGAAAAACCCTAAATTAAATATGTGCTTATTATACTAACTATACCTGCAAAACCAATCACCCAGTGCTTACAAAAGATTGCTAAGCAAGGCGCCTACGATGTTAATTAACGGCTGCAGGATTTTACCCAGCACGCCAGTAAATAACAGTACAATCAAAATCACGAAACCATAAGGCTCTATTCTGGCAAAAGAGCGTGCCAAATTGTACGGCAGCAAGCTCACCGCAATACGTCCGCCATCTAATGGTGGTAATGGCAATAAATTAAGTACCATCAACACTAGGTTAATCTTGATGCCGGCTTCTGCCATCAGCGATACAGGGTAAGCAACCGTATCAGGGGCAAACGCAGCATACTTCAGCGCCAGCACCCAGAACACCGCCATTACAAAGTTGGATGCAGGCCCAGCCGCAGCTACCCATAGCATGTCTTTTTTAGGGTTGCGCAAGCGCCCAAAATCAACCGGCACTGGTTTTGCCCAGCCGAATAAAATACCGCCCAGCATAATAGTTAACGCTGGCAGCAACACCGTGCCAAAAGGATCAATATGCTTGAGTGGATTAAGCGTGATGCGCCCGGCATTAAACGCGGTCATATCACCAAAATACTTTGCTACATAGCCATGTGCAGCCTCATGCACGGTGATTGCAAAAATCACCGGCAAGGCATAAACCGCTATTTTTTGTATGATTGTTAGTTCCATCAATTGCTCTACTTTAAGTATTTTTTTGGATAGGCATTAAGCAAACAAGTCAAATTCTGATTTATCCAAACTTTGATTTATCTAGCTGCAACCCGCCACAGTTAAAAAGAAAACGGGCTTAAATCACCCAAACCTTCACGCACCAATACCGGCGTTTCACCAGTTAAATCAATCACGGTGGTTGCCCCAGCCTCGCAATGCTCGACCTCTATCACCAAATCTACCACGCGCTCCAAGCGCTCGCGCATTGCCCACGGCTCCATCTGCGATACATCCTCGTCATCAGGCAAGCTAAAAGTCATACTCAGCAATGGCGTATCTATGGCCTCTAACAGCGCTTGCACCACAGTATGCTGTGGTACGCGGATACCAATAGTACTGCGTTTAGGATGCTGCAATTTACGCGGCACTTCGCGCGTTGCGTTTAAGATAAACGTATAAGCGCCCGGTGTATTCGCTTTTAATAGGCGAAACTGGCTATTGCTCACCACCGCGTAGTTACCTAGTTCGCTCAAATTACGGCACATCAAACTGAACAAATGTTTATCATCCACCCCACGTATCTGGCGAATGCGCGCCTGTGCATCAGCGTGCCCCAGCATGCAACCTAGGGCGTAGCCTGAATCTGTAGGGTAAACAATCACACCGCCCTTACGTAAAATATCTGCGGTTTGCGCAATTAGACGCTGCTGCGGGTTACTCAAGTTAATATTAAAAAATTGTGACATGCGTAGCTGTTCTTTTTCTTAATTGTCTTATTCTTGATTGGCTTGCTATTTACTGCAGGTTATCCAATGCCAATTGCACATGAGGCCAATCCTGCCACACAGGAACACAATTACTTGGCAACGCAGGCAATCGCCCCATTTCCATAAAGCTAATGCCTTTACCGTGGTAATCAGAACCTTGCGATGCTTTTAACCCAAACATTTGCGCATATTTTGCAAATTCCACATACTGTGCGCCGGTATGGCTACCTGTGACCACTTCAATTGCCGTGCCGCCCAAACCTCTAAACTCTTCCAGCAGCAATAACATATTGGTGCGGCGTATATCATAACGTCCGGGATGTGCCAGAACTGCTTCGCCACCGCTATTCACAATCAAACTCACGGCGGATTCCAAATCCATCCATTGATGGTCAACAAAACCCGGCTTGCCTTTGACTAAATATTTCTTGAAGACAGCTTTGGTGTCTTTGGCATACTGATGCTCAACCAGAAAGCGGGCAAAATGCATACGTGTCAGTATGCTTTGCCCTGCGGAGGCAGAGGCCCACTCGAAGCTACCGCGGATACCAGATTTTTCCAGCCCGGCTGCCATCTGCCTAGCGCGCTCAAGGCGACCTTGACGCACCGCGGCCAACCCTGCCCTCAACGCTTCATTCTCCACATCAACATTTAAGCCAACAATGTGCAAGGTGCGCTTTTTCCAGGTGACTGAAATTTCTACACCGTTGATTAATTGAATTCCATGCAAGTCTGCCGCCTGCCGCGCCTCTGACAAACCGCTAATATCATCATGATCGGTCAACGCGAGCACGCTCACCCCATGTTGTGCCGCATGCGCGACCAACTCAGTGGGGGAAAGTAAACCATCAGAAATATTGGAGTGTGAATGTAAATCTATCATTAAACCATTGGTCATCAACGGCTTGCGCCAGTTCAACCCCTACGAAAACAGCTTGTTGGAACTAACTGTGTATTTTAGTCCACTAAAATTACGCCTTGCAGGCGATTAACTATAATAGCAAAATAGCACATTGCACCAAAGTATTGTTTGGTAGTTGTGCACCTTAAGTTTTTATTTTCAAAGAGTGAATATGAAGTTTCTGTTTGATTTGTTCCCCGTTATTTTATTTTTTATCGCCTTCAAATTTTTTGGAATTTTCACCGCAACCGCCGTGGCAATCGTCGCCACTATCGCACAGATTGTTTATGTCAAAATCAAACATGGCGTTGTTGAAAAAATGCTATTACTCAGCGGCGTCATCATTACCGTATTTGGCGGCGCCACTTTACTGCTGAAAGACCCTACCTTTATTCAGTGGAAACCCAGCATCTTGTATTGGCTATTTGCTGCTGGCCTGCTGGCTTCTCAGCTATTTTTTAACAAAAACCCAATGCGCAGCTTAATGGAAAAGCAGATTAAGTTACCGGATAACGTGTGGTCTGCACTCAACGTGGCTTGGGCACTACTCTTCACCGCATTAGGCTTTATTAACCTGTATGTAGCATTTAACTACTCGCAAGATACTTGGGTAAATTTCAAGCTATTCGGCATTACCGGCATCATGTTTGGCTTTATTATTTTGCAAACCATTATGATCAGCAAATACTTGCCTAAAGAGGACGATAAAGGAGATAGCAAATAATGTGGTACGCAATCGTTGCTGAAGACACGCCCAACAGTCTAGAAAAGCGCTTAGCTGCGCGGCCAGAACACCTGAGCCGCCTACAAGAATTACAAAATGCTGGCCGCCTGCTGCTGGCAGGCCCATTCCCGAGCATAGATAGCAACGACCCCGGCCCTGCGGGCTTTTCCGGTAGTTTAATCGTGGCTGAATTTGCCAGCCTGGAAGAGGCCACGGCCTGGGCCAACCTCGATCCGTTCGTCACCGCTGGGGTTTATCATCACGTTACAGTGAAACCTTTTAGAAAAACACTACCCTAAGTAGCTACTTAACGCAGATTAATAACCAAATGATGATGGATCAAATCAAAACACGCTTGCAGACGCTGGAACCGACTACGCTAGATTTAATAGATGAAAGTGCGCTGCATGCCGGTCACCAAGGCAATGGCGGCGGTGGGCATTACAAGCTCAATATCACCAGCTCGCAATTTTGCGGTAAATCACAGATAATGCGTCATCGCCTTGTGTATCAGGCGCTCGCAGATTTAATACCACATAAGATTCATGCGCTTAGTATTCATGCAATTGCAACAGATGAAGTTTAAGATACGTCACAAATTTACTACCTAAATTTAATACTTAAGGATGTTTTACTAATGAAATTAATTCAAACATTAATTGCCGTTGCAATTTTATCAATGACCCCATCAGCATTTGCTGCTGATGCACTTGCAACAGTGAATGGCAAGCCGGTTAAACAATCACTCTACGACGTAATCGTTAAAGACGTGACTGCTAACGGCCAAAAAATTGATGCCAACACCAAAGCCGCAATTATTGACGAGCTTGTCAGCTCAGAATTGGTATACCAAGAAGCACAAAGATTAGGCCTGGATAAACAAGCTGATTACATTGCGCGTGAAGAGCTAGGCAGCCGCAAACTGCTGACCAGCATGTTTTTACAAGACTATGTGAAAAAACATCCGGTTTCAGACGCAGATACCAAAGCGGCTTACGATAAATATAAAACCGCATACGGCGACAAAGAATACAGCGCACGCCATATTTTAGTAAAAACTGAAGCAGAAGCTAAAGACATCATTGCTCAACTTGGCAAAGGTGGTGATTTTGCTAAGCTTGCAAAAGAAAAATCATTAGACCCAGGCTCTAAAGAAAAAGGCGGCGATTTAGGCTGGTTCTCACCGGCAACCATGGTAAAACCATTTAGCGATGTAGTGGCTAACCTGCAAAAAGGCGCAACATCCACCAGCCCAGTACAAACACAATTCGGCTGGCATGTGATTAAGCTGGTAGATACACGCCCTGCGCAGCCACTACCTTACGAAAAACTTAAAGATGGCTTACAAAAAAACCTGCAACAACATAACCTGGAAAAAATGATGAGCGACTTACGCGCCAAAGCTAAAATCGACATCAGCAAGTAATTAAAAATCCGTAAAAAAGGCTCCGGTAACGGGGCCTTTTTCATCTGTAGCAGATTCGTACTGCGGCTGACCTTTAGCCTTGTTTTTAAGGTTATTTTTGGATGATTGCCTGCACTTCCTGTTAAATTATGCGATAATAAGAATTGTTATCATCTATAAAATGCATCCTTCAATTCATATGCAATTTTTGTCACAATTAAAAGCTGGTCAACGCGCCGTTATCTCAGCGATAGAGGCTGAAGATTCACTGTTCCACCGCCTTACTGCACTGGGATTCCGCGTCGGCAAGCCTTTAAGCATTATGCGTCGCGCCAGCTTTAATGGCCCGATACATGTGCGTCTTGGCACTACAGATGTCATTCTGCGCGTCACCGAAGCTGACCGCATTCAAATCAACGCAATTTAAAGTTAAATAAATGAAGCGTATTGCGTTACTCGGTATGCCAAATACTGGAAAATCCACGCTATTCAATCGCATTAGCGGCGCTTCTGCGCGCGTGGGTAACTGGCCAGGCATTACAGTCGATTTACTAAGTGCAAAAATCTTGCTTGGCGGCAATATTGTAGAGCTGATTGACCTGCCAGGCATTTACGACCTGCATGGCTTTTCAGAGGACGAACAAGTCGTTAGACATTTCATCACCAGCAATCCAGTGGATTTGCTTGTCGTATTACTCAATAGCACGCAAATTGACCGCCAGTTGTCACTGCTGCTACAAATTAAAAAACTGGGCTTCCCTATTGTGCTGGCGCTCAATATGGCAGATGAAGCTAAACGTGCCGGCATCACTATTGATGCCGATGGCCTCAGCCAAACCCTAGGCTTACCAGTGATTCAGATTAGCGCCAAATATGGCGATGGCCTACCCAAAGCATTAACTGCTGCCGCGACCATTATTAATCAGCAAGATACAACAACCAACCCTCAAAGCATCGGCCTGATGCTAAAAGAAGAGCATGACATTGAAGATGAAATGCATGCGCTGATTGAGCAACACGTAGATATTCCGGCCACATTGACCGACGATGTGACCGACAAGATAGACAAAGTATTGCTACACAAATGGCTGGGTTTACCGCTATTTTTTGCTGCCATGTTTTTGCTGTTTCAGTTCATCTTCGCGGTTGGCGCGCCTATACAAGACGGCTTGGCATGGCTATTAGACCTGCTACGTACGGAACTGCTGAATCCGTTGTTTACCAGTGCACCTACATGGTTAAGTGGCCTGATGCTAGACGGCATTTATAACGGTGTAGCGACAGTTGCCGCCTTTGTGCCGATTATTATCTTGTTCTTCCTGGTCATGTCTATGGTGGAAGATAGTGGCTATTTATCACGCGCAGCGTTTCTGATGGACGCCATCATGGCTAAAATGGGCCTGGATGGACGCAGCTTTGTCATGATGCTGATGGGCTTTGGCTGTAACGTACCAGCCATCATGGGCACACGCATTATGCGCTCACGCAGCATGCGCCTGCTCACCATGCTGGTGATACCGCTGTCATTATGCTCAGCCAGGATGCAAGTGTTCATCTTTATGATTGCGGCATTGTTTAGCCCTAGCAAAGCACCCTTGGTTTTATTCTCGCTATACGTGATGAGCTTCTTCACCATGTTCTTAACTGCGCTGCTGTTTCAAAACCAGTATAAAAATACCGAGCCGTTTATTTTGGAGCTGCCGCCGTATCGCTTCCCCACCCCGCGTCAAATTGTGTTGCGCGGCTGGCATGAGGTTAAACACTTTTTAAATCGCGCCAGCAAGTTCATTGTACTAGGCGTAGTATTAGTGTGGCTGCTGACTAACTTCCCAAGCAATGTTGCACCAGCCAGCATAGACACCTATGCGGGACAAATCGGCGTGTTCTTTACACCGATACTGGATCCTATCGGCATCAATCACGAACTGGCAATTGCCTTAATTTTTGGCTTTGTAGCAAAAGAGATTGTAGTGGGTGCACTGGCAGTGATTTACGGCCTGCAAGGTGACGCACTGATGGCGCAGATGGCCACGCAAATCGACTGGGTACAGGCATTAAGCTTTATGCTGTTCACCTTGATTTACACGCCATGCCTATCGACGATAGCTACGATCAGAAATGAATCCAAAAGCACAGCCTTTATGTGGCTATCCATTGGCTGGTCTTTAGGCTTGGCATGGATAATTAGCTTTATCTTCTACCAAAGTGCGCGCTTACTGGGTTATTAAGCTTAACACTAGCTGCCCCATACACTCAATGGATCATCAATATGATGGCCCATTGAGAAGCCCGGCACCTGATATGGCTTAACTAGCCTTACAATGTGATATTAACAACCCGTCCTTCAACCACATTGAATCGTGACCCAATCATCCGACATTACAAAATCGCCTAAAGTCGCCATTATTGGCGGTGGCCCAGCCGGACTCATGGCGGCAGAAACCTTAAGTCTGGCAGGTATAGCGGTAGACTTATACGACGCTATGCCTAGCGTAGGCCGCAAATTTTTAATGGCTGGCAAAGGTGGTATGAACATCACCCACTCTGAGGCAGCAGCCCCGTTCCTCGCGCGCTATGGCGCACGCCGGGCACAGATTGCACCACTACTCGACATCATGAGCCCGCAAGCGCTGCGTGAGTGGATACACGCGTTAGGCATAGATACTTTTGTAGGTTCCTCTGGACGGGTATTTCCAACCGACATGAAAGCTGCACCGCTATTACGCGCATGGTTGCACCGCCTACGTGAAGCTGGGGTTAATTTCCATATGCGCCACCGCTGGTTAGGCTGGGACAATGACAAAACTCAGGACAACACCAAGCTAACGTTCAACACACCAGATGGCACAATCACGGTAGAGGCTGATGCCGTAGTCTTTGCTTTAGGCGGTGGGAGTTGGGCTAGACTAGGCTCGGATGGCGCTTGGGTAAACTTATTTAATGCACATGGCATTGCCGTCGCCCCATTAAAACCAGCCAATTGTGGCTTTCACGCCAGCTGGAGTGAGCACTTTAGCTCGCGCTTTGCCGGACTCCCACTGAAAACTATTGCAATCTCCATAGCGGATGAACAGGCTCCCAACCAGCGCAAACAAGGCGAATGCATGATTACCGAGCATGGCATTGAGGGTAGCTTGATTTATGCGCTCTCTGCCAATATCCGTAATACGATAGAGACTAATGGTGAGGCAACCATATATCTCGATCTACTACCGGATAAGTCCTTGGCACAAGTGCTTGCAGATGTAAGCCACCCGCGCGGCTCTCGCTCGCTCTCCAGCCACTTGCAAAGCCGGCTAGGGATCAAAGGCATTAAAGCTGGGCTATTACGGGAGCTAGTCTCCGCGCAAGACTATACTGACCCAGTAAAGCTCAGTCACGCCATTAAAGCGCTGCCGCTAAAATTAACCTCAACCCGCCCTATTGATGAAGCCATCAGCAGTGCTGGCGGCGTAGCGTTTGCAGGTTTAAATGCACAACTGATGATAAAGACCATGCCTGGAGTATTCTGCGCAGGGGAAATGCTGGATTGGGAAGCGCCAACTGGCGGTTATCTGCTGACTGCGTGCTTTGCGTCTGGCCGCAGTGCAGGTCTTGGGGTCATTGATTGGCTAAAAACTAACCATTGAGACTGAAGCAATTATGATACTGAAGCAATTAGCGCGGGACTAATATTTAGAACTTGAAAAATCAGCTCCTAAACATAAAATAAACGGCGCCCATCAGGCACAACCCTGCCCATAAAAAATCCAGCTTCATGGGCTGCTGCATATAAAAAACCGCAAAGGGTACAAATACCGCAAGCGTAATCACCTCCTGCAATATCTTGAGCTGTGCAAGCGACATTACAGTAAAGCCTATGCGATTGGCAGGCACCTGGAACAGATACTCCAACAGCGCAACACCCCAGCTAACCAGTGCAGCAATGATCCAGGGCTTATTATTGAGGTTTTTTAAATGGGCATACCATGCAAACGTCATAAACACGTTAGAAATGGTAAGGAGCAGGATAGTTTTTACAATGACGGGCATAAAGCTGGGTGCACCTAATATACGCTAACTAAGAGTACGATAATTAAGATTACGCTATAAGATGGCACTATCGCTAAACCGGCACCAAGGCGCCAGCGTTGCAGGGCAAGTTGAGTAACAAGTTACAGCACCGTTACTCCCATGCCCTACTTGAGATTAAACCGCAGCTTCGCCGGTTTCACCAGTTCTAATACGTACCACTTGCTCTACGTTGCTTACAAAAATCTTACCGTCGCCGATTTTGCCAGTGTGCGCAGCATTGATAATCGCATCCACGGCAGAGTCAACAATCGCGTCCGCCACGACTAGCTCTAGTTTAATTTTTGGTAAGAAATCAACCACATACTCAGCGCCGCGGTATAGCTCTGTATGCCCTTTTTGACGACCGAAACCTTTAACCTCTGTCACGGTTAAGCCATTCACACCAATTTCAGATAATGCTTCACGCACTTCATCTAATTTGAATGGCTTAATAATCGCTTCGATTTTTTTCATACCGGCAAACTCCTAATAGTATTTAATTTCTAATAATTTTATTGATTTACTACTTTAATACACCAACTTTATATTGCGCTATTTTTATAATTTTCTATCTTTGCACTCTTGTATCTTTACACTCTTAGCATCTTCGTATTCCAAGTGCCTTCGTATCCCAAGTATCTTCGCACTCTGCTGTAACGCTACACGGCATTGCGGATACTGACTTATATCGGTCTAGTTTAATCTAGTTTTCCAATATTCGTTAAGCTTCGCCGTGATAGGATAACGCCTGTCCTTGCCAAAACCTTTATCTGTAATTCGTACGCCCACAGGTGACTGCCTGCGCTTGTACTCATTGCGGTCTATCATGGCAATCACACGATTAATATCGGAGAGCGGGTAGCCTAGCGCCACAATATCGGCTCGCGACAAATCGTCTTCAACATAGGCCTCAATAATCGCATCCAGCACGTCATAAGGCGGCAAACTGTCCTGATCTACCTGGTTAGCCCTTAACTCTGCAGAAGGTGGCCGCGTAATAATACGCTCAGGAATCACTCTGGAAAGCCCGTTACGATACGCGCATAAGCGATAAACCAAGGTCTTAGGTACATCTTTCAGCAAGGCAAAACCACCCGCCATATCGCCATACAATGTGCAGTAGCCTACAGCCATTTCACTCTTGTTGCCCGTGGTCACAACGATACTGCCAAACTTATTGGAGATTGCCATCAACAGCATGCCACGGATACGTGCCTGCAGGTTCTCTTCGGTAGCGTCAAATGGCATATCGTCAAACTGGGGTGATAACGCACTCAAATAATTTTCGAACAGCGGCTTAATTGCAATCTCACTGTATTCTACGCCGACAATATCTGCCATTTCACGTGCGTCATTCACGCTGATATCCGCCGTAAACTCAGACGGCATCATCACCGCATGTACTTTATCCGCACCGATGGCATCTACAGCCAAAGCCAAGGTCAAGGCAGAGTCCACCCCACCGGATAAACCTATCACCACGCCGGGGAAGCCATTTTTATTAATATAGTCGGCCAGCCCTAATTTTAATGCTTTATAGACCGTGGCTTCAAGTGACAGGCTGGGCGTAATTTCACCATAGATTGGCTGCGCATGGTCAAACTCGATGACCTCAAGCTGTGACTCAAAAGCGTCCAGTTCAGCCACCACCTCACCTTGTGCATTTAACACAAAAGAAGCTCCATCAAACACAAGCTCGTCCTGCCCACCCACCATGTTGACGTAAACCACGGGCAGATTGTTCTCTTGCGCACGCTGCTTTAACACCTCAAATCGGGTGCTTTGTTTTTTCATATGGTAAGGTGAGCCATTCATTGCAATTAAAAGCTCAGCGCCCGCCATCTTCGCCAGCAATGCCGGCTTTGGCTCCCATACATCGGCGCAAATTAAAACGCCAACCTTAACACCGCCATGATTAAACACCAGTGCCTCAGAGCCTGAAGCAAAATAACGCTTTTCATCAAACACGCCGTAATTCGGCAAAGATTGTTTATGATAAGTAGCGACGATAGTGCCACCTTCTAAAACAGAAGCGGCATTAAAACATTGCTCACCCACTTGGTGTGGATGCCCCACAATCACGGTAATATCCGGCAACTGCTGGGCAAGCGTTGCTAGCGTATCTTCGCAGGCACGCAAGAAGTCTGGGCGCAACAGTAAATCTTCAGGGGAATAACCACATAAAGACAGCTCAGGCGTCACTACTAAAGTTGCGCCCTGCTCCTTAGCCGAAGTGGCATAAGCAACAATTTTTTTTGCATTACCGGCTAGGTCGCCAACAATACAGTTGATTTGCGCGATTGCAATTTTCATTGATAAGTTACTATTTTTCTAATTGGATAAAAACAAATCGCCTCTGCATCAATAGCTGCCGCCAGCATCCTTAATCAATTTAACGATTTCAGTGTGCTGCCCTTTCAGTGCATAGACCAGAGCCGTTAATCCGTACTGATCTTTAGCTTTCACCTTTGCCTGGTGATCAAGCAGCAATTTCACCATTTCTGCATCACCGTTATCCACCGCAATGTGCAGTAACGGTGTGCCTTGTGAATCAAGGTTATTCACATTGGCACCAGCCATCACCAACACGCGCACTACCTCGATTTTTGCTTTTTTAACCGCCCAGGTCAGCGCAGTCCATTTGGTTGAATCTTTTTGGTTCACCTGAGCACCGTGCTTCAGCAAAAAGTCTACCACCGGAGCATGCCCTTCACGCGCAGCAATCATCATGGCAGTGACACCAAAGCTATCCTGCATGCTGACATCGGCTTTGTTATCTATCAGCACTTTCACCGTTTCTACATCACCACTTTTCGCGGCGTGCATCAATACGGTTTTGCCATCATCGCTTTTGATATTAACGTCTGCACCATGTTTTACCAGTAAAGCCACTGTAGCAGAATAGCCAGAAGACGCAGCCAAGCCAAAAGCACTCCAGCCGGCACCATCTCTAGCTGCAGAATCTGCGCCTAACTCCAGTAATTTTTTAACGGTAGCCACATGATTCTTTTTCGCCGCATACATTAAGGCGGTCCAAGCATCGTTGTCTCTAGCGTTAATATCAGCACCTTTTGCAACCAGCGCAGCCACCACTTCAGCATTGTCTTTACGTGCCGCATACATTAAGGCACTGATGCCCTCTTCATCCTTGATATTGGGATTAGCACCACTCGCCAGCATGGCATTAACTGTAGCAACATCCCCTTTGGACGCAGCGGTCAGCAAATAGGCAATATCCTCTGCTGCATAAGCCAGCGGCGCCGCCAGCAAGCCCGTGAGCAGTAATGGAAATAAGCGTACAGCCAATGTTTGCATAGGTTTCACTAAGTTATCGCTCTCTAAATCAAAGATTTTTTTGACGCATTGCAGCCAGCACAGCCTCACCCAAGCCCGCAGGTGAACTTGCGACCACCGCGCCCGCAATTTCCAGCGCACGGATCTTATCTGCCGCTTTACCGCTACCGCCAGAAATAATCGCACCGGCATGGCCCATACGTTTACCAGCAGGCGCAGTTTGGCCAGCGATATAAGCAGCAACAGGCTTACGCACATTGCTCTTGATAAACTCAGCTGCAGCTTCTTCGTCAGACCCACCGATTTCACCCACCATAATAATGGCTTCGGTTTCAGGGTCAGCTTCAAACATCTCCAAGCACTCAATAAAGTTCAACCCTTTGATCGGGTCGCCGCCAATGCCTACACAAGTACTTTGGCCCAAATTCAATGCAGTAGTTTGGTGTACCGCCTCATAAGTAAGCGTACCTGAGCGTGACACCACGCCCACTTTACCGCGCAAGTGAATGCTGCCCGGCATAATGCCGATTTTGCATTCGTCCGGGGTAATCACGCCTGGGCAGTTAGGCCCGATTAAACGTGTACCGTTAGCTTTCAGTGCCGCTTTCACATTAAGCATATCCAATACCGGGATACCTTCAGTAATACAGATAATCAGTTCGATACCTGCATCGCTAGCTTCCAAGATAGAGTCTGCCGCAAATGCTGGTGGTACGTAGATGACACTGGCGTTGGCGCCTGTGGTACGCACGGCATCACGCATCGTGTTAAATACCGGCAAACCTAAATGCAGTTGACCGCCTTTGCCTGGGGTAACACCGCCCACCATTTGCGTACCGTAAGCCAGCGCCTGCTCAGAGTGGAAAGTACCTTGTTTACCAGTAAAACCCTGGCATAACACTTTGGTGTTTTTATTGACTAAGATACTCATGCTACCACCGCCTTAACTGCTTGCTGTGCAGCATCTGTTAACCCTTCAGCCGAAATAATATTCAACCCGCTTGTTTGTAACATTTTTTTACCTAAATCCACATTCGTACCTTCTAAACGCACAATTACAGGAATTTGCATACCGACTTCACGCACTGCAGTAATAATGCCCTCAGCGATAATATCGCAACGCATAATGCCGCCAAAAATATTCACTAAAATGGCTTTTACATTGCTGTCAGCCAAAATAATTTTGAACGCTTTTGCCACGGTTTCAGCCGTTGCACCGCCGCCCACATCTAAAAAGTTAGCTGGCATGCCGCCGTGTAGTTTAATCAAGTCCATCGTTGCCATCGCAAGGCCAGCACCGTTCACCATACAGCCGATATTGCCGTTAAGGGCAATGTAATTTAAACCAGCATGGTGCGCTACCGCTTCTTTGCTGTCTTCCTGGCTCCAGTCACGTTGCTCGGCTAAAGCTTTTTGGCGATACAAAGCATTATCATCCACGCTCATTTTGCAATCTAGCGCATAGAGCTTACCGTCTGTCGTCACCACTAACGGGTTGATTTCCAGCAAGGCTAAATCATTGTCCTTAAACAAGCGGTACAGGCCTTTGAGCAGCTTGGTAAACGCGCCAATTTGCTCACCGCTTAAATCGAGTTTAAATGCCAAGTTACGTGCTTGAAAATCGACCAAGCCATTCAATGGGTCGCAGACTTCCTGCAGGATTTTTTCCGGGCTGGTTTGTGCGATTTCTTCAATATCCATACCACCAGCCACTGACGCCACCACAACCACGCGCTCTAATGTTCTATCTACCAACATAGATAAATACAACTCACGAGCGATAGGCAAGGTTTCTTCAATCAACACCTGATTCACAGGCTGGCCATCTGGCGCATTTTGATAAGTCACTAGCGTTTTGCCTAACAACTCACCCGCAACGTTCTGTGCTTCAGCGGCAGATTTCACCACTTTCACGCCGCCCGCTTTACCGCGGCCGCCAGCATGTACTTGTGCTTTCACTACCCAGCCATCACTGGCGATTTCGGTAGTAACGCCTACAGTTTGCTTTGCAACTGCAACAACTTGACCACGAGGCACTGGAATGCCGTATTTTTGAAGTAGTGTTTTCGCTTGATACTCATGCAAATTCATAAAAATAGCTCGATTTAAAGGTTACGCACATTTTCTCGCAATTCAGAGAAATGCGCTAGCAAAGTAATGTAAGTTGATGCCATTAAATGCAGGGATAGTCGCGTGTATAATGCAACTTTACGTTCAGATTGTTTACTTATGCGTTTAGTTGTTCAAGGCAAAGCCATTACTTTTGCACATTTAGCTCATATTCACCAACTCTGCGCCTCCAGCGTGCAATTTGTCCAAATTGCACAACACGGCTACTACCTAGCCAACCAGCCAGAAATCAACCCTGCCGTGCAGCAATTTTGCGCTGAGCAGCAGATTGACTGCGCATACGTACAAAACGACCAGTTGATTCAACACTTTGGTTTATGCGTGATGGATATGGACTCCACCCTGATCAGCATTGAATGTATTGATGAAATTGCAGATATGGTCGGCTTAAAACCACAAGTGGCGGCCATCACCGAGCGTGCAATGCAAGGAGAACTGGATTTTGCACAAAGCCTGCGTGAGCGCGTGGCCTTACTCAAAGGCCTGCAAGAGTCAGACTTGATGCGCGTGCTGAACGAGCGCCTGCAACTTAACCCTGGTGCCCAGCAATGGATAGATAACTGCAAAGCCAACAACATCACCACATTATTGGTTTCTGGTGGCTTTAACTTCTTTGCAGACCGCGTAAAAGCGATGTTAGGCTTGGATTATGCCGTTGCTAATACCTTAGAGATTATTGACGGCAAACTGACCGGTAGAATTTTAGGCGACATTGTAGATGCACAGACCAAAGCAAATGAACTGCTCAAACTGCGTGACAGCTTAGGCCTAAGTGCAACACAAACCATTGCAATTGGTGACGGTGCCAACGATCTGAAAATGATGTCAGTGGCTGGTGTAGGCGTAGCCTACCATGCAAAACCATTGGTACAAGCGCAGGCCACTTATGCACTCAACCACATGGGTCTGGATGGCGTCATTAACCTATTTGCCAGCTAGCCGCTTTACAGCAGATTACAATAGTTACGCAAGACTATAACAGCGCCAGTTCAGCTTCGGTAAAGCCAGCTTTGCGCCTAGCCTCTAAATTAAAAGGCTTACGCAGGGTCGGTGCACTATACTGCTCAGCCAGCGTTGCATAGGTAGCAATAGGCTCCAGTTCGCGCTGACTGCACAGCCAATTAAACCAAACATTGCCTATCGCCACATGGCCAATCTCATCGCGCAGGATAATATCTAAAATTCCCGCCATGGCAGTATCGCCAATTTGCGCAAATTTGTTTCGTAACGCTGGGCTGGCATCCAGCCCGCGTGCCTCCATGGTACGTGGCACCAATGCCATCCTTGCCAGCACATCAGCTTGCGTGCGCTCTACCATTTCCCACAGGCTATTATGGCCAGTAAAATCGCCATACTGGTAACCCAAGGTTTGCAAATGTGCATTGAGCAAACCAAAATGGTAAGCCTCTTCTGCCGCCACTTTTAGCCAATCTGCATAATACTGCTGCGGCATATTGGCAAAGCGCCACACTGCATCCAATGCCAGATTAATCGCATTAAATTCAATATGCGCTAAGGCGTGGATCAATCCGGCACGCCCTTCCTCGGTACGCATGGAGCGCTTACCTACTTCTAACGGAGAAACTAACAAAGGCAGCTCCGGGCGGCCAGGGATAGGCAGCACGGACACCAGCTCACGCTCGCTATCCAGCGCCAACATACTAGACTGCCATGATTGATACAGTGCGGTGACTGCACTCGTTTTTTGTGTAAGCTGACAATCAGCCAAGCAGCTCAGCGCTGCCTGCCTTAATTCTTGCATTGATGCATTCCGTTCATAAAACTTGTGGTCATAAAGCTTGCAGTTATAAAGCTTATGATCATGACTCTACTGGCCTGTTAATAATGATGCGATGTGGCTGCTGCTTTAGCGTGATCCAAGGGAATAAAGTCCAACTCGCCCGCCTTCATATCAGGTACCAATAAATATCGCTCATCCTTGGTAATCGCGATATCTGCCGCAGACTGATAGCCAGCTTTGAGCAGATGCACATCCCCCATCAAATTCACGCTAAAAACCTTGCCATTTTTCCAGTCACTCACAAACATCACACCGCTAGAGTGATGCACTACGCCATCGCCGCCACCAAAGCCCTCTGCTAAATCCGACAACTCTGCAGTAGATGTATTTAGGCTATATAACACGCCAGAAGTAAAATCTACATAAATCAGATTGTTACCGGTATCGTCTGCCAGTAAGCCGTTAGGTGCTTTTACACGCGCATCCTGAGTGTCTTTAATCAATAATTTAACCTCGCCACGCGGGCTGATTTTATAAATCGCGCCGCCTTTGCCGGTGTTAAATAAATCACCGCTGTCACTCACATACAAGTTGCCCTGTAAATCTGCTTCCAGGTCATTCAAGAACAGCGGCACTGTAGGAAAAGTCTCCGCCGGCACAAAAACGCTTACAGAAGGATTGTTTGTTTTAACATTCACCTTAAGTATCTTGGTTTCTTTAATGCTGACATTGTGTGTTTTGCTATCTTGAATCGCAATCTTAAGTATCTTGGTTTTATCAGCTACGTATAAATAATCACCAATAATTGCCAGACCTTTCGGATCATCTAAACCGCTGGTAAACACTGTGACATTGCCCTGCGAATCTACCACGCTGATGCGGCCATCACCATCTTTACCAAACTCATTGATTTCAGAAATAAATATTCTGCCATCCTTCGCTTGCACAGCAGATTCAGGTGTTTTTAATCCTGTAATTTTTTTGGCCACATATTTCAAATTGGCAGATTGTTGTACTGGTGCTGTTTGATGTGGCTGAGTAGATTGGCAGCCTAACACTAAAGCGCTCGCTGCTATTAGCAAACTGATTTTGGTATATTTCATATACATTTTTAACTCTTACTAGAGACCCTATAAATAACTAGCAGTACTAATGATTAATAGTACCAGCGACAAGAAAACCAACGCTAAAACGACATTGCTCGGATTTTTTTGGTTGGGAACAGCGTTACCATAGCGCAAGGCGATTTATCAGCCTGATATTGCTGAGATGTATTGTTGATGTGGCTATTGATATGTGCCTGCAAAGCGCTATCTGCCTGCATTTTAGCAACTACATCAGCCATCGCCGCAGCGTATGCTTTTTCAATGGAAGCCTCAGCCTGCATGTGCATGTTTAAAAAACCACGCACTTGCGACTTACCAACATACTCACCAATGTGTTCACCCACGCCTTTATAAACATCAGCGGTTACTTCACCAAAAAACAATTGTACTTGTGGGTTATAAAATAATTTAGGTTGCAACCACACCAAGGCATTACCAGATTGATTGCTTTCACACATACCTACATCACCATAAGCCTTAGTGAAAGTTGAAAGCGCAACCTTCTCCACTACAGGGCCTTGGTAAAACCAGTAATCTTGATACGGACTCCACAACCTGATAGGGTTGGTATAATCCACAGGCTGTATATACATCAGCAACTGAGATGAGCCTTTAGTAGCGGCCGGTTCTGCCGCATAAGCGTTAACGCTGCTGCCGATAGCTAACAACGCGATTAATTTCAGTACATTCATTTTCATCCAATTTTCCTACTTCGTTTTATAACTAATACGGTAAATGATATTCGCCTTATCGTCCGACACATAAAGCGCACCGTCCGCCCCGACTAACACATCGACAGGCCGACCCCACGCTTGCTGATTAGACAGCCAGCCGGTGGCAAAGTCCTCTACGGCTTGCGGCTCATTGGCCTTGAATTTTACTCTAACTAACTGATAACCAGCAGGCTGTTTACGGTTCCATGAGCCATGCAGTGCAACAATGGCATCTGTTTTATAGGCTGATGGCCAATTGCTTTTATCTAAAAAGCTAATGCCAATAGGCGTAGTATGTGCCCTAAAGCTCAGCGCAGGTGCTTGTGTGGTATCACAAAAACCAGCCGCACCTTTGAAATTAGGGTCTTCAAACTGCGTACCAATTTCCTTATTGCCTCCCCAACAATGCGGCCAGCCATAGTGCTTACCGACCTCAATCTTATTTAAGTGCTCCGGCGGCAGCTCATCATTGACTGTACCGCCTTGTGTGCCACTGCGGTTATCCGCACCATTATTGGTCGCGTACATGGCGCCAGTAACCGGGTGCCATGCAAAACCCTGTGAGTTACGTAAACCGCGTGCATAAATGGCTGACTGCTGGTGTCGCCCCAAGGTCGTTAATGCGCCAGCAGGTTTGCCCTCAACAGTGTATCTGAGCATCGTTGCCCGCATCGGTTCATTTTCTATACAAACATTGCAGCTAGAACCTACATTCAGATACAAAAACCCATCTGGCGCTAAGCGAATGTTTTTCAAGGTATGCCCACCAGTAGGCAGGTTGGTGATAAACGCCTGCGGTTTAGACCAGCGCTCACGCTCAGGCACGATTTTTACTACACCGTCCTGATTGGCAATTAACAGGCTATCGCCAACAAAAGCGAGCCCTTGCGGCGCGTTTAGATTCTGTGCAACGCTAATCACTTCATCGGCAATACCATCATGGTTGCGGTCTGGCAGCATGACCACGCTATTGCTGCCCAGTGCCGACACATAGAGGTCACCTTTGGCATCTAGCGCCATCATTCTGGGGCCAGACAATTGCGCACCGCCTTTGGTATTAAAATCTGCAAACACCTCGATTTTAAAGCCCTCCGGCAAGCGAATACTGGACAAATCAGCCGCGCAGGCAGACTGTGCGACAAGTAATGCAAAGCCAGTGAATAATAGTTTGTGTGTTTTTAATATAGAAATCATGACTCCCCTAGCACGATACCCTCGCACGATACGTAGTTCAAACATCTTTGCCAGCGGCAGGTGGATACGACCGGTTAGGTTAAAGCTTAAGTTGAATTAAATTCAAGTAGGTTAAACCTAAGTTAGGTTTAACCTTAAGCTAGGTTAATACATCCGACCATATATTATGTGCCCAAGCTTTGGCATACGCCCCTTCTTTATCTGAAGGCGCAAGTGACACGCCACCGCCCTCTGCTGACACCATGATTTTTTTCGCAGCATCATAGCGGTACACATTGGCCACATGCATGGCCTGCTTATCATCTACAAAGCTGTAACAGGTGTTGGCAAATACCGGCGCAGGGTCTGGGCTTCTGCCCTGCATCAACTCTACAATCGCGCTGGCACAGACACGCGCCTGTGAGGTTGCCATATGCGCAGACTTAGGCAAGCCAGAGGCGACGCTATCACCCACCACATGCACATTCGGCACTAATTTAGATTCATAGCTTAAAAAATCAACCTCGCACCACGGGTACTCAGACGCAAGCAGATTAGCCATCTGCGCCGGCTTACCTGCGCGCTGTGGCGGTATCACATTCAATACATCCGCTTTGACCAGCTCAAATTCAGTCGCCACGGTTTTAGTTGGCACATCCACCGAGGCAATTTCGCTATTGGGGCGGTAGTCAATCAAACCGGCATAATTGTTAGCCCAAACCTTGGTAAACAAGCCTTTTTTAGACACGATTTCTGCATTCGCATCCAGCACAATAATCTTGCTATTAGGTTTATGTGCTTTCAAATAATAAGCCACCTGACAAATACGCTCATAAGGCCCGGGCGGGCAACGGTAAGGTGCTTTAGGAATAGTAATGACAAATACGCCGCCATCGGGCATGGCTTCCAGCTGCTGGCGCAAATTAACTGTTTGCCAGCCGGCTTTCCATGCGTGTGGAATCTGCTTTTGCGCCTCAGCGCTCTGCAGCTGTGGCAAACGGTCATAAATAAAATCTACGCCTGGCGCTACAATCAACCTGTCATAGGTAATTTCACCGCGCTGCATAATGACCTTTTTGGCATCGCTATTCACAGCGGTGACGGTATCTTGCACCCATTGAATGCCATGATGCTTTTTCAGCAAGTCATAACCAAAGGTCAGGTCATTGATCTGCTGGCTACCACCCAACACTAAGTTACTCAGTGGGCACGACACGAACTGCGGCGACGGCTCAATCACTACCACTTCAATACTGCCCATGCTCCACATACGAATATATTTGGCAGCGCTGGTTCCGGCATAGCCGCCGCCTATCACCACTACGCGGCCTATCGGCGGCTTTTTGCCCATTGCCATGGCATGCGGGGTAAACGCCAATGCGCCTAATACACCGGCGCCCAACACGCCTACAGTCTTAATAAAATCACGGCGATTAAATTCTGCTGTGTTATTCATGCTGCACCGCCTTTAATTTTTGTGGTTCTGGCATGGTGTGCTGCTCGGGCTTTTGCCGTGAGAAATAATCGGCAAGCTGTTTAATTTCGTCCAGGGTTAATCCGCTTGCGTGACGATGCATCACCGTGGCGGGGCGCACGCCTTTACGGAAATCAAGCAAGCGCTGCTCGATGTAGGCTTTATCTAGCCCGGCGAGTGTGGTTGCATCAAACTCGGTATTGGTTTTCACAGCGTTGCCATTGGTGCCATGACACGCCGCGCAAGAGGCTGCCAATGTACGGGTATGCAATCCCTGCTCTGCATAAACAAAATCCTCAGCGGCCTTGCCTGGTATAGGCAAAACAACTGAGGATATCAGTATTAAATTTAGAATAAATGTTTTCATGGGCTCTTCATCATGTTAGAAACACCACTACCAATTATCAAACTTACCACAACCAAACTGCCTATGGCACCGACCTTACAGCCAGCGCTTAGGCATTTATTGCATTGGTCGCTAATTTATTAGTCACTTTTTAATTCATTAATCACTTGGTAAGTAATTAGAAACACTTCTCTTCTAAACAGCCATCATCTCTCACGCCAAGTGAAGTAAGCAGCTCAACCATTTTGGTATTGCCCTCATCACGCACGGCACGAATAATAGAAACATCAGCACGCATTTTAATATTCACGTCAGCGCCTTTAGCCGCTAACAACTTCACCACATCACTGTAGCCACCAAACGCTGCCATATGGAACGCAGTGTTTTTGCTGATTGGATGTTGGTAGTTAAGGTCAGCACCGCGCTCAATCAATAACTCAACCACTTTAAGTTGGCCTTTGGTAGCGGCAATTTGCAAAGCAGACCAACCGAAGAACTTGTCATTTGGCTTAGCATCAGTATCCAAATATTTTTTAACTAGCTTTACATTGCCGTCACGCAAAGCCTCGGTGTAACGCATATGGTCATCGTCATTCAGCTCTGCCATTGATGCAATTGGGTAAAAGAAGGCTAATGCTAAAACCAGTGTTCTAAAAAAATTCATACTGCTTTTCTCCAAAGTCATTTATTAAAATTTATTTTTGTCACTATTAAAACTATATAGACCCAGTAAAACTGTATATACCCAACCAGTTGTTTTTAAAGTCTATTTAAAGCCATTATTAACAGAGCCCCCAATTAGCAGGGCCCTGGCCATCAAGTGCATATATTAAGCAATGTATTTTCTTGCATTGCGGAACATACGAATCCAAGCACTATCTTCAGTATCTTCACAACGTTGCCATGTATTCTGCACGTTACGAATCACACGCTCAGGATGTGGCATCATAATACTAAAACGACCATCCGTGCTGGTTAATCCGGTAACCCCTTGCGGTGAACCGTTAGGGTTAAACGGATACACCTCGGTAGGTGCTGATGCATGATCAATGAAGCGCATCGTTACTAATTTCTGTGCTAACAGTTCATTGACAGCGTTAGGTTGAGAAAATTCCGCAAAACCTTCACCATGCGCTACGGCAATCGGCATTTTGCTGCCGGCCATGCCATTAAAGAAGATAGATGGCGATGCTAATACCTCTACCATACCCAGACGCGCCTCAAACTGCTCTGATTTGTTTTTCACAAAATGTGGCCAATGTGCAGCACCTGGAATCAACTCGCGCAGGTTACTCATCATTTGGCAGCCATTACATACACCTAGTGCAAAGCTATCCTGACGATCAAAGAACGCAGAGAACTCATCACGTGCACGTGCATTAAACAAGATAGATTTAGCCCAGCCCTCACCAGCACCTAATACGTCACCGTAAGAGAAGCCACCACAAGCCACCACACCGGCAAAGTCTTTGAGTGACACGCGGCCAGCAATGATATCGCTCATATGCACGTCAAACGCAGCAAAACCAGCACGGTCAAATGAAGCCGCCATTTCTACATGACCATTCACGCCTTGCTCACGCAAGATTGCCATTTTCGGGCGTGCGCCGGTTGCAATGTAAGGTGCAGCAATATTTTCACTTGGGTTAAAGGTTAATTCTGCAAACAAGCCACGGTCAGCATCGTTCAGCAATCTGTCATATTCTTGCTGTGCGCTTACTGGGTTATCACGCAGTTTCTGCATTTGGTAGGTAGTTTCAGACCACATACGATGCAAGTTCACGCGTGTATCGGCAAACACTACCTGACCATTGTGTTTGATTTCAACTTGGTTAGCAGTTGTGACTTCTGCCACCACATGCGCCAAGCCATTAAACTGTGCAACCACGGCTTGCGTATCTTCTGCACGCACCTGAATCACGGCACCCAACTCTTCGTTGTATAACGCTTCTACTAAGCTGCCTGGCAAGCTAGATACATCCACATTCAAACCACAGTGACCGGCAAACGCCATTTCTACCAGCGTTGTAAACAAGCCGCCGTCTGAACGGTCATGGTAGGCCAGAATCTTGCCGGATTTATTCAACTGCTGAATCGTGTTGAAGAAATGTTTCAGTTGGTTTGCATCATCCACATCCGGCGCAACATTGCCAACTTCGCCATAAACTTGTGCCAAGCTTGAGCCACCCATACGGTTTTTACCAGCGCCTAAATCAATTAAGATCAATTGTGAGGCAACACCGGTTTGTAACTGTGGCGTTAAGGTTTTACGTGCATCAGGTGTTGCGGCAAACGCTGTTACCACCAATGAAATTGGTGAAGTCACAGCCTTATTCTCACCGTCATCATTCCATACGGTTTTCATACTCATAGAGTCTTTACCAACCGGAATGCTCACACCCAACTGTGGACATAGCTCCATACCTACTGCTTTAACTGTTGCAAACAATGCAGCATCTTCGCCAACATGGCCGGCTGGTGCCATCCAGTTAGCAGAAAGTTTTAAATCACTGATGTCGTCAATCAAGCTAGCTGCGATATTGGTAATAGACTCACCAATCGCCATACGGCCAGAAGCCGGTGCGTTCACCAAGGCTAACGGCGCTTTTTCACCGATAGCAAAGGCTTCACCGCGGTAAGTTTCATAACCAGCCAAGGTCACGCCTACGTCTGCCACCGGCACTTGCCATGGGCCTACCATTTGTTCACGGGCTACCAAGCCAGTCACAGAACGGTCACCAATCGTAATCAAGAAAGTTTTGTCAGCAACGCCTGGCAAGCGTAATACACGCGCTGCCGCATCTTTTAAATCTACTTTGCTTGCATCAAATGCTTTTAACGCTGGTGCAGCGCTTTTCACATCACGCGTCATTTTTGGTGGTTTACCTAGCAATACAGATAAATCCATATCCACTGGTTTGTTGTCAAAATGACTATCCGCCACGGTTAAGTGGCGCTCTTCTGTGGCATAACCTACCACAGCATAAGGACAGCGCTCGCGTGCGCAAATCTCTTTAAAGCGCGGTAAATCCTCTTTTGCAATCGCCATTACGTAGCGCTCTTGCGCCTCGTTGCTCCACAGTTCGCGTGGTGACATGCCTGGCTCTTCGTTGTTTACATCACGCAACTGGAAAATCGCGCCCACGCCAGCATCATTCACCAACTCTGGGAACGCGTTAGAAATACCACCCGCACCTACGTCATGAATACTTAAAATCGGGTTGTCTTCACCTAGCTGCCAGCAACGGTCAATCACCTCTTGTGCTCTACGCTCCAGCTCAGGGTTGCCGCGTTGCACAGAGTCAAAGTCCAGGTTCTCTACGTTACTGCCGGTGTCCATACTGGAAGCCGCGCCGCCGCCCAAGCCAATCAGCATTGCCGGGCCACCTAATTGAATCAATGCTGCACCAGGTGGGATTGGGTTCTTTTTAGAGTGTTGTGCAGAGATATTACCAATACCGCCTGCCAGCATAATTGGCTTGTGGTAGCCGCGCACTTCAGTACTGCCATTTGCGCTTGGCGCTTCAATCTCTAAGGTACGGAAATAACCGGTAATGTTAGGGCGACCAAACTCATTGTTATAAGCCGCGCCACCCAATGGGCCGTCCACCATAATCTGTAATGGTGAAGCGATACGGTTAGGTTTGCCGTAAGCCTCAGATTCCCAAGGCTGGGTAAAGTTAGGGATATTTAAGTTAGATACTGAGAAGCCAGTTAAGCCTGCTTTAGGTTTAGAGCCGCTGCCGGTTGCGCCTTCATCACGGATTTCACCGCCGGCACCGGTTGCCGCACCCGCAAATGGAGAGATTGCGGTTGGATGGTTATGCGTTTCCACTTTCATCAAGAAGTGCATATCTTCTTCAACAAAGCGGTACGCGCCATTTTCTGCCGGGTAAAAACGTTTGGTAGGCTCGTTCTCTTTCTGACCCGCCACAATTGAGGCATTGTCAGAATAGGCCACCACAGTTTTACCTGGGTTAAGCTTGTGCGTATTGCGAATCATGCCAAACAATGAGAACTCTTGCTGCTCGCCATCAATCACCCAATCGGCATTAAAGATTTTATGACGGCAATGCTCAGAGTTTGCCTGCGCAAACATCATTAACTCAACATCGGTTGGGTTACGTTGCATTCTGGTGTAGTTATCAAACAGATAATCTACTTCGTCCGGTGATAGCGCCAAACCCATTTCATTGTTGGCTTGATTTAGCGCAGCTTTGCCGCCTTGCAGCACGTCAATCGTGCTGAGTGGCTTAGGTGTATCGGTATGGAATAATTTGCCAGCATCTTGCTTGTTCGCAAATACGCTCTCGGTCATGCGGTCATGAATCAATGGCAACAGCAATTGACGCTCATTCGCGGTTAAAGGCTGCCCGCCCTTGGTTTGCACATAGTAAGCAATGCCGCGCTCTACACGCTGCACTTCAGGCAAACCACAGTGCTGCACGATATCGGTAGCACGTGATGCCCAAGGAGAAATTGTGCCCACGCGTGGCAATACCAGAATAAACTCGCCGTTAGGCTCTTCGGCCTGCATGCTTGGGCCGTAAGTCAAAATCTGGTTTAGCGTGTTTTCTTGCTGGGCTGTTAACGCACCATCTACCCATACAAAATGCCAGAACTCAGCGTAAATATGCCCGATGTTTGGACAGATTTCATTCAGTTTATTTTGAATTTTTTCAATTCTGAAAGGTGATAAAGCAGCGCTGCCACGCAGGCTGATCATTTGTGTGTTTGGATTAGATTGGCTCATTAAACTCAGCTAAATATCAAGGACAAGAATAAACCGAGATTTTAACAGATTAGCGCGTGTTAAGTCGCTAATCTGTCAGGCAAATTAATCAAGATATTTTTGAGTGAGATACCCAAAGCGAAAACTGCGCTAGAGACTTAAAGTACGCGCTCAAGCTTAACTGAACACTGGGTTTGACTAAAAAAGCCTGAGTTTGGCCAAAAAAACTGAGCTTAGCTAGAAAATATAACGCTGACCAAAAAACTAAGTTTTGCTAGTTAGCCACTGCCGGCGCCAAAAGATAGTGAGCATCACCAGCGCAATACCGAGCATTAAGCCCATTGCCCACCAAAAGCCGTCTTTATCTGCCAGCCATGGCATCTCATGAAAGTTCATACCAAAAATGCCGGCAATCAGCGTTGCCGGCATAAACAGCATGGCCACCACGGTTAAAGCGCGCACTTCCAAGTTAACGCGCTGGCTCACACTCGCCATGTAAATATCCATCATGCCGCTTAATGCATCGCGGATAGACTCCAGCGACTCAATAAAACTGACGGTATGGTCGTACACATCGCGCAGATACGGCATGGTCGCAGGTTTGAAAAAATCATTTTCGTTACGGCTTAAGGTGTTAATCACCTCGCGTAACGGCCACACCGCGCGGCGCAGCTCAATGCTCACATGCTTAAGCTGATGAATTGCATGCAGCTCGGTATTGGTTGGTTTGTGCAGCAGCACTTCTTCCAGCGCTTCGCTCGCATCCCCCACCGCCTCCAGCACGCTAAAGTATCTATCCACCACGCTATCGAGCAGCGCATAGGCTAAGTAATCCACGCCCAGCTCACGAATATGCGCACGGCTGGCGCGCATGCGCGTTCTCACTGGCTCAAAATTACCGGTAGAGCGCTCTTGAAACGTCAGCAGGTAATCTCGCCCTAATACAAAGCTCACCTGCTCCGAGTCCATTGCCATCGCAAGTTTGTCGTACCTGAAGCAACGCGTTTCCATGAACACGTAATCGTCAAATTCGTCTATTTTCGGGCGCTGCTCGGTATTGAGAATATCTTCCTGCACCAAAGGGTGTAAGTGGAACAAATCGCCAATTTGCTTAATCAGCGCAGCATCATGCACGCCATGCACATTCAGCCAAAGCTTCTTGCCGGCATTGGTGTAGTCGCTCAATTTAAAGTTAGCAAGCGCCTCGGCACTCAACACTTGTTCTGTGAGCTCTGCTGCGTCATACACCATCACGCTCACAACCGGCTTAGCCACCTCTGCGGCATCGGCATCCATACTGCCCACATACACCAGAGAGCCCGGTGCCATACCGATTTTTGTAGAAAGATGCTTTTTAGGTTTACGCCGGTTCTTTTTCATATTATCAACCTGACTTATATTTTAAGTGCGCATACTTAAAGCACTTATGTACTAAGGGCCCCGTGTATTAAACACTCGTGGATTAAGCGTTTATGCTTTAAACGCTTCGCCTATCGCCATAAAATTACCACCCGCCACATGATGTATGGTGCGCAGCTCATCGTAATTTTCACCATTCGGCCCTTCAAAATGCCAGCGCCCATCGCTAAACACACACTCATCCGCATGCGCCGCAACCACCTCGGCTAAAAACAAATCGTAAGTATCCTGAATATGCGGCTCAGCAATCAGCTTGCACTCCAGCCAAGCCACACAGCCCGTGACTAATGGTGCGGCAATCTTGCTAGCGGCAAATGTAGGTAAATCAAAAGCGGCAAACTTATTGCCCGCTTCCTTCCCTAACAACTCACGCCCAGAGCTAGCGCCCACCCGCACTACCATCTCCGCCTGTGCACGGCATGGCACGTTAATGGCAAAACTGCCGGAAGCCTCTATAAGCTCACGCGTGTAAGTTTTTTTATCAATCACAATCGCGATTTTAGGCGGGTCAAAATCCAGCGGCATATTCCATGCCGCTGCCATGATATTGCGCTGTTCACCGTGCGCGGTAGTGACAAGCACGGTGGGGCCGTGGTTGAGGAGGCAGTAGGCTTTATCTAATGATACGTTGGCAACATTCATTTTTTACTAATGCATAACCCAGATGCAATCATTGCTGTTTCGTTTTCCCATTTGCATACAATCGAAGATGCGTATCAATGTGCTTGTCTAACAAACGATCTACGTCATCATTTTTTTGAACGCTTCTTAACTTAGAAAGAATCGAAATTAATTGCTTGGCTGTTAACTTGATAATTAATTGACTTTTCATAGAGTAAAACTCTCTAAAAGCCTCCAACTCTCTGCCTTTAGATAGTTCATTTTGATTGTCTCTACAAATAATAAATCCTAATGAACCGTATTCTCTCGCTAAATATCCTGATACTTGACGATACTCTTCAATTCCAATGTTTTCATAGTTTTTAACTTCGAATACAACTTGCCTTGCTTTATAGTCTTCTCTAATTCGCTTCCAAACACCACTAATTCCTTGATTCGTTGCAACAATATCTCTTCGTTGAACATGAGTATGATTAGGATGCAACTCAATATTGGTAAGATTCTTGGGAAATGCAATTTCAATAACGCGCTTGCACCAATCCTCGAAATCGTGAGCACCTTCAGTTCCTGTAGCAATTGTTGGCAGTTCTGACATCATTTGCCCGAGTTTTTTATCACGCAACTCCTTACTTTCGGAAGATATACTTATCTCGTATTCGTCAAATATATCTTGACTAGTATTTTGATCAAACTCTCCATCCTTTAGATTCAATGCAATCCAATAACAAGGGTGAATTAATATTTGACTGCTATTGGTCAGAGTTATATCAGGACGCTTGCCATCGTGAGAAAAAATGTATTTATTAGTGGCCGAATCAACTACTCCAAAAAAGCCTACACCATAGAGCGCTTTAATAATCTCCTCTGGAGTGCCTAATATTCTGGCATATTGAATTACATCAGCATCAAGTGTCGTATCTGCTAAAACTTCACTTATTGTTCCAATTGCTTCAACTATTGTAAGTTTGGGCTTATTGCCAGCAAAAGCACTAGCAAATGCTTTGATTCCTGGAAAAACTGAATGATATTCTTTTGCTAAATCGTCAAATCTTGTTAACGAAATTCTTTGTGCTGAAGTTTCAATATCTTGAGCTATTAATGTTTCACGATCTTGTTTTCTTGCATGCGAATGAGCAACGTTCATTAAAGCAAGCAAATCTCTTGGTCGGTACAGGGTCAACCGTAGACATTTTTTGAATCCATCAATACCTCTTAGCTCCTCGCTAACATATCTATTCCAAACCCTTATGTCGTTCTCTTGATCTAACTTTAAAGAAGTTCTTATTCGGTTGTTAATGAGATGAAATAATTCAACAGGATCCCAATGCAACCGCAAGACTTGCCCTTCAATATTCCTTGAAAAGTCTTGATCGGCCTCTTCGATTCCCCTAAATATATTATCTCTTAAGAAAATAATCGCTTTTAAGTTTTGATTTAGTCTAGACTTAATTTCATCCGTGCCATAAATCAAGCCATCTACTATTCCAACCCCAATAATATCTGGCTCATAACCTTCGTCTAACTTATCGGTCAGTATTACGTACTTTTGTTCGTAAGTAGTCAATATTTCTTCTACTTCTTCTGTAACACTATTTAAATTTAGCTTTTTAGGTAGATCAGCGATATTTTCTTCAGGTGTGGAGCTAGTATTTAGACTTCGTAGAACTGACCTCAGTCTCTCAATTGTTGTACCACCAGCTAATTTCCATTTTTTTAACTCTGCATGGAGGTATGGTGACTTACTAACCGCTGTTTGCGTTTTGTAATACCCTTCTAATCTTGAGCCTATTTCCAATAACAACGCATATCGCCATGCTAATTTAATACCAGCTCTTATTTTTGTAACGGAGTCTCCAAATTGTTTTGCTACAGACCTTAACCCAATCATCTCCTCTTCATTTGGAGCAATTACGATCGTGTATTCTTTTTTCTTTCTAAAGTCCTTTTCGAGTTGATATGTGAGAGCACTTTTACCTGTACCTCGTCTACCTACAACAATAAATCTATCATGTGCTTCATGTAATGTTCTATAGTCTTGCCATTCATAAAATGATTGATCCAGCATGTAATGATCATTTTCAGCGCGCGCATCCCCAAAAATATTAGCTCTGCCATCTGTTACACTCATAAAGGGCCAACTTTCTTATCTTGATTTTTGATTATTTTTGCCAAGCATCCTTCAACGTTACCGTCCGGTTAAACACAGGCTTACCTGTTACGCTGTCTTTTCTATCTGCCACAAAGTAGCCGTGGCGCTCAAATTGGAAGCTTTCTTCTGGTTTTGCGTCTTTCAAGCTTAACTCTAGCTGCGTGGTAATCACTTGAACTGAGTTTTGGTTAATATCATCCAAGAAATCACGGTCGCCTTCACCCGGATGCGCTTCTTTAAACAGGCGATCATACAAGCGCACTTCTGCCTCGTAAGCGTGAGCTACGCTTACCCAGTGGATATTGCCTTTTACTTTTACGCTGTCTGAGCCCGGTGTGCCTGACTTGGTATCTGGCAGGTATTCGCAATGCACAACGGTCACGTTGCCATCTGCATCTTTTTCGCAGCCTGTACATTTCACCACATAGCCGTAGCGCAAGCGCACCATGCCATCTGGCGTTAGGCGGAAGAAGCCTTTGCTTGGCGTTTCCATAAAGTCTTCACGCTCTATCCAAAGCTCTTTGCTGAGTTGCACGGTACGTTTACCCAGCTCAGGTTTGAGTGGGTGGTTAGGAGCAAAGCAGTCTTCGCTTTGGCCTTCTGGGTAGTTATCAATCACCAGCTTGATTGGGTCTAGCACGGCAATACGGCGCTCAGCATCGGTATTCAGCACTTCACGCATGCAGTCTTCAAGGATGCTGTATTCGATCCAAGAGTCAGCTTTGCTCACGCCAATACGGTCGGTAAATAACTTAAAGCCAGCAGCGGTGTAACCACGGCGGCGCGCACCCGCAATGGTTGGTAAGCGTGGGTCATCCCAGCCGTTTACGTGTTTTTCTTCTACCAGTTGAATCAGCTTACGTTTTGAAAGCACCACATAGGTGAGGTTTAAACGCGCAAACTCATATTGTTTCGGCAGTGGGTGCGCTAGCAAACCAGCTTCTGCCAAACGCTCCAACAGCCAATCGTAAAATGGGCGTTGGTCTTCAAATTCCAGCGTGCAGATAGAATGGGTAATGCGCTCTAATGCATCTTCAATCGGGTGAGCAAAGGTGTACATCGGGTAGATGCACCATTGGTCACCGGTATTGTGGTGGTGCG
>NZ_CAMLGS010000013.1 GCF_946479685.1 uncultured Methylotenera sp.
AGGCTGTAGCCAAGCTGGAACACAGCTTGGGTGCCAGCCTACTCAACCGTAGCACACGCCACCTTAGCTTAACCGAAGTTGGCACATCATTTTTTGATTACTGTAGCCGCATCCACGATGAAGCAGACCAAGCACATAAAATGATTGAAAGCCTGAACGCACAGCCACGCGGGGTGCTTAAGGTGGCAGCCTCAGTGGCTTTCGGCACGCTACACATTGCGCCAGCAGTAGGCGATTTTCTGCATCGCTACCCTGAGCTTGATATTGACATGACCATTACCGACCGCGTAGTTGATTTAGCTGAAGAAGGCTACGACCTTGTGATATGTGTCACCAGAAATCCACCCGAAGCGCTAGTTGCAAAAAAATTAGCACCAATCAGACGCAGACTGTGCGCCACCCCTGATTACTTCAAACAGTTCGGTACCCCACAATCGCCACAAGCACTGACCGAGCACAACTGCCTAGACTACATACACTCTGGGGACAGCGGCTTATGGCGCTTTGAAGTTGCCGGTGATGAAATTTTGGTGCCGGTTTCCGGGCGATTACGCATTAATGATGACGAGGCATTATCACAAGTCGTGTTAGGCGGATTTGGACTGGCACTATTACCCACTTTTATTATCGGCAAAGAGATACAAAGCAAGCGACTACAATCAGTACTGCCGGAATACATCCCCATTGACCAATACGTATATGCACTTTATCTACCCAAGCGGAATTTACCGCTAAAAACCCGCGCTTTGATAGACTTCCTCAGTGAGCGCTTTGGCGCAGAACCATATTGGGATAAAGAGTAAGATTAATACACTTCAGATATAAACGCAGCGGATACAAACACGGCAGACGCAAACCTGGCCAACACCAGCATAGCAGATACAAAAATGGCGCCAGCTTGAAAAAAACTGGCGCCATTTACAAAACAAGCTGACGTTAACAGTTTAAGTTACAGCATTTTCCAATTAAGCATCTGGTCTGCACGTAACGGTACCAGCACATCCCCTTCGTACGGCAAGCTGCTAGGCACTTTCCAGCTTTCTTTCACTAACGTAATCTGCTCGGTATTGCGTGGTAGCCCGTAGAAATCGGCACCATAGAAGCTGGCAAACCCTTCCAACTTATCCAAAGCGCCAGCCAACTCAAACGCCTCCGCATAAAGCTCCATGGCCGTATGCGCCGTATACATACCAGCACAGCCACACGCAGCCTCTTTAGTGTGTCGCGCATGCGGTGCACTATCTGTACCCAAGAAGAATTTAGGGTTGCCCGATGTCGCCGCTTTTACCAACGCCACGCGGTGCTCCTCACGCTTCAAGATAGGCAGGCAATAATGGTGCGGCTGAATACCACCTTTAAACATGTCATTACGGTTCATCAATAAATGATGCGCGGTTACGGTAGCCGCCACATTGCTTGATGCCTGTGTTACAAAATCTGCCGCATCGCGCGTAGTGATATGCTCAAATACCACTCTTAAGCCAGGGAATTTCTTGAGTAGCGGAATCATATTGCGCTCAATAAACACGCGCTCACGGTCAAACACATCCACATCACTATCAGTCACCTCGGCGTGCGCCAGCAGTGGCATGCCTACTTTCTCCATAGCTTCCAGCGCTTTGACACAGTGCCCCAGGTTAGTTACGCCAGAGTCACTATTAGTCGTAGCGCCAGCCGGGTAAAGCTTTACCCCATGCACAATGCCACTGGCTTTAGCGCGTTCAATCTCTTCTGCGGTGGTATTGTCCGTGAGGTACAAGGTCATCAGCGGCTCAAAATTTGCGCCTACCGGCAACGCGTTCAGAATGCGCTCACGGTATTCAATCGCTAGCGCAGTGGTAGTGACTGGCGGACGCAAATTAGGCATCACAATCGCACGAGCAAACTGCCTTGCGGTATCTGGCAGCACCGATTTAAGCGCGCCGCCATCCCTTAAATGTAAATGCCAGTCATCTGGGCGGGTAATGGTAAGTGAGTGTATAGGATTATTCATATTCAATAGCTCTAATTCAAATAGTTCTGATTCACATAATTCTGATTCACATAATTCTGATTCAACAGTACGGATGGATTATTCAGACTGCTGTTTTAGCTGCAGTGCAAACTCGTATAAAACATTCTTTTTTTCATGGGTAATTTCCGTGGCTAATTTAACCGCCTGCTTAAGCGGCAATTCTGCTAACAGCAGCTTTAAGATACGCACGGTTTCTTCCGGCAACTCTTCTGCATCTTTAATGGCAGCAGCTTCTACTAATAGCACAAACTCGCCACGCTGCTGATTGGTATCGGCCTCAAGCCAGGCCTCTGCCTCTGAGAGCGCACAGCTGTAGATGGTTTCAAAAGTTTTAGTCAACTCACGCGCAAAGGTAATGCGGCGCTCTGCACCCAATACTGCACACATATCAGCGATGCTATCAACAATCCTATGTGGCGCTTCATAAAACACCAAGGTCACTTCTTGTGCTTTAAGCGCTTCTAGCGCTTTACGCCGCGCTGCACCACTTGCAGGTAAAAAGCCGTGGAACAAAAAACCATTCTGCATGATACCGCTAGCCGATAGCGCCGTGATTACCGCACTTACCCCAGGCACCGGCACCACTTTCACGCCAGCCTTGCGCACCAAATCCACCACCACGGCGCCAGGGTCGCTAATGCCAGGCGTGCCGGCATCGGTCACCAGTGCAATACTCTCGCCCGCATTCAGTTGCTGCAGCAATTTCTCTGCGGATTGATATTCATTATGCTCGTGTACCGCAATCAATTTTTTACTGATGCCAAAATGACTGAGCAAGCCCGAGGTGTGGCGTGTGTCTTCTGCCGCAATCGCATCTACCGCTTTCAGCGTTTCTAACGCGCGCAGGGTAATATCTTGCAGATTTCCAATTGGCGTTGCGACAACATATAATATGCCCATAGGATACAAAACTTAATGACTAATAATTTAATAAACATCATTTTAGCAACATGCCTGCTTTTTAGCAGTTTAAATTTAGCTGCAGAGCAAATCAGCTCGCCTAACAATAAAACGGACAACAAAGCTGAAGCACAGTTTTTAGCCGGTGAAGCCTGCCTCAAACAGTCCAACGCAGCATGCGCAATGGCAGCTTTGGCAAAAATACCAAGCAGTTCACCGTACGCCAAGTTACTTCAAGGTGAAATTGCCTACAGCAAGCAATCCTTAGATCAAGCCTTGCAGCTACTACTGCCATTACAGGCAGAAAGCCAGCTCAGCTCACCTGCCAAAATTAGCTTGCATCAACATCTGGCAAAAGCCTTTGCACAACTACAGGACCCCGAGCAAGCGCTGCTCCATTTATTACAAGTGGATTTAGCGCTATCAGCCACATCTGACAACAACCCAAAAGATGCGATCACAGCCAACCAGGCACAAATATGGAGCTTACTCAGCAAGCTAGACCAAGGCGAACTACTGGCAATGCGCGGCAACAATACAGACGATAATCTCCAAGGCTGGATTGATTTAGCACTAGCGGCAAAAAACCAAGACCTTAGTAGCAGCTTAAAAAGCTGGCAAATCAACTATCCAGACCACGCAGCTGCCACGTTCGCAAGCAGTTTGCAGCCACCTAATACCAAGCAAAATGCAACGCAAGCACTCAAGCTGCCATCAGCCGACGCGATTGCCATTAGCTACCTCCCCACCTCAGATGCGGATAACGAAAGAGTAGAAGCATTCAAGACCGGCCTGAGCACAGCACTGACACAGCAAGGTTTGGAAAACGCGATTCTAATTTACACCGAAACTAACAATAACTCTGACCATCAGGAACAAAGCCTAGCCAATAGCCCGTATGCTATCACCCTAGACTTTGGCCTAGCGGCTGATGCTGCCACTCAGCAACAGACAAGTCCGCAAGCATTAACACTAGGCTTAGACCTCTATGCCGAGGCCGCACAACTTGCTAAATTTGCAGCAAAGAATGCGATTCACGATGTCGCTATTCTCACTACGGAGAGTACTACTTCCATCCAGATGTTGAGAAGCCTCAACGCTGCGTGGCAACAAGTATTCAACCTAAGCACAGAACACAACAACTTTAACGTCATCACCCTGGCGCAAAACATCGCAGCGAATGATACTAGCCTGCTCGATATCCAGTCCAAAATCAACGCCAAAGCACATGATATGGTAATACTGGCGCTACCCGCGGCTGACGCGCGCATTATCAAACCCTACCTCAACGCAGGCACTCCCACGCTAGCATTCTCCAACCTACATGAAACCGATATCGACCCCACATTGAACAGTGTGCGTTTTGTAGAAATTCCTTTTCTATTAGCAGCCAACACACAATTCAGCGCATATCAAAGTGCCGCAGCAGCACTAAGCTCGAATGACTTGTTACGCTGGTATGCGTTAGGGGTAGATGCACTATCAATCTTAGCCGCCTCACAGCAAGTCAACGACAAAGAGGTTCTGCTCAATGGACTTTCAGGCACCATCAGCATCCAACGTGGCAACATCACACGCCAGCCAGCGATGGCCAGATTCACTTACGAAGGCGTTAGCCAAGAGCGGTAAATACAAGAACGGTAAACAATAAAACCAATACAATCAAACACATGTCCACGCAACCACAAGCCAGGAACATCACTGAAGGTCAGCTGGCAGAGCAAATTGCTGCAACTTTTCTGCAAAACAACGGACTCACCGTAATAGAAAAAAACTTTCGCTCTGCCTACGGTGAGATTGATCTCATCATGCGCGATGGTAAAACGCTGGTTTTTGTAGAGGTGCGTTTACGCAGCAATACTAAATTTGGCGGTGCAGGCATGAGCATCAACTCAAGCAAACAGCAAAAACTCACGCGAACAGCAGAACGCTACCTACAGTTACATGGCGATAGCGCCTGCCGCTTTGACGCAATTTTGATGCATGCACTTGATATAACCGCAGTAGAATGGATAAAAGATGCATTCTGAACGACTTTTATCCACCATTAACCCATCCCAATCATAAAGGACCTTCATGATGAAACTACCGAACGAACTATTTGCGATTAAACTATTTGCCGCCATCGCATTAGCCACACAAATCAGCGCCTGTGTGCCTGTTGTTGTAGGTGGTGCAGCAGCGACTGGCGCCATGGCAGCAGATAGACGTACTTCTGGCGTCTATGTTGAAGATCAGAATATCGAACTAAAAGCGATTAAGAAAATTTATGACAACTTGGGCGAAGAGTCACACGTCAACGTCACTAGTTACAAAGGCAATGTGCTATTAACTGGCGAAGTGCCTAATGAGCAGGCAAAAACGCAGGCTGGTAATGTCATTTTAGGCACAGAGAGCGTGCGCAGCCTTACTAATGAATTAGTGATTGGCCCGAAAACTTCACTTAGTTCACGCGCTAACGACTCATTCCTCACATCAAAAGTTAAAACACAGTTTGTCACTGAAAATCGCTTTAGTGCTAACTATGTCAAAGTCGTGACTGAAAACAGTATTGTTTACCTGATGGGTTATGTCACACAAAAAGAAGCGGATGCCGCGGTAGAGATTGCACGCAATGTCAGCGGCGTAACAACCGTGGTCAAAGTATTTGAATACATGCCATAACCCGCATTAACCGAAACAACATACGTTTGAACAAGACAGCCTGCATAAAATAGATTTAACAATTCAGGCTGTTTTGTCCACAAATATGCAAGCATGCCCATCGCGCCAGCAACATCCAAGACGTCTAAATATTATGTTGCTTTTGAAAGCAGGTACATTTTCATGCTGACTGGCAATGCTATAATATAGGCAACTCTAAAGCTGTTTCGCAGCGCTATCATTGGTAAATATAAATGACTACAGACCACAAAAACGCCCCAGAACTTCAGGAAATCATTATTGAAGGCAACACGCGTGCAGGCAAACCGTTCCGCCCTAGCGACTGGGTAGACCGCATGTGCAGCACCTACGCGACTTTTGGCGATGACCGCAAGCTAAAATACTCACCGTATTTAAAACCAAGAGTAGTTAACGGCGTGCGCTGCTTGGCAGTTGATTTGAAATTGAAAGTGGTGAACCCTGAAGGCTACGCACAATTGATGCACTTTGCCGATGAAAACCAGCTCAATGTGCTCGATAGCAGCGGCAACAGCATTCCGGTACCTCACTAGTCACCGACCTCAAGCTCATGTGCTATAAGCAATAAACACACATGAGCCTCTTGTTGGCCGAGCGCCAACCATTCAAGCCTAACGGCCAGTACCAGCCTTAATCAACCCTTCTATATAAGGTTTGGTTACAATACCGCGCTTGATTTTCACCAACTTACCTTTCGGGTTGTAAATAAAAGTGGTTGGCATCACATCCGCCGCACCAATCTGCTCAACCACGCTGTCATCCCCCAGCACGATCGGGTACGACATCAACATATCATCGACATAAGCTTTGACTTCACTCACATCCTTATAGTCAAACACCACGCCAAGCACCATCAGGTCTTTTTGGCGATGCTGGTCATACAAGTTAACCAAATCGGGCACCTCTTCCAGACATGGCGGACACCAGGTGGCCCAATAATTAACCAATACCCACTTACCCTTGTACTGCGTAAGCTGATGCTGCACCCCAGCCATATCTTTCAGTAAGAAATTAGACTTCGTCGCTACTTCAGCACTCGCCAACTGACTACACACCAACATCAGCAAACCCAATAAAAACTTATACATAACCCCACCACACAAACAGCAAACTACGCTTTACTGTTAAAAAAATTAACATGCTAGCAAAAACATTTTTTTAGATGTATGCTAGCCGTAACATATTGTTTATACTAAATTTCATATAGGCAATATCATACAATCATCTACATACAATAAATTGATTGCAAAAAAAAATAATATGGCATTGAACCTTAATATTCCAGCATTGCAAGAACACTCGGTATTTATTGCGGAGACACGCCCGCAGCGAATACTCCAATTACTGCAGGAAATTAACTCGCAAGAGCCGGCTGATATCGCCACGCATTTACACAACGAGTTGGAAACGCTGAATCGCCAGAAAGTTTCCCCTAACCAAAGAACGCAAGCGCTAGACTGCTACCGCAGCCTGATTATCAGTGTAACCACGGCACTTGCAGCAGACTATATCAACTCCACGCTACCGCTTGAAGATAAAGCCAAATCTGCCGCCACCGCCTGCGAAGCACTGTGGCTAGAACTAGGTTATGGTTACAAGCTAGTGCTAATCGATTTACAGAACCAGCTTATTAAATTGCGCACAGATAAAAGCTCCGCACTAGCTATCCAGCGCGCAATGCACGCAATCGCCGAATACACCTTGGTACATTACCAAACCTATTTAACGCCGCCCAGCCATGTCTGGAGCGATTTACATCAGCTTTACTTCTGCGCAGCCAAGCTTGGCATTCTATATAACAGTATTCCGGCCGACGCCACACCAACCCAAGCGAAAAACCACGCCCATTTACTGACCTCTATTGAGGACACTTATAAACACACACTACTGGTGAGTCTGGCACAACCGCACCACCTGATACAGCAAGATATCAGTGCCGTTGCCGACTACTTGGCACACCACATTCAGGCGGCGCGCGTGACCGCAATCGAGCCATTAGAAAACAGCTCGGGCGCATTTATCATTAACTTAACGTCAGATGCACCACCCACCCCATACAGCAAACTCAAGTCAGCTCCCAACCCAGACTCAGAACTGCTGTTACATACCATAGACCTGATACGTGGCATACATGAAGACCTGAACAAACTGCAAAATCGCAGCGTACCTGCTAATGGCAGCATTAACGCGGATGCCAATCACAATGACTACATTGAGTTACTGTCTTACCTAATTACCAACTGGGGTATTTCGCCTAAGCGTATATTTAACCGCTCGGCTAAGAACGGCGATATCGACATCGTTGCTGGCATTGAAGACATACACAATATCATCACTGCCTCAAACGCCAATAACGGCAGCCCTTCACAAGCCTATCAGGTAACGCCTTCACACTGGAAGATACTGAATATCAGTGCCAACGGCATCTCCATCAGACGCTACCATACCGCAAAGAAAAATATCAAAGTCGGCGGCTTAATTGCATTAAAAGCCAAGAATGAGCAGCAGTGGTCAATCGGACTGGTGAAATGGGCTAACTGCGGCACCAGAGACCGCTTAGATATTGGCGTACAGTTGATTGCCCCATATGCAGACAGCGCTTTTGCACAGGCCTTTCAGCACAGCAGCAATAGTAAAATACTTAAACTGCCAGAAATCAGCGCCATGAACCAAGCGGCCACCATCATCGCACCCAGGGGCACTTATATCCACGGCCGCCAGCTTACATTTACCTGCAACCACAATACCGTGCAAGCATCTCTTAACCGGCTAATAGAAAGAACACATGACATTGAGCGCATTCAGTTCAACATCATGAATTAAATCTTATTCGGCACAATTAGACTTCACTAAAACATTTTTTTTCGTTACGATACACATTTTCAAGTATTATTTAGTCATATTCAATTTAAAGGTTTTTCTATGAGCGAACACATCACACACCTTAGCGATGCAAGTTTTGAACAAGATGTTCTACAATCGCAAATCCCAGTGCTAGTAGACTACTGGGCAGAGTGGTGTGGTCCATGCAAAATGATTGCACCAATTCTTGATGAAATTTCAAAAGAATATGCTGGCCGCATCAAGGTTGCTAAACTAAACATTGATGACAACCAACAAACGCCACCAAAATACGGCATTCGCGGTATCCCTACCCTAATGTTGTTTAAAAATGGTAATGTAGAAGCAACTAAAGTTGGCGCACTATCTAAGTCACAACTGACCGCTTTTATTGACAGCAACATCTAAACCCTTTACCCTAAGCATAAATCAAGCGCTTGGTTTTAAACGATTAAAGCTTTAAAACCAAGCACCAGCCCTTCCGGCAATAAAAAATAACCTCTGGCATTTAAATCTAAAGCCTTACATTACCTCTACACACATCTTGTTCTAGCGAGACCTCATGCATCTATCCGACCTCAAACATCTACCTGTTACTGAATTAGTAGAAATGGCCATTGCCAACGAAATTGACAATGCCAGCCGCATGCGTAAACAAGATCTGATTTTTGCTATTCTTAAAAACAAGGCAAAAAAAGGTGACAGTATTTTTGGTGATGGTACTTTAGAGGTGTTGCAAGACGGGTTTGGCTTTTTAAGATCACCAGACACTTCCTATTTAGCGGGTCCTGATGATATTTATGTTTCACCTTCCCAGATTCGCCGCTTTAACTTACACACCGGCGACAGCATTCAAGGTGAAATTCGCATTCCTAAAGATGGTGAGCGCTATTTCGCTTTAGTTAAAGTGGACATGGTGAATGACGAAGCGCCAGAAAACACCAAACACAAAATTCTGTTTGAGAACTTAACGCCTTTATTCCCTACTATCCCACTCACTTTAGAGCGCGATATCAAAGGTGCAGAAAACATTACCAGCCGTGTCATTGATATGATTGCGCCTATCGGCAAAGGTCAGCGCGGTCTATTGGTTGCCAGCCCAAAAAGCGGCAAAACCGTCATGATGCAGAACATTGCACATGCAATTACGGCCAACCACCCTGATGTAATTCTGATTGTACTGTTAATCGACGAGCGCCCTGAGGAAGTGACAGAAATGACACGCTCAGTAAAAGGCGAAGTGGTGGCTTCTACGTTTGACGAACCAGCAACCCGTCACGTGCAGGTGGCCGAAATGGTGCTGGAGAAAGCCAAACGTCTGGTTGAACATAAAAAAGACGTGGTCATCTTACTAGACTCGATCACTCGTTTAGCGCGTGCTTACAACACTGTGATTCCATCATCCGGCAAAGTCTTGACCGGTGGTGTGGATGCCAACGCCTTGCAGCGTCCAAAACGCTTCTTCGGTGCCGCCAGAAATGTTGAAGAAGGTGGCTCACTCACCATCATCGCAACCGCATTGGTAGACACTGGCTCACGTATGGATGACGTGATCTACGAGGAGTTCAAAGGTACCGGCAACATGGAGATCCATCTGGATCGCCGCATGGCAGAAAAACGCCAATACCCTGCAATCAACGTGAACAAGTCAGGCACCCGCCGCGAAGAGTTACTGATCGAAAAAGACGTACTGCAAAAAATCTGGGTACTACGCAAACTGCTCTACCCTATGGATGACCTTGAGGCGATGGAGTTCTTGCTGGACAAAATCAAGTCAACGAAAAACAATGCGGATTTCTTTGACAGCATGCGTAGAGGCTAAACCCTTTACTACAAACAATTATCTTGAAACGATTTACCTTGCATAGCTTAGGCAATATAAATATAATGCTGAGTTATCGCAAAAATTTGCAACATATGCCGTATCATTCGGCGATCAATTAGAGGCTATTATTATGAAAGATGGAATTCATCCAGAATACCGCGAAGTCGTATTCCAAGACATTGGTGCTGACTTTAGCTTTATCACACGCTCAACTATCGCTGCTCGTGACACTATCAAGTGGACAGACGGCAAAGAGTACCCATTAGTTAAGATCGAAGTATCTTCAAAATCACACCCGTTCTACACTGGTAAACAAATGATTCTTGATACTGCTGGTCGTGTTGATAAATTCCGTAAAAAATACGGCATGTAATTCAGCAAATACGACTCTGCTTGCAGATTATCGTTTATCAAAAGGCAGCTTAGGCTGCCTTTTGTTTTAGTATGTTGTTTATACAACTCACTTGCTCATATAAAATGGGCTTACTCCAATAATGCAGACACTAACGATGCGAACCCTGAGCTAATCCACATGCGCTTCCAACTTGATCATGACTGGCAAGGCAACATGTCCACACCGCGTGCGCGCATTGGTGAGAACACAAAAACACAACTGTTAATCCTGCTATCTGTTATCTGGATTTTTCTGGGTCTAATTGGTCATGCGCCGTGGAAACCGCTAGAAACCACCAGCATCAGCATTATTAAAGATATTCTGGATAACGGCCATATCATCGCGCCGCTAGCCGTCAACCAATCGCTATTAGATTTACCACCACTCTACCACTTATCCGCCGCCGGCAGCGCCCAGCTATTTAGCTATCTGTTTAATATCCATGATGGTGCACGCCTTGTTAATGCGCTCTGGATGTCGATTACCTTACTCATGGTAGGTATGACTGGACGTGAGCTATGGACGCACGGTGTAGGACGCTACGCCACATTTATTATGATAGGCACCATCGGCCTTATTTTAAATGCACACAGCCTCAACGCTGAGGTTGCCACGCTAGCTAGTACAGCCACCGGCTTTTATGCGCTAGCACTGTCCAAACGCCGCCCCTGGCGCGCCAGCATGCTGCTAGGTGCAGCTATCGCTGTTGGCTTCTTATCCAAAGGCTTGCTGCCTGTACTGATTTTAACTGGCACTGCATTATCACTGGCGCTTTTATTCAAGAATTGGCGCACCAAGAGTTTTGCCATATTTTTCAGTACAGCGCTTTTAGCCGCGCTGCCGCTAGTCGCACTATGGTTAGTCCCTTTTGCGCTGTATTACCCAGAGTTATTTAACGCATGGCTTAAAACCGAACTCAATAGTTTTAACCAATCCTACTTTTCATATTTTTTTAAGATATTAATTTGGTATGCATGGCCAGCGCTACCTTTAGCGCTATGGAGCCTATGGCGCCATCGCCTGCAACTACTGAACAAGCCTAGATTCCAGTTGATCATCGTATTCTTCTTGATTAGTTTGGCAGCATTAGGCGCAGGCGCGGATAACAAAGACATCAATGCACTGACCCTACTCCTGCCTTTGGTAGCACTTGGCGCCGGTAGCGTAGACCACCTTAAACGCGGTGCGGCCTCGGCATTAAACTGGTTTGGCATCAGCCTATTTGGCTTAGCTGGCTTTCTGATTTGGCTGGGCTGGTTTGCAATGACCACAGGCTACCCAAGCCGCATTAAAGAACGCATGCAGTTTTTATCCGGTACCGACAGTATTGATTTTAATTTGCTCAGCCTAGTGTTGGCGCTTATTATCACCAGCATCTGGTTATTCACATGCGTCAGAGTACGCCAAAGCAACCGTGCCACTGTCACCAACTGGGCGGTAGGCATGACGTTTGGCTGGGGCCTGCTGATGACCTTATGGCTACCACTGATTGACAGCGCCAAGAGCTACAAACCAGCCTTTACGCAACTGCAACAAGCACTAGGCAAAAACGGCTCATGTATCAAAAGCCTTAATGTCGGCCAATCACAACGCGTACTATTAAATTACTACACCAACCTACACTTAGAGCCTATGGATGCAGCGCAGTCTGCCAACTGCGAGTTTTATCTGATTCAGGATGAACGCGGCACAACCAGAATGCAGCCGAGTGACGAATGGGCCTTAATTTGGCGCGGCAAACGCACCGCGGATAGAAAAGAAAGCTTCAGGCTTTATCAGCGCCAGCATTAAGGCTATATCCAAGGTTTATATCTAATATTTATTTCTAGGATTTATTTCTGGGGAATAAACTTCAAGGAAGAGAGCAAACCAATCACCTAATCAATAGGTGATTGGTATCAGCATTGTCCGCATAGTGCATGCAGACAATGGTAGATGCTATAACTGAATGTGCGATTTAATCGCTGTTTGCACCGCTTGATGTAAACCGTTACCACCCTGCACATTAACGTACTCTGCAATTTGCTTACGCATAGGCAATGCCCAAAAGCTGTTGAGATGCTTAGCAATATTCTGTTGTGCCTGGCTTTGATTCGGGTATGACTCATAAAAGTCACCGATTTGATTCGCCATTGAAATTAAACGTTTAATATCCATAAATCCTAGCTTTTCTATAATTTATTGATTCAAAATTCTTTCGCCATGACTATAGGCCACATATCGGCTGTCACGCGCAAACCCCAACAGCGTTAAACTGCACTCCTGCGCTACGCGTACCGCTAAACCGGTAGGCGCTGATACAGCAACCAGCAAGCTCACTCCCGCTCTGGCTGTTTTCTGCACCATCTCAAAACTGGCACGGCTGGTGGTGATAATAAAGCCATCATTCACTAGGCCCGTTTTCACACGGCTTCTCTCCAGCGCACCCACCAGCTTATCCAGCGCATTATGCCTGCCTACATCCTCGCGCACCATGCTGATGGTGCCGTCTGCCAGCACATAGGCGCTAGCATGCGTAGCACCCGTCTGCTGCTGCAATACCTGCCAGGATTGCATCGTGTGTAACGCACGTTTGATACTGCTTGCTGCAAATACAGACGGAGACTGCAAGCGCTCCGGGTAACGTACCGCTTGCCCCAAGCTTTCTGAGCCACATAAGCCACAGCCGGTTTTGCCAGCCAGAGTGCGACGTTTTTCCTTTAGCCGCACAAAGCGCTCAGTGGCAATCTCGCAATGCAACTCAATACCATTATTGCGCACTTGAACATCTACGTCATAGAGCTCACTCGCCTGCTCGATAATGCCTTCAGATAGCGAGAAACCCAGCGCAAAATCTTCCAGATCCTGCGCCGTAGCCAACATCACCGCATGAGACACTCCGTTATAGACTAAGGCAATCGGTGTTTCTTCCGCCAAGCAATCCGAGGCGAGCTGCAGTTTTCCATCTTGCCACTGCGCAACCTCAAACTGGCTGGTCGATACATCTAATATTAAAGACAGCATTAACTCCTAGCTAACCTTGGCAGCTTCTGCCTTTTTACCAGCAAAGGCAATTTGCGCTTCGCTGAAGGTTTTATAATGTTTTTGCCAATCAGACAATTGGCTTACACGTGACACTTGTACCGCAGTCACCTTAAACTCAGGGCAGTTAGTTGCCCAGTCTGAGTTGTCAGTAGTAATCACGTTAGCACCAGACTCAGGGTGATGGAAGGTGGTATACACCACACCAGCTTGCACACGCTCAGTAATTTTGGCGCGTAGCACAGTCTCACCCGCACGGCTGACAATACCAACCCAATCACCTTCTTTAATACCGCGCTCTTCTGCGTCATGTGGGTGAATTTCCAGAATATCTTCTGGATGCCATGCCGTGTTGTAGGTTCTACGTGTTTGCGCACCCACGTTGTATTGCGACAAGATACGGCCGGTAGTCAGAATCAATGGGAATTTTGCATTCACTTTTTCTGTGGTTGGCACGTACTGCGTTATAAAGAACTTACCTTTGCCTCGCACAAATTCATCAATATGCATAATTGGCGTGCCATCTGGATGCTCATCATCACATGGCCATTGTACACTGCCCACTTCATCCAGTTTTTTGAAGCTGATGCCACGGAAGGTAGGTGTTAACGCAGCAATCTCGTCCATAATTTCTGAAGCGTGTTTGTAGTGCATAGGGTAACCTAACGCCTCAGACAATTTAGTGGTTACTTCCCAATCTTCATAGCCATTTTTTGGACGCATCACTCTGCGTACTGGTGAAACACGGCGTTCAGCATTGGTAAAGGTGCCGCTCTTCTCCAGGAATGAAGCACCAGGGAAGAACACGTGTGCGAACATGGCGGTTTCGTTCAGGAACAAGTCTTGAACGATCACACACTCCATATTTTCTAATGCATGTGTCACATGCTGCGTATTAGGGTCAGATTGCACAATGTCCTCACCTACGCAGTACAGACCCTTGAAGTTACCTTCGCCAGCTTCATCCAGCATATTTGGAATACGTAAGCCCGGCTCTTTGCTCAGCGGCCTGCCCCAAGCAGATTCAAACAAAGCACGTGTCGCATCATCTGCTACGTGACGGTAACCCGGGAACTCATGCGGCATAGAACCCATATCACATGAACCCTGCACGTTGTTTTGACCACGTAATGGGTTAACGCCCACGCCTTCACGGCCGATATTTGCAGTTGCCATGGCCAAGTTGGCAATCCCCATCACAGTGGTAGAGCCTTGGCTATGCTCGGTCACACCAAGGCCATAGTAAATTGCAGCATCACCACCTGTAGCATACATACGTGCTGCAGCACGAACAATTTCAGCATCCACACCCAACTCTTCAGCTAGCGCTTCAGGTGAGTTTTCTGGCTTAGCCACAAAATCACGCCACTCGACGAATGAATCCCACTCGCAACGCTCTTTCACAAATGCCTCTCGCACCAAGCCCTCAGTCACAATCACATGTGCCAATGCTGAAATCAAGGCAACGTTAGTACCTGGACGTAATTTGAGGTGATAATCAGCGCGGATGTGTGGAGAATTAGCCACCAAATCAATTTCACGTGGGTCAGCAATAATAAGTTTTGCGCCCTCGCGTAAACGACGTTTCATTTGTGAAGCAAATACCGGGTGACCATCGGTTGGGTTAGCACCGATGATGAAAATCACATCTGAATACATCACTGAATCAAATGTTTGTGTACCGGCAGATTCACCCAGTGTTTGTTTTAAGCCATAGCCAGTTGGGCTGTGGCAAACACGTGCGCAGGTATCCACGTTATTCACGCCAAATACAGCACGAATCAATTTTTGTGTCACATAAACTTCTTCATTGGTGCAACGTGACGAAGTAATACCGCCGATAGCATCGCTACCGTATTGTTTCTGAATACGGGTGAGCTCGCTGGCTGCATAGCTAATCGCTTCATCCCAGCCCACTTGTTGCCAAGGGTCTTTGATACTCTTACGGATCATAGGCGTAGTGATACGGTCTTTATGGGTAGCATAACCCCATGCAAAACGACCTTTTACACAAGAGTGGCCATGGTTAGCGCCGCCATTCTTGGTTGGTGTCATACGCACCACTTCTTCACCCTTCATTTCCGCATCAAAGCTACAACCTACGCCACAGTATGCACAGGTGGTTGTTACGCTATGCTCTGGCGTACCGGCTTCAATCACGGTTTTTTCGATCAAGGTTGCAGTTGGGCAGGCTTGCACACAAGCGCCACAAGAAACGCACTCTGAATCGAGAAAGTCTTTATTACCGGCAGAAACCTTAGACTCAAAACCACGGCCAGAAATCGTCAGCGCAAATGTGCCTTGCGTTTCTTCACATGCACGTACGCAACGTGAGCACACGATACATTTGCTCGGGTCAAAGGTGAAATACGGGTTGGTTTCGTCTTTTACCGAGTTAAGGTGATTTTCACCATCATAGCCATAACGCACCTCACGCAAACCTACTGCACCCGCCATGTCTTGCAGTTCACAGTCACCGTTGGTGGCACAAGTCAGGCAATCTAAAGGATGGTCGGAAATGTACAACTCCATAGTACCGCGGCGTATATCCGCAAGTTTTGGCGTCTGAGTACGCACGCTTAAGCCTTCAGCCACTGGTGTGGTGCAAGATGCCGGGTAGCCACGGCGACCTTCAATCTCAACCAAGCACAAACGGCATGAACCAAATGGCTCCAAGCTATCGGTTGCACATAGCTTAGGCACCATCACGCCAGCTAAAGCAGCAGCATGCATGATAGATACGCCATCAGGCACGGTGATTTCTCTGTCATCAATCGTCAACGTCACTTGCTTAGCCGATTCACTTTTAGGAGTGCCGTAATCGATATTTGAGTTGTATTTAATTTCGTCCATCATTGTCTCCTAAGCTGCTTGCGTTTCAGCTGGTAGTCCAAAATCTTGCGGGAAGTGATTTAATGCGCTCAGTACCGGATAAGGGGTCATACCACCCAGTGCGCACAATGAGCCATTTAACATGGTGTCACTTAAATCTCTGACTAACTGAATATTTTTAGCGTGGTCTTTACCTGATCGAATCTTATCAATCACCTCTACACCACGGGTTGAGCCAATACGGCAAGGAGTACATTTACCGCAAGACTCAACTGCACAGAACTCAAAGGCATAGCGCGCCATTTTTGACATATCTACCGTATCATCGAACGCAACGATACCGCCATGACCGAGCACTGCCCAAATTTTAGCAAACGCTTCGTAGTCTAAAGGCGTATCAAACTGACTCTCCGGCAGGTAGGCGCCTAGAGGACCACCCACTTGTACGGCACGGATAGGCTTACCACTGGCAGAGCCACCGCCAAAATCGTATAACAACTCACGTAAGGTAGCGCCAAATGCTAACTCAACCAAACCATTGTGCTTAAGATTACCGGCCAGCTGAATAGGCAAAGTGCCACGTGAGCGACCCATGCCGTAATCCGCATAATATTGCGCACCTTTATCCAAAATAATAGGCACAGAAGCCAGTGAAATCACATTATTTACAACGGTTGGTTTGCCAAATAAGCCTTCAATCGCTGGTAGTGGTGGTTTGAAACGCACTAAACCGCGCTTGCCTTCCAAGCTTTCCAGTAATGAAGTTTCTTCGCCACAGACATAAGCACCCGCAGCACGGCGCACTTCCAGATGAAAAGCCTTGCCGCTGCCTAAAACATTATCACCTAAGTAACCCGCTTTATTCGCTGCCTCAATGGCTTGATTCAAGGTTACTAAGGCATGTGGATACTCTGAGCGCAGATAGATATAACCTTGGGTAGCACCTACTGCCACACCAGCAATGGTCATCCCCTCAATCAACACGAAAGGGTCACCTTCCATGATCATACGGTCTGAATAGGTACCGGAGTCGCCTTCATCGGCATTACATACTACGTATTTCTGCTCTGATTCACAGCCGAGTACGGTGTTCCATTTGATACCGGTAGGGAAAGCTGCACCACCACGGCCACGTAAACCCGAATCTGTCAACGCTTTAACGATATCAGCACCACTTAGCTTGAGTGCGTTTTTCAGACCCTTATAACCGTCGTGCGCAATGTAATCATCCAGCGACACAGGATCGGTCACACCGACACGTGCAAACGTCAAACGCTGCTGCTTTTTAATCCAGTCAATCTCTTCAGTTAAACCCAAGCATAGTGCATGTGGTTTAGCGTTAATAAAGTCAGCGTCAAACAAAGATGGTACGTCTTTAGCCTTTACCGGGCCATAAGCTACACGGCCATTGGCAGTTGCAACTTCCACCATGGTTTCCAGCCAGTACAGGCCACGAGAGCCATTACGGATAATTTCTACATCCAAACCACGATTTTTTGCTTCTGTGGCAATAGCAATTGCCACCTTCTCAGCGCCTACAGATAAAGCACTTGAGTCACGGGGAATATAAATCTTTGTAGTCATGCTCTTGCCTCCGCAATCAACGCATCCAAGTCTGATGGAGACACTCGTCCATAAATTTCATCGTTCATCATCACAGAAGGTGATAACGCACAGTTACCCAAGCAGTACACTGCCTCTAGCGTAATGGCGTTATCTTGAGTAGTTTGGTGGTAATCAATGTTAAGACATTGCTTCGCATGCGCTTCCAATGCGCTACTACCCATCGCCTGGCATGACTCCGCACGGCAAATCTGCATGACATTACGACCAGGCGGATGTGTTCTAAAGTGGTGGTAAAATGTGACGACCCCGTGTACTTCTGCCACAGATAAAGCCAAGGCTTTTGATATTTGGGGATAGGCTGACTCAGGCACATAACCTAGATTGTCTTGAATTGCATGCAACAAAGGCATCAATGCGCCGGGGCGGTGTTGGTGTTCGGTAATTAAGCGACTAATTAACACATCAGCATCTTCTAGTGGTGTATTTGAATCTAGCAAGCTAATATCTCCAAAGCAACTATTATGACGGTAGTACAATCCTACTATAATATTAATGTAAATTGTTAATGAAATGTAAAATGCTACTAGATACGACAACTTGGGACTTAAAAAGTGCCTGATTTAACATCCAATTTTCCAGACAAGCTGATCGACCAATTTGGCCGTCAGGTGGACTATATTCGGCTTTCGATTACAGACCGCTGCGACTTCAGATGCACTTACTGTATGGCAGAAGAGATGACGTTCTTGCCGCGCGACGAAGTACTCAGCTTAGAGGAATGCTTGCGCTTGGTGAGAGCGTTTGTGCAATTGGGTGTGACCAAAGTGCGCATTACGGGCGGCGAGCCGCTAGTACGTAAAAATGCATTATGGCTATTTGAAGAAGTCGGCAAACTTGAAAAGCTAAAAGAGCTAGTACTGACTACCAATGGCAGCCAATTGGAGAAGCAAGCTGCCAGCCTAAAAAGTGCTGGCGTCAAACGCATCAACATCAGTCTGGATAGTTTAAATAGCGAGCGTTTTAAAAAAATCACGCGCACAGGTGAGCTGAACAAAGTATTACGCGGCATCCAAGCAGCGAAGCAAGCAGGTTTCGACAATATCAAGCTGAACACGGTACTGATGCGCGGCACCAACGACGATGAAGTGCAAGCACTCGTCGATTTCGCGATTGCGCAGGGTATCGACATTTCCTTTATTGAAGAAATGCCACTAGGTGAAGTCAACCATACCCGTGACTCCACTTTCGTCAGCAACGCAGAAACCCTGAAAGCTTTGCAAAGCCAATACACACTCACCGCCAGCACAGAGACGACCGGCGGTCCTGCGCGTTATTGGCGCGTTGCGGACAGCAACACCAAAATCGGCTTTATTTCACCACACTCCCATAACTTCTGCGAGGCCTGCAATCGGGTACGCATCACCTGCAAGGGTGAACTATTCCTATGTCTAGGCCAAGAAGACAAAGTAGATCTAATGCCACTGTTACGTAACCATCCGAATGATGACCAACCATTGATACAGGCCATTCTGGATAGCATGTCCATCAAACCCAAAGGGCATGATTTCGACTTAAAACGCGCTAAGCCTGCGGTGGTACGCTTCATGTCACATACAGGTGGTTAAGTGCCAGTCTCGGCACTCATACTGGCAGGTGGCCTGGCCACACGCATGGGCGGCGTTGATAAGGGGTTAGTCCCATTCCAATCCCAGCCCATGATTCAGCATGTGCTTGCCAGACTATCACCACAAGCCAGTGAAATCATGATCAATGCCAATCGTGAGCTTGTCTACTACAACAGCCTAGGCTACCGCGTACTACAAGATGAAATCGCAGATTTCGCAGGGCCGCTGGCAGGGATACAGCTAGGGCTTAAACACGCCACGCATGATTTAGTACTGTTCGTGCCGTGCGACTCACCACTACTGCCAACAGACTTGGTGCAAAAGCTCAGCGCAGGCTTATTACAAGCCAATGCGGACATTGCCGTGGCCACTTGTGGCAACAATAGCCACCCAGTATTTTGCCTATGTAAAAAAACACTGCTTGCCAGCTTGGAGGAGTTTTTAGCCCAGGGCAACAGAAAAGTACATGCATGGCAGAAAAGTCAGCGTTACATAGAGGTGGATTTTGGCGACAACAACGATGCTTTTGAAAACCTGAACAGCCAGGATGACATTATCAAACTAGAAGCAAAATTAGCACAAAGCAATGCACATTAGGCACAGCAACTGCAGAAACTATCACAACAGGTGCAGAACCTATAATCGCCTTTAACGTAGTAAACTACTCCATTAACACTCAACGCACACACACCAATGACTAGTGACACCACCCTCCAAAACTTAGCTAACAACCCTAGCTGCATGGATGATTACGACCCTAATGCCATGCATGTCGCAAAAGCCCGTGAGTTTATTCGGCAATTCTTAAACCCGGTTTCTGCAATTGAAACGCTGGCGCTGCGTGATAGCCTTGGCCGCGTGCTGGCAGCAGACATCAGCTCACCGGCAAACGTCCCCAACTACGATAACTCTGCCATGGATGGTTATGCGCTTAAAGCCAGCGACCTTGCGGCAACTCGACTCAAAGTAATAGGTACCACATTTGCCGGAAGGGCATTTAATGGCACAGTAGGAGATGGCGAGTGCGTCAGAGTCATGACCGGTGCCGCCATGCCGACTGGTACAGATACCGTAGTAGTGCAAGAAAGAACCGTCACGGATGGCGAGTTTATCAATATCAGCGAGGCGCCCAAACCACAGGCCAATGTGCGCTACGCAGGGGAAGATTTAAAACTAGGGCAAACCGTTCTGGCGCAAGGCCACCTGATGCGCCCCGCAGATTTAGGCTTAATTGCATCACTAGGGATTGCAGAGGTGCAGGCTTATCGCAAATTAAAAGTAGCCTTCTTTTCTACCGGGGATGAGTTGGTAGGGGTAGGAAAACCGCTTCAAACCGGACAAGTCTACGATAGCAACCGCTACACCCTTTTTGGCATGCTCACCAGATTAGGCGTTGAAGTCATTGATCTAGGTGCAATTGCAGATGACCCGGCACAGCTGGAGGCAACATTACTCAACGCAGCCCAGCAAGCAGATGTAGTCATCACCAGCGGTGGCGTATCTGTAGGTGAGGCTGACTATATGAAGCTATTATTGGCAAAACATGGCCAAGTCATGTTCTGGAAAGTCTCCATGAAACCAGGCCGGCCACTCGCTTATGGCAAGGTAGGCAATGCGCATTACTTTGGTCTGCCTGGCAACCCAGTGGCGGTCATGGTCACGTTTTATCAGTTTGTACGCGTTGCATTACTCAGGCTCATGGGGCAATCTACCCCTGTACCGCTACCGATGTTTCAAGTACAGTGCACGCAAGCAATTAAAAAGCTGACAGGACGCACAGAGTTCCAGCGCGGCATTTTATTCACCGACACAGACGGCGTATGGCGCGTAAAACCAACCGGCGCACAAGGCTCGGCATTATTAAGCTCCATGTCGTTAGCTAATTGTTTTATAGTGCTGGATGACAATGTTGGCAATCTGGATGCCGGTGCAACAGTTCAAGTGCAGGTGTTAGATGGTATTATCTAGCGCCATATTTATTGAGTTTAGTGAGTGTAAATAATCATGTATGAGATGAGCAGCAAACACAGCGTAAGCCACCAAAATAGCAGCCTAGCAATCAAGGTTGCTTGTTGTATAATTTCGCGTCATATTTAAATACGCTCCTCTCAATCAGGTCTATTTTCTTTGAACTCCGCGGCAACTCAACCCGACTCAGCGGGATACAACACCATCGTATGGGCGATTGTTTGCTCCATGCTGCTGCATGGTTTGCTCATCCTAATTATCCCCAATATTCATTTTGACACAGTGAGGGAAAAGCCTGAGGTTTTAGAGATTCAATTGGTACAGCAGCCTGCCCCACCTCCGCCAGCACCACCACAACCGGTGCAACCCCCACCTGAAGTCGTGGAGCCGCAAACCAAAACCACACCTAAACCAACGCCTAAGCCCGTTGTGAAGCCAACGCCCAGCCCGATTGTGCAAGAGGCAAAACCCATCACAGAAACGCCCGCCATCACGCCTGCACCAGAAGTAATTGCAGTCAAACCAGCAGCAGAGCGTCCTACAGTAACGCATAGCGCACCAGCAGCCGAGCCGGTAAAAGAAGCCCCGCCTATGCCCAGCCAAGCCGATATCGACAACGCTACTGGGCGTTATGGCAACGCACTTTGGAACGCCATCAGCAAACATAAAAAGTACCCAAAAATTGCGCAAATGCGCGGCTGGCAGGGTGAAACGGTTGTGGAGCTGGAGCTAGATGGCACAGGCAAACTAAAATCAAAGAAAATTACGCAATCTAGCGGTTATGACGTGCTGGATAAACAAGCGCTGGAAATGGTAGAAAAAGCCATTCCCTTCCCTACCCCGCCTGAAGCATTACGCAACAGCACTTTCACCATTCTGGTTCCCGTACCATTTAAGCTCGAATAATCACTTGATACTGCTGCTGTGGCTAAAAAGAAGACCTCTCTTAAAGACCTTTTACTCATTCATGAGCTAGCCTTTATTCTGCTCATTTTCTTAGTCGCCTCCATTGGCGCGATTGGCATTCAGTTGCAAGACCAATCCAGCCAGGAATCGAATCGTATTAACTCATTGGTACAGGAAGTGCAGCAAACACGCGGCGACTTATACCGCCAGCTCAAAGAGCTGTTTGACGCTTATTTTCTAGACGACCCAGAAGCCCATACTGAATACAACCAATTCACCCTTTCTGTAGAAAACCATTTCCAACAGTTGCAGCACCTTGCCATAGGCGAGGCAGAAAAAACCGCTATCAATGACCTGCACGCGGGCTACCGTGCGTTTGTTGCCGAGACCTCCACACTCTTTGACCAAGGCCCACGCCTTAACCGCAGCGACCTGAAAAAGATACTGAATACAGATCTGGAAGCCGGTATCTTTAATCGCTACGAATATCTGCTGGCAAACACAGAGCAGCTGCTTAATCAGAAACAGGCAGAACTAGACGCACAACTTAAAAGCAGCAAACATAAATCTAACTACTTGCTATTTACCCCACTCGCACTCGCCATTCTGCTGCTGGTGTTCTCACGCGTGTTTCTGAAACGCTCTATCGTGCGTCCGATTGAAGGGGTATTACACGCCACCACTGAAATCAGTGCCGGCAACCTGACACACAAAGCACCCGATGAAAACATTGAAGAACTCGCATCTCTTTCCAAGGCCGTGAATGAAATGGCGGATAAGCTATTAAATAGCCAGGAAAACCTGATACGTACCGAAAAACAGGCAGCGCAAGGCTTACTGGTTCCCATGCTGGCGCACAATATCCGCAACCCGTTAGCTAGCATACGCGCTACGGCGCAGGTGATGGATGACCCTAGCAACAACGCGGAAACGCAAGAGTCGATTTACGGCATTATCAATACCGTAGATAGACTGGAACGCTGGACTGGTGCACTGCTAGCCTATTTACACCCATTGCAACCGCAGCCCACTTACACCAATATGCGCGAAATTGTGAACGGCTCACTTAGCCCGTTACAGCAAAAAATTGCAGAGAAATCTATTCAGCTCACGTTGCCGAACTGGCCTAAACCCAACGCCATCTACAGCGATCAAATATTTACCGACCATCACCTGCTGGAGCAAGTAATCTACAACCTGCTGCTAAACGCCATTGACGCATCGGGAAAAAGCTCCCCTTTAGAAATCGCATGCAAGATCACGCAGGATGCCTTCGACTTACGCTTGATGGACCGCGGCAGCGGTATGCCGTTTACACCGGACCCCAGCGCCATGAGTGCGCCCACCACTAAACGCTTTGGCACCGGCATCGGCATTCCGTTTGCATTCAAGGTGTGCGATGTATTAGGCGGCACGCTACAGTTCGCTGCACGACCGGGTGGCGGCACGGTAATTACCATTGTATTGCCGAGGGTGCTCAATACGCACCATACTCGTAGCTAATTAGCGTAAGGCCAACCCAGGCTGGCATCAAGACTCGCCAGCATCAACTGGAAACCAATATTTTTTCAAAATTATTAGCGTTTACTGGTTATATAGGCTTGCCTTAATCAGGCTTTTTATCAACAATGGAGCTAACGTTTTATATCAGCGAACAATTCTCTTATGCTTAACCAAACCGTACCTGATTTCCAATTACCTGCAACCAGCGGAAAAACATTCCAGCGCTCTGCTTATTTAGGTAAGTACCTCGTTATTTATTTTTATCCAAAGGACTCTACACCTGGGTGCACCACTCAAGGCATGCAGTTTCGGGATGCTTATGCGGATTTTCAAGCCAAGAATACGGAAATCTTCGGCATCTCACGGGACAGCTTAAAGTCGCATGAGAACTTTAAGGCAAAATTCAGCTTCCCGTTCGAGCTTCTAGCCGACACGGAAGAGGCAGCCTGTACGCTGTTTAATGTGATTAAAATGAAGAACATGTACGGCAAGCAAGTCAGAGGCATTGAACGCAGCACCTTTATTATTGATACTAACGGCACTTTAATTAAGGAATGGCGCGGCGTTAAGGTAGATGGTCATGCCGCAGAGGTGTTAAGCTTCATCAGTGCATTATAGTTTTAGTGGTCAGGCAATTACGATTAAACAAACTCAGGGGTTGGCAAAACAAAGGTTGGACAACTGTATTAATAGAATCATTACATTGAATAGCAACAACAATACGCAGTATGCATTTAGTAATTTTTTAACTTAATTTAACCCCATTACATTCATCATTTATTAGAAAGTCTTTTATGTCCAAAAAAGATACTGGTATATCCAAACTATTTGTTCTTGATACGAATGTACTCATGCATGATCCCTCTTCACTATTCAGATTTGAAGAGCACGACATCTACCTACCGATGGTCACGCTGGAGGAGTTAGACAATAACAAAAAGGGCCTGACTGAGGTTGCCCGCAACGCACGTCAAGTTAGCCGTAATTTAGAAGACATCGTCAGCTCAGACCTGACCAACCTAGAACTAGGCTGTGCTTTATCTCGCAATGGCAACAAACAAGCCACGGGCCGCTTATTCTTACAAACTACACAACTACACCTAGACTTGCCTGGTCTTGCCGGCAGCAAAGCTGATAATCAAATCATCAGCGTAGTGCTATGCCTGCAGAAGCAGCACGCTAACCGACAAGTCATCCTCGTCAGCAAAGACATCAACATCCGCATTAAAGCGCGTGCTATGGGTGTGCTGGCTGAAGATTACTTTAACGACAAAGTATTAGAAGATACCGACGTACTCTATAGCGGCATGAAAGAACTGCCTGCCGATTTCTGGGACAACCACAGTAAAGCAATGGAGTCCTGGCAAGAATCTGGCCGCATGTTTTACCGCCTCACCGGCCCACTGTGCAAAACTTTTTTAGTAAATGAATTTGTTTATTACGAGTTTGAGAAGCCATTCCATGCTATTGTGCGCAGCCTGGAGAAAGATACGGCAGTGCTTGAGGTGGTGAAAGATCACTTAATCCCTAAACATAATGTATGGGGTATCACCGCACGTAACCGTGAGCAGAACTTTGCCTTAAACCTGCTGATGGATCCGGAAATAGACTTTGTTTCTTTACTGGGACAAGCCGGCACAGGTAAAACGCTGTTAACATTGGCAGCCGCACTCACTCAGGTACTGGATAAGAAAATTTATTCAGAGATCATTATGACGCGTGTAACGGTACCAGTCGGTGAAGATATCGGCTTTTTACCTGGCACCGAAGAAGAGAAAATGACACCGTGGATGGGTGCGTTAGAAGATAACTTGGATGTACTAAATAAGAGCGACGAGGAAGCTGGTGATTGGGGGCGTGCCGCAACCCAGGACCTGATTCGTACTCGCATTAAAATTAAATCATTAAACTTTATGCGTGGCCGCACTTTCCTAAATAAATTTTTAATTATTGATGAAGCGCAAAACCTCACGCCTAAGCAAATGAAAACCCTAATCACCCGTGCGGGGCCTGGCACTAAAGTTGTTTGTTTGGGTAATATCGCACAAATCGATACCCCTTACTTAACAGAAGGTAGCTCCGGGCTTACTTACGTGGTAGATCGCTTTAAAGGCTGGAGCCACAATGGGCATATCACGTTACAACGTGGTGAACGCTCACGTCTGGCTGACTTTGCGGCGGAAATTTTATAGGTTCAATTATGTGTAACAAGCTCAACAAGCAGTGCTGTTTTATCAAGGGTGATTTCTAATGCGGATGTGCAAAGGCTTTTATACCTTACTCACAGCGCAGTTTTTATCTGCCCTTGCTGACAACGCACTGCTTTTTGCAGCAATTGCACTATTGGCTAAGCTTCACTCGCCAGACTGGCACACACCGCTATTGCAACAATTCTTTGTGATTTCCTACATTGTACTAGCCCCATTTGTAGGTTCATTTGCTGACGCCCTACCCAAAGGTCGCGTCATGTTTCTTGCCAATGCCATTAAATTCATCGGCAGCCTCGCCATGCTGCTGGGCATGCCGCCACTGTATGCTTACGGCGTTGTCGGCATCGGTGCCGCTGCTTACTCCCCGGCAAAATACGGCATTTTGACCGAACTGCTACCCCCAGAAAAACTGGTGAGTGCTAACGGCTGGATGGAAGGCTCTACAGTGATTGCAATCATACTGGGTGCACTGCTTGGCGGTAGCATGGCCAGTCATGACCCTTATTTTGCGATGGTATTTATCACCTTGCTGTATCTTGTCGCCGCCGTCTTCAACATTTACATCCCTAAACTACCAATTGACCATCAGTTGCCGAAGAAAAACCCAGCATTTATGCTTTACGACTTCTGGCAATCATTTAAAGCATTATGGGTAGATACACGCGGCCAAGTGTCATTAGCTGTTACCACGCTATTCTGGGGCGCTGGTGCCACCTTACGCCTAGTAGTCATTGCATGGGCTGCCAGCACGCTTAATTTCGGCCTAGAACAAGCCACACAGCTAATGGCGATACTAGCGGTAGGCATTGCTGCCGGTTCAGTGGTAGCTGCCAGCTATATCAAGCTGGAAGAGTCCACCAAAGTCTTGCCAGCAGGCATCGTCATGGGCGTACTGGTGGTAATCATGGCATTTGTACAGCATTGGCAGGTCGCAGTTGTCTTGCTATTCATTATCGGTGCACTCGCAGGCTTCTTTGTGGTGCCATTAAACGCGCTATTGCAGCACCGTGGGCATGAGTTAATCGGCGCAGGCCACTCTATTGCCGTACAGAATTTTAACGAGCATATCGGCATTCTGTTGATGCTAGGCGCCTACCTACTGATGGTAAAAGCTGAACTACCTATCAATATGATAGTGATTGTATTTGGCGTATTTGTGAGCCTGTGCATGACCTTTATACATAAGCGCTACAAATACCTCAACTAATCCGCATTTAACGTTTATACACACTTCCTGCACCGCTAACACTGCGAAATAGCGCATTAGCACCCACAGTTCCTGCTACTGACTAGCACAACAGCCGCGCGCACCTGAGGTCATACTTAACTGCGCTATAAACAACAAAGGGCGTATCAATAGAACCATATTGCCGGTTTATTGATGCGCCCTTTGCATTGAAAGGCTAACGATTAATTAATGCAACTTCACGTGTGATTCAGTACGTTTTGCAATCATTCTAGCCAAGGTTTGTAGCGCCATGCTCCAAAAACCATGCAGAGCCATCAAATGCAGCTTGTACAATGATTGGTACATGGTACGTGCAATCAAACCTTCAATGAATAAACTGCCGCCTGACAGCGCACCCATCAAGTTACCAACGGTAGTGTAGCTACCTAAGTTCACTAACGAGCCATAATCTCTGTATCTAAACTCAGGCAGGTCAGTCTTGCCGGCAACGCGGTATTTAAGCGTTTTCACCAGCATGCTCGCCTGCTGATGCGCAGATTGTGCACGTGGAGGCACGGTAACGTTCTCACCATGCCCTACCCATGGACATGCTGCACAATCGCCAAATGCAAAGATATTTTCATCCAGCGTAGTTTGCAGTGTAGGCTTAACCAGTAGCTGATTAATACGGTTGGTTTCCAAGCCATCAATCTCACGCAGGAAATCAGGTGCTTTAATACCTGCAGCCCATACCACGAGAGCAGATGGAATAAAGCGACCGCTGTGGGTTTGCACCCCTTTGCTCGTTACTTCCGTCACGCGCTCACCCATATATAAGTGTACGCGCAGTTTTCTCAGCTCTAAATCTACAGAATTAGAAAGCTTGGTTGGGAGCGCAGGCAATACACGCTCACTCGCCTCAATTAATGAAATATGCACATCACGGTCAGGATCAATCTTATCTAACCCGTAAGCCGCTAATTCACGTGTTGTATTATGCAACTCTGCTGAGAGCTCAACCCCGGTAGCACCAGCGCCCACAATCACCACTTCCAGCTGACCAGCCTGTACCGGCTCAGCTTGTGTTTGCGCACGCAGCAAGGCATTGTGTAAACGACGGTGGAACTTCTCAGCCTGATCTTGTGTATCCAGCGCGATAGAATGTTCACGCGCACCTTTAATGCCAAAATCGTTGGTCGTACTGCCAACTGCGATCACCAAGGTGTCATATTTAATAGTACGACGAGGAATAACCTCTACACCGTCTTCATCATAGTTAGGAGCGATTGAGATTTCTTTTTTAGCCCTATCCAGACTATCCATGCTACCAAGACGGAACTTGAAATGATGCCAATGCGCTTGTGCCAAATACACCAGCTCATGCTTCTCCGGGTTCATACTTCCTGCAGCAATTTCATGTAACAGTGGCTTCCAGACATGTGTCTTTGATTTATCAATCAAAGTAATCTCTGCCTTACCTTTACGCCCTAAACTATCCCCTAGTTTAGTGGCCAACTCTAAACCGCCAGCTCCACCACCTACAATGACGATTTGATGCAGTTGCTCCGCTTCCGCTTTACCCATGTTGCACTCCCTGCATACACTATTATTAAACTCTGAAAATAAAAAAACGCTTACTGAACCACAGTAAGCGTTTTCTATTTTTAAATCACTTACTCGTTTCCAGTGATTGCTGAATTGCTACGAATCCATGCAATAACTTTTAATACTTCATCTGGTTTTAAACCATCTGGTGGGTCAGCCTGCATTAAGCCAAAACCTTTTGCACCCATACCGCCGTTAGTACCATGCCAGATTGTTTCAAACATACCTTTGTTGGTCGCATTTTTAGCATACTTGAAGTTAGGACCTTGCAAGCTTGGACCTACAGCACCTTCAGCACGACCACCATGACAGGCTACGCATGAATATAAACTAAATTTCTTTTTACCCGCTTGAATTTCAGCTTCAACGCCAATGTACGGGTTTTTACCTGTTGCAATAAACTCTTTTGCAGCTGGTGTATCAAATAGCTTAGCGTCGATTTTCAACGCTGAACCATCTTGAGTTGTTACCAAATCAATCATCTTAATTTCTGCATCTGCAGAAGCACCGCCATCTGCACTTTTAGAGCCAGAACCTTGACCACATGCAGCCAGCATTGAAATGAGCGCTACTAAAAATAAATGTTTATTCATCATTCACTCGTTTAATTATGAAAAGTTTAATAATAACGCATTTATATCGTAATAAAAAACGGTCGCAATGGCGACCGTTCTTCTACAACATAAAGCAATTAATTATTCGTTGCCAGTAATTTTGCTGTTGCTACGAATGAAAGCAATTACTTTCAACAAATCATCTGGTTTCAAGCCTTCTGTTGGATCTTCAGGCATCATCAAACCTAAGCCTTTAGCACCCATACCGCCGTTGGTACCATGCCAAATTGTTTCAAACATACCTTTGTTTGTTGCGTTTTTAGCATATCTGAATGTTGGGCCAGTCAGACCAGGAGCTACAGCACCCTCACCATGACCACCATGACAGGCGTTACATGAGTACAGGTTAAATTTCTTTTTACCTGCTTTGATAGCATCTTCATTACCGATGTATGGGTTTTTACCAGTTGCTAAGAAGTCTTTTGTAGCTTGTGTATCAAACAACTCTTTTTTAATGTTTAAAGGTGCAGCATCTTGCGTTGCTACCAGGTTAATGTCTGCATATGCATTTACAGATACTAAACCTGTTAATGCCAACATAGAAACTAATAATGTTGACGCTAAAGTTTTATTGCCTAACATGTTATCTCCTAATTTTAATTCACATAAAATGAGTTACGTCCTAATCATGCTAAGCGCATTCTTCAACGTACGGTCATTCAACGTAGGTATTTATATATCGGTTGACTGAACAACGCAAAATAAGCGCACATTTTACTCTGTTTTTGGGATTGCGTCACCGCGAGTTTCTTTATTAATTTCTTTTCCTTTACGATAAACCTTCATGATGCTATCGCCTTCTACAATCGGCATGTGCGGGATACCGTAATCATCTAAAATCTTGTTGATTTTGTCTTGATTTCTGTCCAATGCACCTTGAATCAATTCTTGGCGCTCTTTGTCACCTTTACGTACACCAATTGAGATATTCCAGTTGGTTTTACCTTTAGCATTCACCATCTCGTAATCAGGCACCATCACAACCTCTAATGGCTCTTTTGACTGTTTAGCGAAGTAGCCACCGATTGGACCCCACATAATCGCCACATCAATTTCACCCTTGATCAGGTCATCAATTAAATAGCTTGGTGGTAAGTTAAGATCGCGCTGCATGCGGTATGGGCGTGCGTTTGGCATCAAACCGTAATCATTCAGCGCAATGGTTGCAGGACTTTGACCCACGATACCAATAGTTGCTTTCTTAAGGTCTGGGCTATCCCAGTTCGTGATTTTCATGCCACTGCTTTTTTTGTAGATAAATACATGGCCTGAACGGTAATAAGGTTTTGTTGTTCTTAATGCGTCGTAATCTGAAGTGGTACCCATAATCACATCACATTTTTTCGCGCTTAAAGTGTTTCTAATGAAACCCATGCGGTCATACCAAAATGTGAACGCAAGTTTCTTATTTAAATCTTTCGCCAATACTTCAGCAATTTTATTTTCAAACCCTTCTAGATTCTTATTTGAATAAGGTAAGTTATCTTGGTCTGCACAGACTCTAAATTCTGTACCATCATCTACACGCTGCACTTCACCAGCTCTGCCTGAAGAATAGACATCTTCAGCTTGCACACTGCCTATTGCAAGAAAACCCATAAAAAGACCAAGCAATTGCATTCTTTTAAACATTTTTATTCCTTATCATAAAAATGCGGCTCTTACTTCACCGCGCTAAGTAATAGAGTAGTTACCCAATTAAAAGTTCTACCTATTAAGACCTTCAAAACTGACATACGACTATACAGGATAGCCTACGCATGAAACAGCAGATTTTCATGAATCTGGCTTAAATATTGGCTATTTTTCAAATCGCTTACATCGAATAAATAAAGCTGCAAATATAGCGAATCTTCATTATTCAAATAGCGTTACGCATCGCGTAGCGCATAAAAAAACACCCCGACGAATCGGGGTGTTTTTAGTTACTACTTGATACTAGCTTACGATATTAGCTAATAATTTTATTGTTTTTCAACAATCAATTATAGGCTGAATACGTTCAATGCACCGCCGCCAGGAGCAGCGTTGTATTTAACTAGTTCAGCATAACCACCAGCAGCACCTAAAGCGTCTGTTGGAGTAGTCATACCAAGGTTCATCGCAACACCAGCCCAGCCACCAATACCTGATAGCACGCCAACGTATTGTTTACCTTTGTTACCGTATGTGAATGCGTTACCAATCACGCCAGAACCAACTTGGAATTTCCATAGTTCTTTACCTGATTTAGCATCAACAGCTTTGAACCAACGATCCAATGTACCGTAGAACACTAGGTCAGTAGCTGTAGATAAAGCGCCACCCCATGAAGAGAATTTCTCTTTGTTGTACCATACTTTTTTGTTGGTCATTGGGTCATAAGCACCGAAGCCACCCATAACACCGTCTGGACCTGGGAACATTGTTAATGTTGCACCAACCCATGGTTGACCAGCAACGTATTTAGACTCTACTGGCTCGTATGTCATACATACGTGGTTCAATGGAGAATATACTAAGCCAGTTTTTGGTGAGTATGAAGCTGGTTGTTGGTCTTTAGTACCTAAAGCAGCTGGACATACGCCTTTAGCGTTGTAGTCTTGGTGAGTAGAAGCTGATGCCAATTTGTTTGGAACACCAGTTTTCATGTCAACATCAGTTGCCCAGTTTACGAATGGGTGAACTTTTTGAGCAGCTTGTAATTTACCGTTGTGTGCATTCCATGTGTAAGCGAAGCCGTTACGGTCATGGTGCCAAGCGTATGTTTTGCCACCTTTGTCGAACAAGATTACTTCGTTGATACCGTCGTAGTCCCACTCGTCATGTGGAGTCATTTGCATACCCCATTTTGCAACGCCAGTGTCTAAGTCACGTGCGAATACAGTCATAGACCATTTGTTGTCACCTGGACGTACGTCTGGGTTCCAAACTGATGGGTTACCTGTACCGTAGTAAACTAAGTTTGTACGTGCATCATATGGCCACCAGCCCCATACAGAGCCACCACCATGTTGCCAACCATCTTTAACTGCTTGTGGTTTCAACCATGTACGTGTACCTAGGTCTTTTTCGCCAAATTTGATTTGGTCGTTAGGTAGTTTTTTGAAAGAACCGCCTTCTTTGTTACCGCCGTTTACGTCTTGGTAAACTGACAATGCGCTGTACTCAGGAGTTTCTTTGTTGAAATCTGCACCGATCAACACTTCAGAGTCTGGACCTGTTGAGTATGCTTTCCATGCTAAAGAACCATCTTTAGCGTTGTATGCTGCGATAAAGCAACGCACGCCGAACTCAGCACCTGAACAACCTGTCAATACTTTGTCTTTGATTACGTGTGGAGCGTTAGTGTTAGTAGCGCCAACTTTTGGATCGTTTACCAATGTTGACCATACTTTAGCACCAGTTTTAGCGTCTAAAGCTACTAAGTTACCATCGTTTTGTTGTAGGTAGATTTTACCGTCGCCGAAGCCAAGACCACGTGAAACGTTGTCACAGCACAATACAGCTTGTACTGATGGGTCTTGTTTAGGGAAGTATGACCAAACGATTTTTTGATTGTTGTCTAGGTCTAATGCGTATACGTTGTTTGGGAATGCTGTATGTACATACATCATGTTACCAACAACGATTGGTGAACCTTCGTGACCACGGTTTACACCAGTAGCGAATGTCCATGCTGCTTTAAGATTTTTAACGTTGCCTTTGTTCACTTGTGACAAAGCGCTGTAGCCGTTGTTGTTGTGCTGACCACGTGGGTGAGCCCAGTTGTTCGCGTCTTTCATTGCCGCTTCTTGATCAGCAGCTGCTGATGCGATCAAAGGCATCGCCATACCTGCTACCAAGCCAAGTGCTAACTTGATTTTGTTGATTTGCATATTAATCTCCAAAGTTAAACTACTAAGGTTTAAATAAATAGATTCATAATTAGGGCCAATAAATTTTTGATGTTCCTCAAAATTTTTACTAGCTTTTATGAATCTATTTGTAGCACACTAAATGTGCTTGAACAGAACTATAAACCAGTGAATCATGAATTGCAATACATTGTTTACAATTTATTTACAATTAACTTAACATATTGACAATCAGCGTTTACAACAACGCAAGGGCAGCAAATTCGCGCACTCATACCACATAAAATATCATTTAAAATCAATTAGAAAGAGAAATTCCCGCATGCAATCCAATTTTTACAAGTTGTATCCAGAGCTTGATACATTTAAAGAATCCATGATTAAAGTGGATGACTTGCATGAGATATATTATGAGGTTTGCGGCAACCCCGAAGGAACTCCCGTGGTGTTCTTGCATGGCGGCCCAGGTAGCGGATGCAACCCGGCACAGCGACGCTTTTTTGACCCCAAACACTACCGCATCATCCTACTTGATCAACGCGGCTGCGGACGCAGCAAACCTTTAGGCGAGACCTCCAACAACACCATTGATGATTTAGTACATGATATAGATTTGATTCGCGCCCACTTGGGCATCGACAGGTGGCTGGTATTTGGTGGCTCATGGGGCAGCACACTAGGTATTGCCTACGCTTTAAAACACACGCAGCATGTCACCGGCCTGATTTTGCGCGGCATCTTCTTAAGCCGCAGCAGTGAGTTGGATTGGTTTTTAAACGACGTGAAGGCGTTTTACCCTGAACCTTGGGAGGTGTTATGCAATTACCTGCCTACGGATGCAAAAGCGAGCCCAATTAACGCCTATCAAAAGCTCATTTTTTCCGACGACACCGCCATCAGCATTCCAGCGGCAATTCAATGGAACCAGTTTGAGAGCAGCATCATGACATTGCTACCTAGGCCAGCCAGTGAGCAGGAGATAGATGGTGCGGTAGAGTTAGCGCGTGCCAGAGTGCAAATACACTATATACAGCAACAATGTTTTGTTGGTCAGCGCGATTTGCTAACTGAAGCAAAAGAAAAACTAGCAAAGGTACCTACCATTATCGTGCAGGGACGTTACGATATGGTGTGTCCGCCGATTACAGCCTGGGAACTAAAACGCGCCATGCCACATGCTGAGTTGCATTTTGTAGATGATGCAGGGCACTCCGCTATGGAAGCAGGCACCACCTCTGCCCTGATTGCAGCGACTGAGCAATTTAAACATTTAGTTTAAACATGTAGCGATATCAAGCATGTAACAATATAAGAAGGTATAGTGCTAGCGTCCTCACAGGATATTTGGCTTATACTTTCTTATTATCAGTACGCCTGCTTACTGCAACACAAGGTCCGCCCATGGAAATTTAAGCGTCATCTCTATCAAGAGCTGACTCAATACAGCATGAAGAAGATCACTTTTAGCCCAAAACCCAATTTAGCGATACGCGACAACTTACGTAAAGCGATTAATATGCCTGGTGAGGTTTACGCCAACCAGCGCTATAACACGCCGCTATTTGTGTTTCATGAGATGTTTAAGGCGTTCCAACGCCACAACGCACTGGGCTTATCGGCATCCTTATCTTTTTATGCAATGTTTGCATTGATTCCTTTAGTGTTGCTGATGTTCTTTCTATTGAGCCAACTTATCTTCAGCTCAGATTACGCCATTGTTAAGCTGGCGATTATTACCAGCAATTTGGTGCCGCAATTCAGCAACGCCATCATGACCGAAGTTTACAGCACGGCAAAACATCAAGTGGCATGGGGTGCACTCGGTCTGTTTGTGCTGCTATGGACTGTTACCCCACTTGCCAGCGCAATGCGTGCCGCGTTCTACAGCATTGCCAGCCTGGTAGAGGCACCATCGTTTGTGAAAAGAAAGATTAAAGACATTTTTGCCATTATCGGCATGCTGTTGCTCTTCTTTTTGTTTACCTTTGCCGGTTTGATGCTAGAGAAAGTGATTATATTTGTCGGCGCCAGCAACCGCTTTATACATAACGAAGTGTTCACCACGTTAACCTCCTTAGGCCTAACCACACTACTGATCAGTGCGTTTTACTTTGTGTTCTTTCCAGCACGTTTATATATCAAGCATATTCTAATCGGCTCTTTATTCACTGCCGTACTGTGGCTACTGATGCGCCCGGCCTTTACTTTGTTTTTATCGATGAACGAATCATACAGCTCTATTTTTGGCAGCATGAAAAACCTGTTCATTTCCATCACCTGGCTGTATGTAAACTTTGCCGTATTTTTACTGGGCACAGAGCTCATTGCCACCTTAAGAAAAAAAGATGTGCTGCTGCTAAAAGGCTTATTTGATGAATCACTAGAACACCACATCACCACCCAATCGCACTACGTAAAGAAGCTGATGCAGCGCTATGGCAGGGTTTATGGGCAGAATGACACGATCTTTCAACATGGCGAAGCCACTGACCGCCTGTACTATTTAGTTTCAGGCGTAGTGCACATCATTAAGTATGGAAAAGTGTTACGCACTGTACATGCAGGTGAGTACTTTGGTGAAATCGCCATGCTGTCTAACACACCGACCATTGCCGAGGCAAAGGCCGCCTCAAACCAGGTAGAAATCATTACAATGAGCACGGATAATATTGAAACATTGCTGCTGGACGAACCTAGAGTCGCCATGAAGTTTTTACGCAGACTGGCAATCCGCCTACAGCAACAGGATGAATGACGCCTCACCAATAAAGCACTATGCAATACAGAATTTGATACAGATTAGGACAAATGATGGCAAAGCAAGCACCTTTCACCCCGCAACCCAGCCAAGCAGAAATGCAGCCTATACTGCATTTATTTAACTCCGGCAAAATGGCCGAGGCTGAACAGGCCGCAAACAAGCTGGTGAAGCGCTACCCTAATACATTTATCCTATATCAGATACTAGGCATTGCCCAAGATAGCCTATCCAAACCGCAAGCAGCGATAGCTAGCTACAAAAAGGCATTGTCGATTCAGCCCAATATGCCAGACTTACACTTTAACTTAGGCATAGCGCTTACCAACACCGGCGACATACAAGCTGCCAGCCACCACTACCAACAGGCAATTGCACTGCAACCCAACTTTTTTGAAGCCTACGGCAATTTAGGCGCACTCTTGCAAAAACAAGGCCTATTGGAAGACGCAATTAACAACTATCAGACCGCGTTAAATATTAATGAAGATGCACGCGGCCATTTCAACATGGGCACAGCCTTGCGCGACCAAGGCAAGCTGGATGACGCTATTCAGCATTTTAAACATGCGATTCGCATGTTTCCTAACTATGCTGACGCCCACAACTACCTGGGTGAGTGTTTGCGCGATCAAGGCAATATGGAAGATGCAGTCAAAAGCTATCTAGATACGCTACAGCTCAACCCTGAGCACGCCGGTGCTAATTACAATATGGGTGAGTTTCTCTATCTGGCCAACCGACATGATGAGGCGGTGAGCTACTTTGAACGCTCACGCCTGGATGACTGGCAGGAACGTGCCCTGTATTGCACCTACAAGGCTGAGCACTTTGATGAATTTAAAACCAAGCTGGATGAAATTGTGCGCACGCATAAAAAACATGATGCGCCATTTCTCGCCACCTTATCTTCGCACTACGCACGTAATTTTGGGGTTGAGGATAACTACAATTTCTGTAAAAACGGCTTTGACTTTGTTTACCAAAACAGCATTACAGAACTGGCGGAACCTAACAGCCAGTTTTTGCAAGATTTGCTGCACGATATAGACAATACCGCGATTGAAGTGCGTGCGCAGGGCATGATCATCAACGGCAAACAATCTGCCGGCAATCTGTTTAAACGACCAGAAGCCTCGTTCAGAAAACTAGGGGAATTAGTTAAACAAGAGTTTATTAACTATAAAAAGCGTTTTGCCGGTGCCGACTGCGAACTGATTAAATCATTTCCGGAAGAGCTGGAATTCACCAGCTCATGGTATGTGCGCTTACGCCGAGCCGGTTATGTAGACCGCCATATTCATGAAGTTGGCTGGATTAGTGGCGCGGTTTACCTGGTGCTACCTAAAGATAAAAAAGACCCGCTGGAAGGCTGCTTTGAATACGGGCTACATGGCGACAACTACCCGCAAAAACATGACGACTTTCCGGTAGGAGTAGCATCACCTAATGTCGGTGATATTGTGCTGTTCCCATCCTCGTTATTTCACCGCACTATTCCGTTTAACTCAAATGAAGAGCGGATTTGTATTGCCTTTGACTTAAAACCACAGGGTGATATTTTTAGGCGCTCCAACTACTAAAACATTAATAGTGAATAACGCTTTTACCAGCCAGCCACCCGCGGCGGCTGGAAAAAGTTAACACTCACTTACTTGTAGCACTACTCTGCATCAGGCTCCACCAGCTTACGTGCGTCTTCAATCATAAACTCTAAACGCGCCTCAGCAATGTCTACCTGCGTATCCATAATCGGGTCGATACATCTGCTACCGAAGATAATCTTGCCTTCCAAATTGGCTTGGCTGGTCAAACGGGTGTAGTCTTCCACGATGCAGTTTTTAATGACAGCACCGCTCTCTACCACACAATTTGCCCCTAATACCGCTGGGCCTACTATGGTAGCACCGGCTTCAATCTCGGTACTGCCACCAATATAAACTGGCGGCGTAATATTGACCTGATCAAAATCAACATTCAGGTTAATCCCCACATGCACACCTGGCCTTACCTCACGCCCAGGCATTTTAAAGCCAGCCACTTCGCCGTTTAAGATCTGGCTGGTCACGGTCCATACATCTTGCACGTTGCCAATATCCAACCATTGGAACGGCAGATTAATACCGATAAATGGCAAGTGCGCTTCTGCCAGCTTAGGGAACAGCTCGCCGCCAATATCATAGGCCACGCCTGAAGGAATATAGTCAAAGATTTCCGGCTCGAAGATATAAATACCGGTATTGGCTAGATTAGAAATTGCCTCGTTAGGATCTGGCTTTTCTTGGAACTGCACGATACGATCATCTGCATCCAGTGCCACGATACCGTATTTGAACACCTCATCATGCGGCACTTCACGAATAATAATGCTGGCAATCGCTTTTTTCTGGCGATGGATTTCTAGCGCTTTGCTGATATCCAAATCAATCCAGGCATCGCCGCACAGCACAATAAATGTCTCATCAAAAAATCCAGAAAAATCCTGAATCTTTTTCATCCCGCCAGCGGAACCAACCGGCGAACTGATGGCGACGCCATCCTCTACATAACCCTCATAGGAGTAAGCCATGCTCACGCCAAACTGCTCGCCATCTCTAAAGTAGTTCTCAATAATCGGTGCCAGATGGCTGGTGTTCACCATAATCTGATCTACGCCGTGCTTTTTAAGCAGTTCAATCAGATACTCCATCACCGGCTTGCGCACCAATGGGATCATTGGCTTAGGAATTTCATGTGTAATCGGCTGTACTCTAGTACCTTTACCAGCCCCAAGTATCATTGCTTTCATGTTTTTGCTAACTTCAGGTTTAATTATTCAATAGGCGCTATTATGCCTAATAAATAACAAGCTGACACGATTTGCTTGAGCAGAATAAACCTATAAATAAGCATGAATGAAACAGCAGAGATAAGATCCAGATAGCTCAAGCATAGTTGAGTATATGGCAGCACTGCTAATGGTGTGTTGCCTTTTGTTGATACATTGCGGTATCTGCAGATTTCAGCAGTTGATTGATGGTTTTTTCGTTGCCTTTGAACAAGGTGATACCCATGCTCAACGTCACTTGGTAATCAAATAACTGCAGCCTAGCAGGCTGCTCTACAATGGCACGAATCTTATCTGCCACCTGCATCGCCGCCGCATTCGCCTCAGCAAAATCAGCGCCCAACTCACTTAAGATCACCACGAACTCATCCCCACCCAAGCGGGCAGCGGTATCCACATCCCGAACACAGCTTTTAATTCTTTTGGCGACTTCAATCAATAGCAAATCTCCGGCATCGTGCCCTTTCGTGTCGTTAAGACCTTTAAAGTTATCAATATCCAGAAAGATTACCGCACCATGCTGACCACTACGCTCACTCACCGCCAAAGCCTGCTCTAGCCTATCCAGCATCAACATACGATTGGGTATGCCAGTGAGCGCATCATGGTTGGCAAGCTTCCATAACATATTCTGGTGGTTAATATGTCTGAGCCTTCCGCGCTGAATTGAGCGCAAGTAAACATATAAAATCGCCGAAGAGGCCAGTGACAACAAAGCCATCAAGCCGATCAGACCCAAGCTTAAATCTGTCCAACCAGCCTGCCTCGTCATGAGAATCAAGAATGGCTCACCTATGGTTGCCAATGATTTCTGATGTTTAAAAACCGGGAACATCGATACCTCTATGCCGCTGCGGGCACGCCCAGCCACCGAGAACAGTTGGCCTTTCGGGTCTTGCGCCTTAAAATCCTTATGATAGACCGTTGCAGTAAAACCATCTCGCATCAGATTATCACCTGGACGCTCCAGTTTATCTGCGTCAATAATCATATCAACGATCATGTTTTCTTCTGACTTGATAGGATAGAACACGACGTAAGCAAAATTACCTTGTATCAACCGAAAAGGATGGCTGGCAACCGGACGGCGCAAGGCAATCGCCTGCGTTACTGCACTTTCAAGAAAAGGCACACTGGACACATCCAGACCTATAATTTCATCTGAGCTGGATGACAGCGACTCCATATAGATGACTGGGTAATAATACGCCTTATCTTGAGGATGCTCCCACCCTCTATGCCCACTAAAGGAAAATGACTTCAGCACAAACTCAGGGTTGCCGCTGAGACGTCTGCTGATAATAAAATTGGGAAGTTGCTTCTTGGCGACCTTTTGTATGATTTCTAACGCAAAAATCTGATCGTGCGCACCAATCACACTTTTTACGTATACCGACACCTTGTCTGGGTTTGTATTGCCTATCGCAGCAAACAAAGCAGAAAAACCTTTTAGCACGGTTTCGCTACTTACCATGTTACGGTTGAGTTTATCTACATAGTCTTCACCGTGTTCAGTAAAGCTACGATATGCATCACGCAGATTAAGGTTAACCACGGCCAACAGCGCGACCAGGCAAAGCGACACCCACACGCCTAGCGCTAAGAAAATAGCTATAGTAGGAATCGGTTTAATTGAATGTAACTTAGCGTTCATTGGCATCCCGCTAAAAATCAACATCAGAAAAACTAGCTAATTGGTAAACCCTAGTTAATTGGCAAACTTTAGCTAAAATAAAACCGCATGCTTAAGCCACCTTAAACTTGCACTACTGTTGGTAGCATTTGAGCAAGTATCCGCTTATCTAGCCGACTTAGCAATCCATCTATGGCGCATATCCGCTTACTTCGTACAAACCTTTAGCGTTTCACCATGCTACCCACGGCAGTCATTTGATTTTAAAAGGATATATTAGAGATAGCGTATGGTAAAACACTAAGGAGCAACAGCCTTCTTGCTAAACATCAAGCAATTATGACCGGACGCCTCAAACACCTCGCTACATGGCACGCGCCTACTTTTAAAATTTAGGGCTCGGCACCCATACGGGAAATTGGGCTGATAGGTAATGAAGTAATGCGCACAACGTAAGCATAATTTGCTATCTAGCTGATTCGAGTCGTTCACCATAAACTTAAATAGCTACCTCTCAGTAGCCAAAACCAGCGCTTATCATCAATATGATATCGCGCCTAACAATTCACACGCCAATTACTGCCCTCAACACTCAAGACAGCTATCAACTTGCCCCGCGCAAGTGAGAAACTCACCCGCGACAGTCAGCATACAACGCATCACTCACAGCACGCAACAACCAACCTAGGCTCTACGTCTGAGATCAAAAGCAGGTTCATAATCATGCGCTGCTAATGGATGGTGTACTGTACCTTCTTGCAACACTACGTCCTCAGGCAAAGGTAACTCATTGATTGCACGTTGCAATGCAAGTTTGGTTGCCTCGTAATTCCAGTCTTGGATTTTAGTGTCGTCTGCTGCATCCCAATGAATGAAAACACCAACACAAATGAACAAGTCATTAGCTTCACTAATCGGAATCAAACCTTCTTTAACACTATCAGCTACGGCCTGCGCCACGCCACACTGTGCGGGGCCAAACATCTGCACCGCCTGTTTAGCATTTTTGATATCCACTTTATTAAACATTACGGTGGCTGGTTTTGCCATCAAATTAGGCGCAAGCACTGCCAACAAACCATTCACACCACGTTTTTGATTAGTAAGTGTATTACAAAATGCTGTTTCAGCTGGACTACCGCGTGGACCGATGATTAAGTCGACATGGGCAACTTCATTGCCTTCACCATACAAGGCCTCGCCGACAAATACCTTGTTTATTTTCATCGCGTTCATGATAAATCTCTCCTCATCTGCTATCAGTAAGCATATTGAAAGATTTATCGTTCGTTATCGTTAGCTACGGTCAGTATTGCGGTCAGGAGCATTTGGGTAGCTATCGACCAATTTCAATCACTTACCTCAAGCCATCTCCTTACAAGCTAAGACTCTACTACGGTAAGATAGTTCTAGCAAAATGCAGCCGCACTCATCAACGCGAGCTGCCCTTCAAGTGAATAGTGGCCGCAAAGCAGCAGCCTTAAGCTTGCAAATTGCCGGGGATATGCTGGCTAATATTCCGTAGAAATACGTCATGGATGGTTTTAATTCGAGTAGGCTTTAATAAAACATCCGTCACATTGAGTGATTTCAGCTCGTACAACAAGCCCTCGGTAATTGCGCTCGCCATCACCACGATAGGCACACCCCTATCTGATAATGTCATACCGTTTCTAATCAACTCGATAAAGTGCTTTTCCTCTTCCTCTTCACCGATGCCAATAATAATCAGCTCAAACGCGTTGGTCTGGCATAAGTTATTTGCGGTGGGCAAATGTGCTGTTTCCATCACACTGGCCTTAGCTGTTTGGTTCGCCAGCAATGCGAATACACTTCTGATCATATATTCAGAGTCGTACAACAACACTAACGGCAATTTAGAATTCTTGTAAGCGTGCAGTGACATAGGCTTCACCCATTAAGTATCGATGGATTTATTGTTATTTGCTACCAACTCAGCAACCACCATCTGCCTTAATGTAGACAAAATATTCAGGTCACTTTCATCCAGCGTTCGGGGTTTTCTATCGATCAGGCAAAATGAGCCGACGGCCTCGCCAGTGGGAAGCACCAATTGCGCCCCGGCATAAAAGCGAATATGCGGCTCACCGGTGACGAACGGATTATCATGAAAGCGCTCATCCTGAAACGCGTCTTCAATCACCATAATTTGGTCTTGCAGAATGGCGTGGCCACAAAAAGAAATATCTCGAGAAGAACTGCAAAAATCAATGCCAAATGCAGACTTACACCATTGCCTATCTTCATCTACCAGTGAAAGTAACACGATAGGTACATCAAACTCAAAAGCGGCAAACGCGGTAATGCGGTTAAAGCGCTCTTCAGGCGGGGTGTCCAGTATCAACAGCTCCCTGAGCGCTTGTAATCGTTTGTCGTCATCTCTAGGTATCGGCGCTGCAATCATGAATATCTACCTAAGCATTTAGTGGATGGTTTTTGCTACTAGTTAAGTAATTCTATAGCCATTTACGTAAAAAACATAAAAAATGACGGCTATAACTGTTTAACCTTTTCATTTACCTTGGTATCAAACTTTTGTTTATTAATAATAAAGCGCTCATGACGCCCTTGAGAAATCAAATCCACCCCATCATGAGCTTCAACATTAAACACTAGCTTTCTGCCCTCAATGGCAATCAACTCAACAGCCACTGTCACCTCCAGCCCCGGTGGAGTTGGCGCCTGATGACTGACATTAATATGCGTACCTACGGTTTGCTCTTCCGGCCAATCAAGATGCGGTTTAATTGCCTTGATACATGCCCACTCTAACAACCCTACTAGAAAGCCAGTAGCAAACACCTCTGGCATCGCTACAAACTCTTCGGACTCTGGATAAAGTGCCGGTACGGTTTTTGATAGAGGCACCAAAAACTTATGTTCATATTGAATGCCGGGCTTTAAGCTTTCCTTCATTTATAACATTCTTTTATATACGTGTTATTGACGCCTTAATTTTAGTACGGTAAACGGCTACTGCTTACACTAAACCAGCAACATGCGTTGCTAAGGCTCGGCCAAGCAGTGCATGCTGTTCCAGATCAAGATGCACACCATCAACATTGCTTGCTGTCGTAACCAAGCCAGCATCAAAAAAGTGGCATTGCAACTCATCACTCAGCTGCTGGTAAGCATCAGCTAGCCCCACACACTTTTTATCTGCATCTTTAAATTTAGCAGCAATGTCGCCCTTGGGCTCCCTAATCGGCGGTGCCACAACAACAAGTATCTCAGGGACAGGCATACCGGGCTCTATCGGTGCAGTGCGTATTGCCTCAATCAAGGCGCGCATGCCCAATGCTGCATCTGATGCATCATGCTCATGGTTAAACTGAAAGTCATTCGTTCCCAGCATCACAATCACCAGCGCTAAGGGTGAATTGACCTCTATGCGCTGCGCCAAACCAATCAAACCGTTACGCCCAGGTTTAACCGCATCTTCGTAAACCGTACGCCTGCCGTTGAGGCAGTCTTCTATCACCCGCACACTTTTACCTAAACTCAACAGATGATTTTCCATCACGCCAGGCCAGCGCTGATTAAACTCAAAACGCTTCCTAGTCATCGGGATAATGCCCCACGACAGCGAGTCGGAATAAATCAGAATCTGTTTCATGCGATGTATTTTACATATTTTTAATTTTTACAACATATTACAGTCCGCATAGGCAATGCTCTTGCTCATCTGCAAAACACCTCTTCAATCAATATCGGCTTTATTCAATAACGCTACATTTCTAAACAGATTTTCCCAAAATGCTGGTTACTCTCCTGATATTGAAAAGCCTCTACAATGCGCTCAAGCGGGAATACCTTATCAACAACAGGGTGCATTTTATTTGCATCAATTGCTTTAATCATATCCATTTGCTGTGCACGATTCCCAACAATCAACCCCTGCAAACGTAGCTGCTTAATCAGCGCCGTCACAATAGAAACCTCACCACCTAGCCCTGTTAATATCCCTATCACTGAGATATGTGCGCCAACACGTGCTGCCGCCATCGACTGATCTAACGTGGCAGGACCGCCCACTTCAATAACGTGGTCTACACCTCGCCCACCGCTAATCTCCCGCGCAAGCTCGCCCCAATTTGCTGTTTTGCGATAATTGATTAAATGGTCTGCACCTAGCGCCTTAAGCCTTTCTAACTTTTCATCGCTGGATGATGTTGCAATCACCGTAGCGCCGGCCATCTTTGCAAACTGTAGCGCGAAGATAGAAACACCGCCGGTGCCCTGCACCAGCACGGTGTCCCCTGGCTTTAAAGCACCGTCTGACATCAATGCACGCCATGCGGTAAGCCCGGCCGTAGTGAGCGTAGAAGCCTCAACATGGCTCCAGCCTTTTGGCGCCTTAGTAAAAGCATTGGCAGAAGCGGTCACCGTTTCACGTGCATAGCCATCCACGCCATCACCCGGCACCGTCGCAAAGCCCTCAACCCGCGGTTCTCCGTCTAACCAAGTGGGGAAAAACGTACTCACCACATGATCACCCACCGCAAACTCTGTCACACCCTCGCCCACCGCGGTTACCACACCGGCGCCATCAGCCATGGGGATTCTAGGTTCGGCTGGCCCCCACATACCGCTAACTACGGCAAAATCATGGTAGTTAAGCGAGTTAGCATGCAAACGTACCGTGATTTCACCTGCTTTGGGATTCTTAGCGACTCGTGTACCAACCGTGACCATATCGTAGCCACCACCAGCCTCAAGAATAATCGCCTTATTTTGCATACCAATCCTTTCTAACAACTCACTTTGTGTATATTAAACGGGATAAAGTCCACTAACTTGTTACGACGTTAGTGCCCAATCTTTGTTACGAGCTAAGCTAAAACTAACACGAACAAAGCTCTTGGCAGCACTAATAATGAAAATATACTCAAGAAAAGAAAAACGACCTAGAGACCTCTCTCTAAGTCGTCTTATTTTTGGTCCCTCTGTGAGTCGAACACAGTACCAACGTCAGATCTGACCATGTTGAAGTAATTTACAACATCTGATGTATTATTTTAATAAGGTACCCTTGGCAATAAGGCGTGATGCACTATCTCTAAACTCAATCGCCTCATCATTAACACTGCTAATCTTTTTAATTCCAGCATCACGAATACTCATGGCTTTATCGTTGGCATTACGTATTGACTTACCTGTGCTATCTCGTATGTCTATTGCTCTCTCATTAGCAGCTACCAAAGCTTTATTAAATTCTGAACCGAATTTCTTTACCGATTTTATAGCCTCAGGATGATTTACTGGAGCACAGCTTAATTCAACAACGACAGCGGCTCCACCGACTATAACACTAGCTGTCATTAACGCGGGAGCCACAACTGCACCACCTAAAGTTCCAGCGACATAGCCGCCAGAACCGGTCAAAATATATGCACCACTACTGTGTGTTACTGCTGTCATTCCGACTGACTGAAGAATTGCCGCGGCTCCGGCCCCAGCGCCACCAACACCACTCGCGATTCGGTTTATCGCTGCATTTTGGCTAGGAGCAAAGGAGCATACAACGTCCGTAGTTATAGCTGCCTGAGATGTTGTAGCTATCATTACAACCACCATCCCAAAAAACCATGTGAAGTGTCTCATAACTTAAGCCCCAATTTAGCTAAAATATTGTAATTAAGAAGTCGTCTCTACAAAACCATTTCTGATAATACATGAAGCCAAATCAGATAAGAACTCTAAAAAGAAAAAGGCCGACATTTCTGCCAGCCTTATCTATTTTGGTGGCCCCTCTGTGAGTCGAACACAGCACCAACGGATTATGAGTCCGCTGCTCTAACCAAGCATGAGCTAAGGGGCCTAAACTTTTGAAGTCGTTATTTTAAACTAATCCTGCCCAGTTTCTAAGAAGCTTCTTAATCTTTCTGAGCGGGTTGGATGACGCAGCTTACGCAGCGCCTTCGCTTCAATTTGTCTAATACGCTCACGCGTTACATCAAATTGCTTACCTACTTCTTCCAAGGTATGGTCTGTGTTCATTTCAATACCAAAACGCATACGCAACACTTTAGCTTCACGCGGTGTTAATGATTCCAACACCTCAGAAGTCGCATCACGCAAGCTTGCATAAACCGCAGCATCTACTGGTGCCAAGGTTGTGCTGTCTTCAATGAAGTCACCTAAATGTGAATCTTCATCATCACCGATTGGCGTTTCCATGGAGATTGGCTCTTTGCTGATTTTCAAGATCTTGCGAATCTTGTCTTCAGGCATTTCCATTTTCTCGGCCAACAATGCTGGGTCTGGCTCGATACCGGTTTCTTGCAGGATCTGGCGGCTGATACGATTCATTTTGTTAATCGTTTCAATCATATGCACAGGGATACGGATGGTACGTGCCTGGTCAGCGATAGAACGGGTAATCGCTTGACGAATCCACCATGTAGCATAGGTTGAGAATTTGAAACCACGACGGTATTCAAACTTGTCCACCGCTTTCATCAAGCCGATATTACCTTCTTGGATCAAGTCCAGGAACTGCAAGCCACGGTTTGTGTATTTCTTCGCAATAGAAATCACCAAACGCAAGTTGGCTTCAATCATTTCGCGCTTAGCACGACGCGCACGCGCCTCGCCTGTGGTCATCTGTTTATTGATTTCTTTCAGCTCTTTGGCTGAAATACCCACTTTGGTTTCCAAATCAATAATACGTTGTTGCTGGTCTAAAATTGAGTGATTAAAACGCGCCAATTTTTCATTGTACGGATTGTCGAGTTTAAGCTCATCTTCCAACCAAGCCAGATTACTTTCGTTGCCTGGGAATGATTTAATGAAGTATGGACGTGGCATGCCTGCTTTTTCTACGCAGAAGTCCAACACTTTACGCTCATGGCCGCGCACCGTTTCCACCAAACCGCGCACTTGGTCACATAGTGTTTCTACTTGTTTTGGTGAGAAGCGGAAGGCAGTTAACTCCACCAGAATCTCAGATAACAATGCCAAGTATTCAGGGTCTTGTGAACCTTTAACCGGCAAAATCACTGTCATTTTCTGGTGTGCCGCACGCACAACTTCAAAGCGTTTGAGCAACTCTTCTTTCAGCTTAGCTAAAGCCTCTGCAGAAATAGCTGCGGCTTTAGCACCATCTTCATCGCCATCTTCGTCGTCATCGTCAACTTCAGGCTCTTCGTCGTCTTGCGTGTCTTCTGTCATGGCATCATCTAAACCGATGTCAGAGTCAATCAAGCCATCCACCAAGTCATCTACGCTCAGCTCATCGCGCTCAACTTTGTCTACCATTTCCAGCAAGGCGGCAATCGTAGTTGGACAAGCGGCAATCGCTTGCACCATATGCTTCAAGCCATCTTCAATACGGCGTGCAATCTCAATTTCACTCTCGCGAGTAAGCAAGTCAACTGTACCCATCTCACGCATATACATACGCACAGGGTCGGTAGTACGGCCAAACTCAGAGTCTACTGTAGCAAGTGCTTGCTCAGCCTCTTCCACCGCATCATCATCAGTTACCGCTGGAGGTGCATCAGACATTAACAACGCTTCGGCATCCGGTGTCTCTTCATACACCTGAATACCCATGTCGTTAATCATACCGATGATGCCGTCGATCTGTTCAGAGCCTTGAACATCATCTGGCAAGTGATCGTTAATCTCGGCATAGGTTAGGTAGCCGCGCTCCTTACCTAATACGATTAAGCTTTTAAGACGAATACGGCGCTCTTCAGCGCTGACCTCTTGCAGCTGTTCTGGACGAACGTAGTCTTCTGCATTTTTTTCAGCTTGTTGATCACTTTTCTTTGGTCTTGCCATGTCTTACCTCTAAAATTTTAGTTCTACCATGCACGCACAGCATACATGGCGAATAAGATTACGTAACCGCGTATTATAACAGAATATAGCCTTATTTTGGCTGGGGTTTATTGCCTACAGATTTCAATAATGCGATTTCATCCGCAGTTAAAGCACTCAAGGGTTTTTCACTAATTCGTGCCAACAATGAAGCGCCTTGCCGCTGCGTATGCGCCGCCAATAGCTGCTGCCTAGCACCCGCCAGCTCTTGCGCCTGGTCTAGGGTTTCATCTAGCAACGTTAGTTCGCGCTGCAACTCTTGCAACACACTGACATCAATTTTTCGCTCTAATTCGCGTAATAACACCGCAGGTTTAGAATGGGGATACAGTAAACAAATTTCAATCACCTGCCGCAACAAAGCATCGGCATCATCTCGCTCATCCAACAAACTTAAATCATCTTGTTGCGCTAACTCAGGATGCATCAGCAACATCAAGCCAAAACGTTTTTGCAGCGACATCGTGGTACGCGTCAACTTTGGCTTAGCCTTCACCGGCGCTTTATTCAGGTTAGGTAGCTTCAATAACGCCTGCATCTCATCTGCAGACAGTTGCGCTAGTTCAGCCACTTTTTTACGCAGATACATGGCGCTACGCGGCGCATTGATTTGCTGCATAATAGGCTCCGCCTCATTCAGAAAGCGTACGCGGTCTTCCTGACTTTGCAAAGCGTTATCCTCGCTCAGGTGCTGCAGTATGTACTGAGACAACGGCATTGCTGATTTAATTTCAGCCTCAAACTTTTCTTTTCCAAACTCACGCACGTAAGAGTCCGGGTCATGCTCTTTAGGCAAAAACAGGAATGACAGCTTCAAGCCATCGGTCAACGCCGGCAATGCATTCATCGCCGCCCGCCATGCCGCGGTGCGTCCGGCATTGTCACCATCAAAGCAAAATACGATTTCATCGGCCTGACGTGTCAGCTTGGTAATATGGTAAGGCGTAGTGGCTGTGCCAAGCGCTGCCACCGCATATTCAATACCATATTGCGCCAACGCCACCACATCCATATAACCTTCAACCACCAAGGCGCGACCCGCGTCACGGATGGCTCGGCGCGCCAAAAACAAGCCATACAACTCATGGCCTTTTTGAAACAGCGGCGTTTCTGGCGAGTTGTAATACTTAGGCGTATCTTCCGGGTTAATGACGCGACCACCAAAGCCGATTACCTGCCCTTTTTGATCGTGAATCGGGAACATGATACGGTCACGGAAGCGGTCATAACGTCGACCTTGCTCATTTTCCACCACCAAACCCGCTACGGCTAATGCTTCATTTTCATACTGTGGAAATACGTTTTGTAAATTCTGCCAGCCAGCTGGCGCATAGCCAATCTGAAACTTAGCCGCCACTTGACCACTCAGACCACGCGCTTTCAGATACTCAATCGCACGTGGTGATTTTTTTAGTTCAGCTTTATAAAAATTGGCAGCCTGTTGTAACGCCTCCTGCAAACCGACCACTACTTTAGGCGCAGGTTTGTCGCTATCACGCACCTCTTGCGGCACAGTCATACCCACCATTTTAGCTAAATCATGGATAGCATCCACAAAACTAAGGCCTTGATACTCCATCACAAAGCCAATGGAAGTGCCATGCGCACCACAGCCGAAACAATGATAAAACTGCTTAGTGGGACTTACGGTAAAGCTGGGGGATTTTTCATTATGAAAAGGACAGCAGGCAGAGTAATTGGCACCTGCTTTTTTAAGCGGTACGCTTTTATCAATCACATCGACAATATCAACGCGATTTAGCAACTCTTGAATAAAACTCTCAGGTATCAAAGTGTCTGCTTTAGCTAAAATAACCACATAATTAAAAACTAGGTGAATAGAATTTGCTAGCAATTCTAGCGCAAAAAAACAAAAAAGGAGCTTAACGCTCCTTCTTGCTTACTTGCATCTACTGCTAGGGATAACCTAAGCTAAGTATTAACCCAGGCGGGCTTTAATCAATCCGGAGATTTTACCCATATCAGCACGGCCAGCGACTAACGGCTTGATTTCAGCCATTACCTTGCCCATGTCTTTAATACCAGCAGCACCTGACTCAACCACAACTTTTTCCAAGATGGCTTTAATCTCATCTTCAGTCAGCTGTTGTGGCAAATAGGTTTGCAACACGGTAACTTCGAACTTTTCTACATCAGCTAAATCATGACGATTCGCTGACTCATACGCAGCAATAGAATCCCGACGTTGTTTGAGCATTTTTTCGATCACAGCAATCACATTGCTATCATCCAATTCAATACGCTCATCTACCTCACGCTGCTTGATAGCAGCCTGCAACAAACGTATGGTGCCCAAACGCGCGCTATCTTTAGCGCGCATTGCGGTTTTCATGTCCTCAGATATCTGAGCTTTTAACGACATGCTAATAACTCTACTTAAAGGCTATTAGTATAATTTTGCTGGTAATGTTTGCTTCATCAAGCGACGATATTGACGCTTAACAGCAGCAGCAGCTTTACGTTTACGTTCCCATGTTGGTTTTTCGTAAAATTCGCGAGCGCGAAGATCATTCAACAAACCAGTTTTTTCAATTAGGCGCTTAAAGCGACGTAGAGCAACGTCAAACGGCTCATTTTCTTTTACGCGTACACTAGACATTTATTCTCTCTTATCTGCAACAATTTAATTAGGTGATGCTCAAGTCCGCCAAACAAAGGCTCATAAACTTGAGAAAAGTCCACCATTTTAATCGTATAATTACTTTTATTCAATTACTTTTATAGTTTTGTACTATAAAAATGCACTTTAAGATAAAAATGGAACAAAACAAATGTTAGTTTTAGGCGTTGAATCCTCCTGTGACGAAACCGGCATCGCCTTATATGACACTGAGCACGGCTTATTATCACACACCCTACACTCACAAGTAGAAATGCATGCCGAATACGGCGGCGTAGTGCCAGAGCTGGCATCGCGCGACCATATTCGCCGTGTACTACCACTGACTGAACTGGCGCTTAAAAATGCCAATAAAACATTACAGGACATTGACGCTGTTGCCTACACGCAAGGCCCCGGCCTTTCGGGCGCACTACTAGTAGGCACCAGCTTTGCTGAGTCACTGGCATTTAGCTTGCAAATCCCCACTATCAACGTGCATCACCTTGAAGGGCACTTATTAGCGCCGCTACTAGAAGACAACCCGCCAACTTTCCCGTTTGTGGCTTTATTGGTTTCTGGCGGACATAGCCAGCTGATGCGGGTGGACGGCATAGGCCAATATGAACTACTGGGTGACACGCTGGACGATGCCGCTGGTGAGGCGTTTGATAAAACCGCTAAATTATTAGGCTTGGGCTACCCAGGTGGCCCTGCGCTATCCAACTTAGCCAAGACAGGCAAAGCACGCTTTAAGTTACCGCGCCCGCTGCTCAATAGCGGCGACCTAAACTTTAGCTTTAGCGGGCTTAAAACCTCGGTCTTAACATTGGTGAACCAACATCAACCACTGGATGCAGAAACCAAGGCCGATATTGCATATGAGTTTCAAGAGTCAGTAACCGAAGTGCTCACCACCAAATGCATGAGCGCACTGCGTGAAACGCGATTAGACAACCTGATTGTATCTGGTGGGGTGGGTGCTAACGCGAAACTGCGCGAGAAGCTCAATGCCGCTACCAAACGCAAGCTATGTAAAGTCAGCTACCCACGCCTGGAGTTCTGCACTGACAATGGCGCCATGATTGCATTTGCCGGCGCGATGCGCCTAAAAGCCATGCAAAATAATGCGGATGCCAATTACAGCTTTAGCGTAAAGCCTCGCTGGAATTTAAGCGAGTTACAAGCACCTTAAACCGCTACTCGCCCTCACTGAAAGCAGGGAGGGCGGCTATATCAGGCTTATTTCTTTTTACCGAAACCAGCTTCAGTGCCGTTCAATAATTTTTTGATATTACTTCTATGGCGCCAGATCAAAAAGACTGACATCACCAACACCGTTTGCACATAATCTGAAATACCAATCGTATTATCTGCATTGGCCAGCAAGAACCACGCGTAGAGCGGCGCCAACACAGCTGCCACCAAGGCAGCCAGCGATGAGTAACGTGTTACGGCAAATACCACAATCCAAGTCAGCACAGCTGCCAGGGCTAGCACGGGATCAATCGCCAGCATAACGCCCAGCGCAGTCGCCACACCTTTACCGCCTTTAAAGCCATAGTAAATTGGATACAAGTGACCAAAGAATACGGCCAAACCTACCGCACTGACCACCCACATTGTCATGCCAGACTGCAAAGCCAGCCACACCGGAAACCAGCCCTTAAACACATCGCCTAACAAGGTAAGAATCGCGGCTGATTTTTTGCCGCTGCGTGCAACATTGGTTGCCCCGATATTGCCGCTACCCACGGTGCGCGGATCAGGCAAACCAAACAACTTACTCACTAAAATACCAAAAGCGATAGACCCCAGCAGATAAGCCGCAACTATCCACACAGCAGGCACCAGGGTAACAGGAATAAAACCTAACTCATTCATTTAAACACTCTCTCCATTGTCATCCCTATCTAGACGGGAATCCATTTCTTATTAGCGCAACACCACAATAAATTGTGGTTTAATATTCAAGATATTACTGGATTACCGCCTTGGCGGGAACGACGACACACAAATAAGGCTTTATGGACACCATTTTTTTAAGCGAAGTTAAAGTACAAACCAAACTAGGCGTACCCGAGTGGGAGCGCATGACTCCACAGACGATTATTTTAGATATAGAAATCGGCTACGACCTCAGCCACGCCTGCCAAAGCGACGATGTCAACGACACCATCGACTACGGCGCAGTAGTTAACCGCGTGCGAGAAACACTGCAAGAAAATAGCTTCCAGCTGGTAGAGAAACTAGCAGAACACTTATGCCAATTGATATTGAAAGAATTTAACGCACTAAACGTGAAAATCAAAGTGGCTAAACCCACGATATTACCGGGGTTGAAGGCGCTGGGCGTGATTATTGAAAGAAAATCTAATTAATTACCGGATTAGATTCGCAACTTCGATTTGATTCAGAAGAAATTAGCCGCGCGGATGATGTGCCGCATGCAACTGCTTCAAGCGCTCCCTTGCCACATAAGTATAGATCTGCGTGGTGGAAATATCTGAATGCCCTAGCAGCATCTGCACCACTCTTAAATCCGCTCCGTGGTTAAGCAAATGCGTGGCAAATGCATGGCGCAGCACGTGCGGCGACATATGCTTGGTGATACCAGCCAGCAAGGCATAACGCTTAATCATGTACCAGAAAGTTTGACGCGTCATGGCATCGCCACGGTTTGTCACAAACAATGCATCACTCAAGCGGTTTTGTAGAATCTGCGACCGCGCTTCTTTTAAGTAACGCGCAATCCACTCTACCGCATTTTCGCCCATCGGCACCAAACGTGTTTTACTACCTTTACCTGTAACACGTACTACGCTATCGCTCATGCTGATTTCGCTGGTTTTAATCGAGACTAACTCTGACACGCGCAAGCCACTGGCATACAGCAACTCCAGCATCGCTTTATCACGCAAACCCAATACATCCTCAACGTTAGGTGCATTGAGCAGTGCCTCTACCTCTTCCTCATTCAGGCTTTTAGGCAAACTGCGCGGCAATTTGGGTGATTCAATCTGCAAGGTAGGGTCTATTGCAATTTGATTTTCGCGCAGACTATAACGATAAAAACGCCTTAGGGTTGCGATTAAACGGCCGATACTGCGCGGCTTACTAAGTGGAAATTTAACGGCCAAATACTGCTGCACATCTGCTTTGTCTATGGTGAGCAGCTGTTTATCCTGTGTGGATGCCCAAATCGCAAATGCGGTTAAATCCAGCCGGTAACTCTCTAATGTGTTTTTAGATAAACCATCCTCCAGCCAGATGGCATCAAGAAAGACATCTATCACCGCCTGCTCTTGCGGCGCAAGTGTACGCTCACTCACGCACACCCCCTTCTGCACTTGCAGTCTCATGCTGCAACAGCCACTGTTTGATAAGCCAGCCATTGTGCGTACCCTGCATAAAGCCACCTAAGCCATTTTTGGCCACAACACGATGACATGGAATCACCAATGGCAAACGATTGGCACCACAAGCGTTGGCAACCGCGCGCGGACCTGAACCTATCTGCTGCGCAAGCTCGCTATAGGTACGCGTCTGCCCACGAGGAATAGCGGCAATTGCCTGCCACACTTTATGCTGAAAAGCGGTACCCACCTGCTGCACAGGCACGCTGAATTCTGTAGTAGCTTGCTGTAAATATTGCATCACCTGCTTAGCGGCAAGGCTCACCAATGGATGTGAGGTGGCAGCCTCCAGCGCGACATCATGATGTGCAGGCAAGACCTGCACACTGGCTGGCAGCGCTATTAGCTCTATCAGCAACTGATTATTATGGATAGCAATGCGCACTCCACCAAAAGGTGCGCTAATAAAAGCCTCATCACATACAGCTTGGGAAAGGGTAGTGTTCATCGTGCCATATTAAACCAAAGCCCAAAGAAAACCAAAGCGTGCCTAAACAAAGGCAAGACCTGCATTATTACCACCACTGAGGATGAATGATGTGCATACTTCCCTAAAAATGACTGCCGGAAATTAAACAAAATCAGAATATACCCATAACAAAAAACCCCAATGATTTTCATCAATTGGGGTTTTAAGTGTATTACGCTAAAACAAGAATTACGCTTTTTCTACTGGCGTCATTACTTCTTTTTCACGTGCTACTAACTTCTCTTTAATACGTGCTGACTTACCTGAACGCTCACGTAGGTAGTACAGTTTTGCACGACGTACATCACCGCGACGTTTCAATTCGATAGAAGCGATCAATGGTGAGTAAGTTTGGAATGTACGCTCAACGCCTTCGCCTGAAG
>NZ_CAMLGS010000014.1 GCF_946479685.1 uncultured Methylotenera sp.
ATAGTTTTTTAACTCCCTTATTTATTACCGTTTTGTTACTTTTAGATTAAAAATTCTTGAATAGCGCAATTTTAACCGTCTAGGCCGAAATCTGCGAGTATTTATATGTATTTAATGGAACTTTTTTCAATCAGCCTAGTTAGCGGGCGTACGTGATTAGATTGTTTGGCACAGCATTATATAAGTGTGTGTGCCTTAAAAGCTGGGCAAGTGGTGCAGTTGCTACGACTTCAATCCTGCAATATGGTGTGGTAAGCCTTTGCTGTATAATGTCGTTTTTTAGCAACACATAAGCATTATGGAAGCAGAACAACTCAATATTATTGCTAATCGCTTAGGCGATTTAAGCGAGCGTAACCATGCCCTTCGGGGGTATCTTTGACTTTGAGTCTAAGAGCCAACGGTTAGAGGAAGTTAATGGCTTGTTGGAAGACCCTAAGATTTGGGACGACAACGCAAAGAGCCAAGCCTTAGGTAAAGAAAAGCGTACGCTTGAACTTGTAGTCAACACGCTTATTCATGTGCAAGGCGGCCTAAAAGACGCGCAAGAGTTGTTTGAAATGGCGCGTGAAGAGAATGATGATGACACCTTAGTTAGTGTGGAGCAGGATTCTTTAGCGCTAGAGAAAGAAATCGCCGAGATGGAGTTCAGGCGTATGTTCTCCGGAGAGTTAGACTCTGCTAACTGCTTTATCGAGTTTCAATCTGGCAGTGGTGGTACCGAGGCGCAAGACTGGGCCAATATGCTGCTACGTATGTACTTACGTTACTGCGAACGCAAAGGCTTTAAAGTCGAAGTTCTGGAAGAGTCTGAAGGCGATGTGGCCGGTATTAAAGGTGCATCTATTAAAGTATCTGGTGATTATGCCTATGGTACTTTGCGTACAGAGAACGGTGTGCATCGTTTAGTGCGCAAGTCACCGTTTGACTCTAATGCCAAACGCCATACCAGTTTTGCCAGTGTGCAGATATTCCCTGAGGTGGATGACTCGATTGAAATTGACATCAACCCGGCGGATTTGCGTATTGATACCTATCGTGCCAGCGGTGCGGGCGGCCAGCATATTAACAAGACCGATTCTGCGGTGCGTATTACGCATATTCCGACCAATACTGTGGTGCAGTGCCAGAACGACCGTTCGCAACATCGCAACCGAGAAGAGGCGATGAATATGCTGAAAGGTGCGCTTTATAATTTAGAGCTGAATAAGCGCAATCAGGAAAAGCAAGCGCTTGAAGATGCCAAAACCGATATCGGCTGGGGGCATCAGATCAGGTCTTATGTGCTAGACCAGTCACGTATTAAAGATTTACGTACTGGCGTGGAAATTGGCAATACGCAAGGCGTGCTGGATGGCGACCTTGACCCATTTATTACCGAAAGTTTGAAGCAGGGAGTGTAGTGTGAGTAACGTGCAAAATAATGAACAAAATAATGAAGTAATTGCAGTGGATGAAAACCATGTGATTGCTGAGCGCCGCGAGAAGTTAAATGCAATTCGCGAAAACGCCAAGCAAGCTGGCGGAGCTGCTTTCCCTAATGACTTTAAACCAGACCATCACGCGGCAGCGCTGCATGCTGAGTTTGGCGGGTTTGATAATGAAATACTGCAACCACGTGCTGTGCAAGTAAGTATTGCTGGGCGCATGATGTTAAAACGTGTGATGGGTAAAGCTAGCTTTGCCACCGTGCAAGATAGCACAGGCCGTATCCAGTTGTTTATTTCTAAAGATAACTTCACCGATGAAAATAGCGAGGCTATTTACGAGGCATTTAAACATTGGGATTTAGGCGACATCGTTGCGGCTAAAGGCGTGTTGTTTAAAACCAAAACCGGTGAGCTTTCAGTGAAAGTGTCTGAGTTGCGCTTGCTGACTAAATCACTACGTCCGCTGCCAGAGAAGTTCCACGGCTTGCAAGACCAAGAAGTGAAATACCGTCAGCGTTATGTTGATTTGATCGTGTCAGAAGAAACTCGCGCCACCTTTATTGCACGTAGTAAAGTGGTGTCTGCGATTCGTAGCTTTATGCTGGAAAACCAATTCTTGGAAGTAGAAACGCCAATGCTGCACCCTATTCCAGGTGGTGCATCAGCTAAGCCGTTTATTACGCACCACAATGCGCTAGACATGCAAATGTATATGCGTATTGCGCCTGAGTTGTATTTGAAGCGCTTGGTAGTAGGTGGTTTTGAGCGTGTGTTTGAAGTGAACCGTAATTTCCGTAATGAGGGTTTAAGCGTGCGCCATAACCCAGAATTTACCATGATGGAGTTTTATGCGGCATATACCGACTACCTATGGCTGATGGACTTCACCGAGCGCTGCATCCGTGCAGCTGCGATTGCGGCGACAGGCTCAGCTGTATTGCAATATCAGGGTCGTGAACTGGATTTAAGCAAGCCATTCCAACGCTTGACCATTGTGGGCGCAATTCAAAAATATGCACCGCAATATACGCTTGAGCAATTGAACGATGCAGACTTCTTGCGTGCAGAGATCCTGAAATTTGGCACCAAGCCATTTGACCATGCTGGCTTAGGCGCATTGCAATTGGCGTTGTTTGAAGAAACTGCAGAAAGCCAATTGTGGGAGCCGACCTACATTATCGATTACCCAGTAGAAGTTTCACCTTTAGCGCGTGCATCAGATAAAAACCCGGAAATTACCGAGCGTTTTGAGTTGTTTGTGACTGGACGTGAGATTGCCAACGGCTTTAGCGAGTTGAACGATGCTGAAGACCAAGCTGCACGTTTCCATGCGCAAATGAAGGCAAAAGAAGCAGGTGATGCTGAGGCGATGTACTACGATGCTGACTTTATTCGTGCGCTAGAGTATGGTATGCCTCCGACCGGTGGCTGTGGTATTGGTATTGACCGTTTGGTGATGATGATCACTGATAGCCCAAGCATCCGCGATGTGATTCTGTTCCCGCATATGCGCCCAGAGGCTTAGTTTAATTAGTATTGTCTGTTAATAAAAAAGCCGTCCTAGCGACGGCTTTTTTATTTTGTTGCAGAAATGCAACAGAATAAACATAAAGGAAAAATAATTTTCATAAAGATTGAACTGTCATGAAACTGTAATACGACTACCGCAAAATCCCCTCTGTCGAAAAACGCAGTAAATAATTATTAAATTAATAGAGGGAATGTAAATGAACTACAAATTACGCAGCTTGGTAGCTGCGAGTATCACAGGTGCATTAATGTTCGGTGTTGCGCAACAGGCATCTGCAGATTCTACTATGGATATTGTGAATGCGTTGGTTGCAAAAGGCGTGTTAACAGAAGAAGAAGGCGCGTTGCTGACTAAAGGCCGCACTGGCGAGCGCGAGGCAGCTGAGGCTAAAGCTAAAAAACAAATTAACGTAGTGAATAAAGATGGCCTACGTTTTGAAAACGAAGACAAATCAGTAAGCGTTGCTTTGGGTGGCCGCATTCACGCTGATTACCGTAATTTTGATCACAGTGGCAATGATAAGCTGGCAACTAATAGCTCTGCAAATGAATCTGATACATTTGATATTCGCCGCGCCCGTTTAGTTTTAAGCGGTCAGATTATGGATCACTACACATTCCAGTTATCAGGTGACTTTGCTGGTCAAACAGCTGGTAATACTGGTGCAACGCTTGACCAAGCATGGGTGAATGTAAACTATTGGCGTCCATTACAAGTGACTGTAGGTCAATTCAAAGCGCCAATTAGTATGGAGCGCAAAATGAGCTCTAATACTTTGGACTTTTTAGAGCGTAGCTTACATGATAGTTTAGGTAGTTATGAAGACCGCGGTCTTATGGTTTGGGGTATTCCAAAAGACGGCTTGACTTACGCTGTGTCTGTAATTAACGGTGAAGGTAACAAAAATAGTAATGATGTTGATAGCCGTGTGAGTAAACCTGAAGTTCAGTTAAATGCAACGGTAAACTTTGCTGAACTGATGGGTAATAAAGATGCTGTATACCATTTAGGTGTTGGGTACGCTGATACCGAATTTTCAAAGGCAAACTCAGCCTCAAGTAGCGCTTCTACATGGTGGGTAGCGGGTTCGAACCAGTTTAGAACTGAAGCCCGTGGTATCAACTATTTAACCTTACCAAATGTAGGCTCTGTTGCTAATACTAGCAACGCAATTGAGCGTCAGCGTTTTGCACTTGAGGGAGCTGTTGCATTAGGCCCTGTTAAGGTCGTAAGCGAGTGGATGCGTAATAGTTTCAAAGGGGATTTAAGCCCGACAGCTGATTTTAATAACAATATTGATGCATGGTATGTATCGACGTTATGGAACATAACTGGCGAGAAGTTTGCTGACTTTTACAAAGATGGTGTTTTTAAAGGTGTTAAACCAACTAACAACTTTGATTTGGGTAAAGGTGGCGGTACTTGGCAATTAGGCTTACGTTATGCTCATTTAGATGCAAGCGATTTTAATACCTCACAGTTCGCTTATAATGGGACAGGGACTCAAGTTCAGAATGGTGTGACTAGGGTAAACAAAAGCTTAAATGCGAGCACATTTGAAGCAGAGTCATGGACGGTTGGTTTGAATTTTGTGCCTAACCCAAATACACGTTTTATGCTTAACTTTATTCAAACCAATTTTGACACACCAATCTCGGTTGAGGGTAAGTTGAAAGATAACGAGAAAGCAATTACTGCACGTGCACAATTTAACTTCTAGTTAGTCCTTGCTGCATATGCATAAAAAAACCCGCGCAAGCGGGTTTTTTTATGGGCTTTTGCTTTTACTCTTTCATAAAATGGTTGGGCATTGCAAATTGCGGATTGTGTTCTTTTAGCGCGCGAAACAGCATGCGTGTTTCGAGTAGGTTCCACACTCTTAGCATCGCCTCAATTGAGTCAAATGGCTTGGTGAGGAAGTCTTTAGCACCTAGCGACAATGCTTTTCTTCTGGCGGTAATCGTGCTGTCTGCAGTGAGTACCAGCACAGGGAGGTATTCATCTGACGTGATGCGCTTGGATAACTGTTCCAGTACGGCGTAACCATCTAACTCTGGCATCATCAGGTCGAGCAGGATGATGTCGGGCTGCAGGGCGTTAAATAGATCCATAGCTCGAGTTGGGTCTGTAGTACTGAGCACTTGGCTAAACCCTTCTCTTGCCAGTAGTTCTTCAAGTAGGCGTAAGTTAGCATCAGAGTCATCAACAATGAGAATCTTTGCGTTAAGAATTAGCTTTTCGTTCATTTTTTTCAATCGAATTGAGTAGTTTATTGAGCGTTTGGTTAAAGGCTGCAATATCTAAAGGTTTAGTAAAGTACTCATATATTCCCATACGCTTGAGCAGTCCTATGCTTGCGGGCGTTGCATCTGCCGATAGAATCAAAATAGGGATATGTGCGTGTTTGGCGTTATTTTGAATGTGCTCAACTAAGTTGACGCCAGAGCCATCCGGTAGGTTCAAATCAATTAGCGCAATATCTGGCGTGGATTTTACCAAGAAACTTTTCGCCTCTTGTATGGTGCTAACTGCATACAAGTGAAAGTTGGCATTTCTGGCAATAATTGCCTCGATCAGCGCGCGGTTGCTTGGGTTGTCTTCTACATACAATATTTTAGCCTGATGCAGCAAGGAGATGTTATTTAAAGCTGACGGAGTGCTAACGGCAGGCTGAGGCGCTTCGGCAAGCTGCTGGTAAGGCAAGGTGAGCTGGAATAGGCTTTTATCTGTTGCGATGTTGATTTCACCGCCTAGTGCAGCCATCATCTGGTTGCTCAGCGCTAACCCCAAACCTACGCCTTCGACTTTAGTATTTTCTGCACCTAGGCGTTCAAACGGGGTAAATACGCGGTGATGCATGGATTTGGGGATGCCATTGCCTTCATCGGCTACCTCGATGATGACTTTATCGTCTTTCTGGTATGCCTGTACATATACTCTGGCGTGGGCTGGACCATATTTGAGTGCGTTAGAAATTAAGTTAAGTACAATTTGCAGTAGTCTTTGCCTATCTGTAGCAATGATAAGGTCAGGCGGGTAGTAGGTTTTAATCTGGATGTGTCGCGCTTTGGCAAGTGGATGCATAAAATGCGTAGCTTCATCCAAAAGTGCCGAGATGTCGCACGCTTGAATATCAATAGGCATATCCCCGGATTCAATCCTGGCGATATCCAACACCTGATCTATCAGCTTCAGCAGGTGCTTGCCTGCGGCTGAAATCATAGACAGACTTTCTTTCTGCCTCAGGTCGGTGAGGTCTGTCTCCAGCAGGTGTGCAAAACCTAAAATGGCATTGAGCGGGGTTCTTAGCTCATGACTAGTTCTTGAAAGAAAAATGCTTTTTTCGGCATTGGCTTCTTGTGCCTGCAGCTTTGCCTGATTTGCCTCATACATGCTGTTGGTGAGTAGCTGTGCGGCCTGATCTAGCTCATGTGCTAATTGGCCAAGTTCATCCTGGCTGATAGAGGGCAGTGCGAGCGCCTCGCCTCTGGCCAAGTGCGCGGCACTGTCTCGAATGAGTTGCACACGCTTAACGATGGTTCTGGAGAATACCCAGGCGCTGGCGAGAGTGCCTAAAATACCTGCTAATGCGGAAAGAATAGTGAGGTTAATATTGCGCTGGCGCTCATAGTTCACTTGCTTTTGGTCGTCTGCGACCAGTTTAGCTTCGCGCACGCTCATTTCTTCTATCAGTGTGCGTAGGATGTTTAAAGTTTTACCCTGCACGCTAAATTGTTTGATTAGCGCTGTATTATCAATTTCTAGATTGCTATTAGCTAACTCAGCCAAATCTGCCAAGTTTTGATTAACTAGCGGCTTGATATGGCTGAGCTTGATAATTTGCTCATCGTCCTCTAGTTCAGCCTCCAGCTTGCTCATGGTGGAGGCGAGGTTTTTATTGGCTTGAAAATAAATGGTGAGAAATGATTTATCCCCGGTTAGTAAATAGTCGCGTACACCGGTTGATGCCTCCACCAGCTGCGTATGTACTGCTTGAATGTCACGCTGGTTTTGTAAGGCGACTCTGAGCTTGTTTTCGAGTATAGCTGCCTGTTTCTCGTGCAAATAAAGCGAGAGCAGCGATAGCAGCAAAATAGTGAGTGGCAATGCAATCACAATCGGGCCTTTAATCCGTAATGGCAGGTCTTGCCAGATGGATGATGGGGCACGTAACTGCTGTATAAGTGCGTTTAGTTTTATTTGCATATGATTGGTAATCAGGCTCGATAGCCGAGTTCGTAAGCCTTTACTGCGGCTTGGGTTCTATCGCGTACGTTGAGTTTACTTAACACCCGTTCTACATGAATTTTAACAGTCCCTGCGGAGATGCCCAGTTTTGTAGCTAACTCTCGATTACTTAAGCCAGACGGCAGCAAGGCGAATACTTCGCGTTCTCTGGGGGTCAGCAGTTCGATAACGGTGAGGTCTTTGTCCTCGATATTTGCAATGGATGACTGCTTTAGCGCTACACCTAGCATGCCACTGACTGAGTGCAACGTGATAAGTTCATGCGGGGAGAGCTGCAGGTTTTGCCCTGATAGTGCAATAAGACCGACAGACTGCTGGCCGATAGCAATCGGAATCAGGTACTCCTGGTCAGTATCACTAAGTGTGTAGGTCCAGAATATACTGCCTTGATACTGGTGCGCTTTAAATTTTACCGGGTGTTTTAATAACGTGGCAAAAATACCTAACATCGGTACACGGGTACCTTGCGGTAGGGTTTGCCCTTTAGTGGCTACAATATTGAGTGTGCCAGCGGATTCGGTGGCGATAATGCCATGTTCCGCTGCAATGTATCCCGTCATTAAATCTAAAAAATATTGTGGCGAGTCGTTATTCCAGCCATTTTCAAACAGAGCAGTGCCTAAGCTATTAAATAGCCTGACTTGGGCTTCTTTTGCCTGCGATTCTCGATTGTTGAGCCGAAACTCTCTAGCGCTTTCCATTGTGTCGGTATCTGGGAGTGATATATGCCGTTCAGTATATACTGATATACCTATATTGGTAGACTTTTGTTGCAATCTCTCTCTATACAATGGCCTCGTTGCTAATGAATTAGCACAGGTAAGTGCTCGATACTAAATACAGAGCACAGTAATACGGATTAGGAGAATGAAATGAAAGTATTGTCAGCATGGTTGCTTGGGTCATGGTTAATGGGTTTGATGTTTACGTTAAGCGCAACGGCCGGTGAAACAGAGGACACAGAGAAAGAAAAAGCAGAGCTTGTCAAAGAGCGTGCCGCAGAGGCGGTAGAACAAGATAAGTCGAATCAGCATGACGTACTCAAAACGAAGTTTCTTGGTAGCAGACCTTACATGGAAACTAAAAGCAGATAGATAACCCAGATAGGTACCCCAGATAGATACCTAAGACACGATAGGTGACTTAAGGATCGCCGTTGCCGGCCAACGGCATCCTTACTCCCTTGGCTCAGGAATATTTTGTAGAGATAGTCATCATGAAAATAAGTAGTTGGTTCAGTGAAATAAAAAATGATTTACCTGCAAGCATTGTGGTGTTTTTTGTCGCATTGCCGTTGTGTTTAGGTATTGCGCTGGCTTCTGGTGCGCCATTATTTTCTGGCGTAATTGCCGGTATCGTTGGCGGCATTGTGGTAGGGATGTTTAGCGGTTCTCAGCTCGGGGTTAGCGGTCCTGCCGCTGGTTTGGCGGTGATTGTACTCACTGCAATTGGCACGTTAGGTTCATACCAGACATTTTTAATGGCGGTAGTAATGGCTGGGGTGATGCAGTTCTTACTAGGCTATTTTAGGGCTGGCTTTATCGCTTACTTTGTACCATCTTCCGTTATTAAGGGGATGTTAACTGGTATCGGTTTGTTGATTGTACTGAAGCAAATCCCGCATGCGCTCGGCTATGATTTTGATTACCAAGGTAGTGAATCTTTTGTGCAGGCGGATGGTAGTAATACCTTTTCTGCCTTGGCAGACGCTTGGTCTTTATTAACACCGGGTGCGCTCTTAATCGCAGCGGTGTCTATGCTGATATTGGTGCTATGGGATACTACACTTACAAAGAAGCACCGCGCATTTGAGCTGCTGCAGGGGCCGATTGTGGTTGTACTGGTTGGCATTTTATTGAACTGGCTGTTCCAAAACGGCGTTCTTAATTTCACGTTAGCTGATAATCAGATCGTGCAGCTGCCAGTAGCCCATAGTGTAGGCGAGTTTATCGGGCAGTTTACAACGCCGGACTTCTCACAAATCACTAATATTGAGGTTTATAAAGTGGCGGTGGTGATGGCGATTGTGGCTAGCTTGGAAACGCTATTATGCGTAGAGGCAACTGATAAGCTAGACCCGCTAAAACGTATCACACCAACCAATCAAGAGCTTAAAGCACAAGGCGTGGGTAATGTGCTGTCAGGGCTTATCGGTGGTTTGCCGATTACACAGGTGATTGTACGTAGCTCAGCTAATATCACTTTTGGTGCTAAAACTAAACTGTCAGCGATCTTGCATGGTGTTTGGCTGTTATTGAGCGCAGTGACGATTGCCAGCCTGCTCAATATGATTCCTTTAGCCAGCTTGGCCGCTATCTTGATTATGGTCGGTTATAAATTAGCCAAGCCTTCATTGTTTGCACACATGTATAAACTAGGCTGGGAGCAATTTGCACCATTTGTTGCAACTGTTGCGGCAATTCTGTTGACGGACTTATTGACAGGTATTGCGATTGGTTTGGTGGTGGGTGTGTTTTATACCTTGCATCACAGCTACCGTAACTCGCACTATATGAAGGAAACCACAGCGACCGAGGATGGCCGCGAGGTGCATCATATCGTGCTGGCCGAAGAGATTTCATTCTTTAATAAAGCGAGCATTTTGAAAGTGTTGGAAGTGATTCCGGCTAATGCAAAGGTGATTATCGATTGTTCTAATTGCAAATCAATTGCCTATGATGTTGTAGAATACATCCGTGATTACCCGCTTCATGCAAAATTAAAGAATATTGAAGTGGAAACGATTAAATTTATTCAACCTAAATATTAATCAACTGAATTAGAAGTTTGCTCATTATTATCAAAATAGGAAATAAGCATGTATAAACATCCATTACTTAACCGCGATCAAATGTCACCGAAAGAGGCTTTAGATATTTTAGTGGAAGGTAATATTCGTTTTATGAATAACTATTCACACGATAAAGACTTTCAAAGCCTGCTCAATATTACTAAAGACAAGCAGCATCCGTTTGCGTCTTTCCTGAGCTGTAGTGATTCACGTGCGCCAGTTGAGCTGTTGTTTGATCAGGCTTTGGGCGATATTTTTAGCGTGCGTTTGGCCGGTAATATTGCTTCTGATAAAGCCATTGGCAGCTTGGAGTTTAGCTCTAAATATTTGGGCAGCAAGCTGATTGTGGTGATGGGGCATAGCAGCTGTGGTGCAGTAAAAGCCGCTTGTGATGACTTTAAAGACGGCCATATTGGTGAAATTGTTAACTTTATCAAGCCATCTATTCGCCATGAAAAAACAGTGTTAAATAAAGAAGACAGAACTTCTAAAAACCCTGACTTCGTTGAGAAAATCAATGTGTTAAATGTGAAGCACCAGATTGATACTATTATTCGCCAAAGTGATATCGTTAACGATATGATTGAGGCACGCCAAATTGCGATAGTAGGTTCTATTTATGACCTGACAACAGGCAAAGTGAACTTCCTAGAAGAAACTTACGTTGGCTAATTGCCATTTGTAAGTTCGCAGTAAGAGAGCCACCTGATAAAGGTGGCTTTTTTGTTGGTGGGGCGTCTATTTGTTGCCTAATGTTAGCCCCATGTTTTTGTTAGCGATGGCCTTCTTTTGCCATGTTAATGCTGTATTTTGGAATCTCCACCACCAAGTCTTCCGTACCCACCACTGCCTGACATGACAGTCTTGAGTTTGGCTCTAAGCCCCAAGCTTTATCCAGCAAGTCATCTTCTTGCTCGGTAGACTCGTTTAGAGATTTAAAGCCTTCACGCACAATCACATGGCATGTGGTACATGCACAGGCTTTGTCGCAGGCATGGTCAATATCAATATCGTTATTTAACAAGATATCGCAAATAGACTCACCTGTTTGTGCTTCAATGGCGGCGCCATCTGGGCAAAGTTCTACGTGTGGCAGGATAATAATTTGTGGCATATTGGTTTCTCAATCATACTGTAGTGCTAACTTCTGCTTTCAGTTCATGAGCTTACGTTTATTCAGCATATGAGTTGAACGGCTCGTTAGTACGACTTTTTTTTAAAGTTATAAATCTGTAGTTATATACCTGTTTAGTTATATATCTAGGTTTTCTAAATGTTTACCCGCTAATGCACGGCTCACACTGGCATCCATACGTGCTGCAGCAAATGCCTCGGTAGCGTGATTGAGCGCATCTACCGCCTGGTGAATGGCAGTAGCGTCTTCACCTGCAGTCAGTTGCTGCAGTTTTTGAATCTCTGCTTCAATCGCGGCTACTTCTTCCGCGCTAATCAGGTTGCTATCTGCGGCTAACGCTGCGCTGATAGAGCCGATAATGGCTCCGGCATCTACCCTGGCTTCTGCCAGCATGCGAGCTTTTTTATCTGCTTCAGCACTGTTAAAAGAGGCCTTCAGCATGTTGGTGATTTCATCTTCAGAAAGCCCGTAAGATGGTTTAACCTCGATATGCGCTTCCACCCCGGTGCTTTGCTCGCGTGCTGATACTGAGAGTAGGCCATCAGCATCTACCGTAAATGTTACGCGGATTCTGGCAGCACCTGCCGCCATTGGGGGTATGCCACGCAGCTCAAAGCGAGCAAGGGAGCGACAGTCGCTTACCAAGTCGCGTTCGCCTTGTACCACGTGTACGCTCATGGCAGTTTGTCCATCTTTATAGGTGGTGAACTCCTGAGCGCGTGCGATAGGCAAGGTGCTGTTACGGTGGATGACTTTCTCTACCAAGCCACCCATGGTTTCCAAGCCTAGTGAGAGCGGGGTGACATCCAGTAACAATAGGTCGTCATCACTCTTATTGCCCGCTAGGATATTGGCTTGAATCGCGGCGCCGAGTGCTACTACCTTGTCCGGGTCTAAGTTGGTGAGCGGCTCTTGTTGAAAGTACTCTTGCACCGCATGGCGGATGTGCGGCATACGGGTGGCACCACCAACCAGCACCACACCGTTAATATCTTCAACGCTAAGTTTGGCATCGCGCATGGCTTTACGCGTTGGAGATAAGGTTTTGCTGACTAGGTGCTCGGTGACTTCCACAAACTGCGTCGCAGTTAAGGTGACATCTACCAAAATGCCGTTGCCTAATTTACAGACGATTTGTGCCTCAAAGTTGTCCGTAAGCCATTCTTTGGCTTGGCGTGCTTTGGTGAGCAGTAGTCTGGTGTCTTCTTCGCTCAGTGGTGCAAAGTTTTCATTGGCTGCACGTACTTGATCCAACACCCAGCAGTAGATGCGGTGGTCAAAGTCATCACCGCCCAAGGCTGCATCACCGTTAGTGGCAAGTACTTCAAACACGCCTTTAGATAGGCGTAAAATAGATACGTCAAATGTACCACCGCCTAAGTCATAAATAACAAAAGTACCTTCTGCTGCGTTATCTAGACCGTAGGCCACGGCAGCGGCGGTAGGCTCGTTAAGTAGGCGTAATACATTCAAACCGGCTAAGCGTGCTGCATCTTTTGTGGCTTGGCGCTGGGCGTCATCAAAGTAGGCCGGCACGGTAATCACTGCGCCAACCAGTTCGCCGCCTAGTGATTTCTCAGCGCGGGCTTTTAGGGTTTTAAGAATTTCAGCCGAAATTTCTACCGGTGTTTTAAGACCGGCACGGGTTTGCAACTGTAAGCTGCGGGTAGCGCCTGAATCGGAACCTTCAACAAAGCGATACGGGATGTGTGCTTTATTGGTGATATCGTTCAAATTGCGACCCATAAAACGTTTTACTGAGATTACGGTGTTCACTGGGTCTTCACTTTGGTGTGCCTGTGCTTCATGGCCAACGACAATGTCACCATTAGGCATGTAGCGTACCACTGAGGGTAATAACGCATGGCCAAAATCATCCTGCAATACGGTACTCATGCCGCTGCGTACAGTGGCGATCAATGAGTTGGTGGTGCCTAGGTCTATGCCTACCGCAAGTCTATGCTGATGCGGTGCGGCGCTCATGCCTGGTTCTGAAATTTGGAGTAATGCCATAAGTTTACGAGTTGCTTATCTGTTAATTGCTACGCTAATTGTTTAGTAATCTAGTGGTTTAATAGTCTGGCTGTTTAATAATCTAGCTGTTCAATGACTTGGTCTATGTCTGCACGTACTTTATCGATAAAAATAAGTTTGCGTGTAATTTCTGTGGCCGCAGTAAGGTCTTGTTTAATATCGAATAGCTCACATAAGTCGCCAACCAAAGCTTTGGCTTCTGTGGCTAACTCGTCTGCAATGCTATCTAGCTCAGCGATATCGCGTGCTGCTTTTGCATCCTCAATGCGCTCACGCCATTCCATTTGCTGCATTAAAAAATCCATAGGCATCGCGGTATTAGTGTCAGCGATAGCGTTAATGCCATGTTGTTCCAGCATGTATTTGGCGCGTTTGGCCGGGCTTTTTAATACGGTGTACGCTTCATTGGCTGTGGTAGCCAAGTGCATGGCAGACAGTCTTTCTGCAGCCGGTGCGGTGATAAATCGATCCGGATGGGCCGCAGATTGAATTTTGCGATAATTGGTTTCTAGTGTGCTGGCGTCGAGATTAAACTGTTCTGCAATAGAGAATAGTTCAAAATGATTAGTTGGCGTGCTCTGCATGTGCATCAAAATTAAACAGTGAAGCTTTCACCGCAACCACATTCATCTTTAACGTTAGGGTTGTTAAATTTAAAGCCTTCGTTCAGGCCTTCTTTGGTGAAGTCTAGCTCGGTGCCATCAAGGTAAACCAAGCTTTTTGGATCAATAATCACCTTCACGCCATGGCTCTCAAACGCAACATCTTCTGGTTGCATTTCATCCACGAATTCTAAGGTATAAGCCATACCTGAGCAGCCTGTGGTTTTAACGCCCAAGCGTAGCCCTACGCCTTTACCGCGATTCGCAAGAAATTTTTCAACGCGGCTGGCCGCGGTTTCTGTGAGTGTAATTGCCATGGTTCTTTGTTTAATCCTTTAAGACTGCTATTTTATACTACAAAGCAACGCTAATTCTCTTACTGCGCTTTCTGTCGCTACATATGCAACAGTCACGCTGTGTACGCTTGTTCAGCGGTGTCAGGAGAACATCGGGCTGATGTTCCTGGGCACGTTTGTAGTGTGTGTAAGCTTAAGCGCTTTCTTTTGCAGCTTGCTTAGCTTTAATGTCCGCCACTGCGGCTTTAATTGCATCTTCTGCCAGTACTGAGCAGTGAATTTTTACTGGCGGCAATGCAAGCTCTTCTGCGATTTCAGAGTTCTTAATCGCATACGCTTCTTCAATGGTTCTGCCTTTTAGCCACTCAGTCACTAATGAGCTAGAAGCAATCGCAGAGCCGCAGCCGTAAGTTTTGAACTTAGCGTCTTCAATGATGCCGCTATCATTAACTTTAATCATCAGCTTCATCACGTCGCCACAAGCTGGCGCACCCACCATGCCAGTACCTACTTGCGGGTCATTTTTATCTAGAGAGCCAACATTACGCGGGTTCTCATAGTGGTCTAATACTTTATCTGAATATGCCATTCTCGTTCTCCTGTGTGTGTTTGAAATACATCGCAAACTCGGCGTTGACTTCGCTTCGCCGTACTGTAAGTACTGTCTTCAGCTTACCGTCTTGATTTTGCTGCCTATTTCAAACGCTTGTATTATTTCCTGAAACTATTATAAAAAACGCTTACTTTCTTTTATGACTAGGTGAAAGTGCATGAAGTTTAGTTTTTATAAACGCATGCACTGGCAACAAAGTCAGGAAAGCAACGAACGCTTTTCTAGTGTGCCGCCCATTCTACCTTTGATAAATCCACGCCATCTTTAAACATTTCCCAAAGTGGTGAGAGTTCTCTTAATTTATCAATTTTGCCCTTCATTAGGCTGATGGTGTAATCCACATCAGCATCGGTTGTGAAGCGGCCAATCGAGAAGCGAATTGAGCTATGAGCTAATTCATCGCTGCGGCCAAGTGCGCGCAATACATAGCTAGGCTCTAAGCTGGCTGAGGTACACGCTGAACCGCTAGATACCGCAATGCCTTTGACTGCCATGATGAGTGACTCGCCTTCAACATAGTTAAAGCTGATGTTCAGGTTGTGCGGTACGCGTTGCTCAAGGTCACCATTCACATAAACTTCTTCAATGTCTTGCAGGCCATGTAGCAGTTTGTCGCGCAGGCGGCGGATGCGTACGTTTTCTTCATCCATCTCTTCACGTGCGATGCGGAATGCTTCACCCATACCAACAATCTGGTGAGGGGCTAATGTGCCTGAACGCATGCCGCGCTCATGACCGCCGCCGTGCATTTGTGCTTCGATGCGGATACGTGGTTTACGACGCACGTACAATGCGCCAATGCCTTTAGGGCCGTAGGTTTTATGTGCACTAAAGCTCATTAAATCTACAGGTAGCTTTTCTAAGTCAATATGTACTTTACCTGTGGCTTGCGCTGCATCCACATGGAAAATAACGCCGTTTTCACGACAAATATTACCAAGGGCAGTAATGTCCTGAATCACACCGATTTCGTTGTTCACAAACATCACTGAAGCCAGCACTGTATCAGGGCGGATAGCTGCTTTGAATTTTTCTAAATCCAGCAAGCCGCTAGGCTCCGGGTCTAGATAGGTAGCTTCAAAGCCTTGGCGCTCCAGTTCGCGCACGGTATCAATCACGGCTTTATGCTCAGTGCTTACGGTAATAATATGCTTACCTTTGGCTGAGTAAAAGTTTGCAGCACCTTTAATGGCAAGGTTGTTAGATTCGGTCGCACCTGAAGTCCATACGATTTCACGCGGGTCTGCGCCTACTAATTTGGCGACTTCTTCACGTGCGTTTTCTACGGCTTTTTCTGCAGTCCAGCCATATGGGTGGCTGCGTGAAGCTGGGTTGCCAAAATGCTCTGTAATGTATGGAATCATTTTTGCGGCAACGCGAGGATCTACAGGCGTAGTGGCTGAGTAATCCAAATAAATTGGATGAAGGTCATCCTCAGAGCCTTTCAATACTTGCATTTCAATTGATGCTGACATTTCTTAATTATCCTTACCAGTTACGTTATATATAATTCAGTGTGAGTGTAGGCGGCTTAGGCTGCTACACCGGTGAGCTGTCTTAGTCTCAAAATTTCATTGTTAAGCGTTGTTAAAAAGTCGGTTACCTGCAATAAAGTATTGTGGGCACCAAAGCTGACGCGTACTGCACCACGTGCTAAATCTGGCTTAATGCCCATGGCCAGTAATACATGGCTAGGCTCTGTGCTGTCGCTAGAACATGCAGAGCCGCTGGCAACGGCAAAGCCTTTGCGGTCTAATGCGGTCACTAATGTTTCGCCTTCAATACCATTTAATGCAAAAAAGCTGGTGTTAGGCAAACGCGTAGCTTGCTGGCTAAATATAGTGACATCCAGTGCTTTTAGCCCCTGCTCAAACGTATCACGTAGCATTTGCGTGTGGCTGGCAAACTGTGCCAAATTGGCAACTGCCAGCTCACAAGCTGCGCCAAAACCAACAATCGCTGCCACATTTTCTGTGCCGCTACGTAAACCGCGTTCTTGGCCACCACCGTGTAATAGCGGCTGTATATCTACACGCTTATCTAAAATCAGTGCTGCTGCGCCTTGTGGGCCATGAATTTTATGGCTTGAGACTGTCATGGCATGCACATTTAAATCGGTAAAACTTACCGGTATTTTACCTAGGCCCTGCACTGCATCTGTATGCATAAACGCGCCGGCTCGGCGTACGGTCTCAGCAATCTCGGCAATGTTCTGAATCACGCCGGTTTCATTATTGGCAAGCATCACAGAAGCAACGCTGGTCGGCGTTTGCAACTGTTGCTGCAACTGCGTCAGTGTTAGCACACCATGTGCATCTACGCCGATAGCGTTGCTTGTCCATCCCGCTTGCTGCATGGCTTTGGCTGGACGTGATACACAAGGGTGCTCAATCGCGCTATGTAAAATCTGGCTACCCGCTTGGCTACCGGCAATGCCTTTTACTGCAAAATTGTTGGCCTCGGTGCCAGATGCCGTAAAAATCACTTGTGAGGCGTAGGCGCCACATGCTGCAGCCACTTGCGTTCTAGCGTATTCAACTGCGTCACGCGCAGAGCGGCCAAATACGTGACGGCTGGTTGGGTTGCCGCTTTGACGTTGCATCCAGGGCAACATGCTTTCTAGCACGTGCGGGTCTAGCGCAGTGGTGGCGTTATGATCTAGATAAATACTGGACATCGTTTAAACTGAATCAGGCCCGCCTAGTTAACAATGGCTGCGGTGTTAATGGCTACCGCTTTATCATGCGCAGCCGTGCAGTTGCGCGGTGTGATTAATACTTTTTGCCCACTTTTTTGTGAGGCTACCATGTCAGCAAGGGTAATGCCTGCTAAATACTCTAAAATCTTGGTGTTTAATGCAGACCATAAATCATGTGTCATGCAGCGACCTTCGTCACGGCAATTCTCGTGACCGCCGCATTGTGTCGCATCAATTTGCTCATCCACAGCGTTAATGATCTCAGCCACTGAGATTTCATTGTGATTTTTGGCCAAGTTATAACCACCACCTGGGCCACGAATACTTTTGACCAAACCTTGTCTGCGTAAACGGCTAAACAGCTGTTCTAAATATGAAAGTGATATGTCTTGGCGCTCACTAATGCCAGCTAGGGTAACTGGTTTCGCTTCAAGCGCGTCTTTTGTTTCATTGATCGCTAGGTCCAACATTGCCGTAACAGCAAATCGGCCTTTAGTGGTTAATCGCATAGTGTTCTAAATATGGTTAAGTATCATGGATGGACGAATTGTATAATTCCTTACAATTTTAGTCAACTATTCCGGATTGTGGTTCAGTGTTGTCAGGCCTGCTGCAAATCTTGCTAACATCTGGTTTAAACCCTGCAGTTTGCTGATGGCCTGAGGTGTGCTGGTTTGGTTATGGCTTATGGTTGCTCGTCGGTACCTTAAACGCTTCTGCAACTTCAGTATCGCTGCGCTCATCGGTATTTAAGCGCGCCAACTGTGCTTGCAAGTCGGCGATGGCGTGATCTTGCTTGGCGGCATGGTCAAGCAATGAGTGTATCGCTTTAATCATGGGGTCATTTTCATCATTACCAACTGCATAGGCGGCAAATCCAATTTTCTGCGCAGTTTCTTCGCGTTTTTTTGATTTTTCTTCTTCTACAATACGCGCAGGGATGCCTACCGCTGTTGCGTTGGCAGGTACATCTTTGACCACAACGGCATTAGAGCCAATCTTTGCTCCTTCGCCTATCGTGATGGGCCCCAGTACTTTGGCGCCAGCACCGATGACGACGCCAGACTCCAGGGTAGGGTGGCGTTTGCCCTTGTTCCATGAAGTGCCGCCCAGTGTTACACCGTGGTATAGGGTACAGTCATCACCAATAATAGCGGTTTCGCCAATGACGACGCCCATGCCGTGGTCAATAAAAACACGGCGACCAATGGTGGCGCCAGGGTGAATTTCAATGCCGGTAAACCAGCGCCCGATATGCGAACAGAAGCGACCTAGCCAAAAAAAGTTAGCCTTCCAGAACCAGTGGCTTAAGCGATGCATCAGCAGTGCGTGTACGCCAGGGTAAGTGGTTAAAATTTCCCAATGCGTGCGCGCCGCAGGATCGCGCTCGAAAACAATAGAAATATCTTCTTTTATGTGGTCAAACATGTGGTCGGGCGTTGTTTTTATGTTGGTTTTAAATAGGGCGTAATTATGCCACAAACAACAATGGTTGACTAATTTACTAGGGCACTTTTACTAGGACTCTAGTGTGAGCCTTGTTGCAGAGGTACATCAACCTCACCACTAAGTGATACTTAAACTTAGCCAATCAACACTGGCTGCTTGCGCAGTCATCATTAGTTTTGATGCCTAGTTTCTCATTTAATTGCATTGCTGAGTCTTTATCCAGCTGATCCAGTAATGCAGCGGTTTTGATGGCTTCATCTTTATGGCCTGATTCTGCAGCGATGATGCCCAAATATAGCAAGGCATTGGCGTGGTGTTTGTTTTGTGCGTAAAGCTGGCTGAAATGCTGCTGGGCACTATTGGTTTCTTTTAGATTGTACTCGGCAATGGCTAAGTAGTTAATGGCTTCACTGGTGGATGGCTCGGCTAGCACCCACTCGCTGGCTATTTTCTTTAAGGCTTCCCAGTCGTGGGTTTGAAAAGGTTGAATCACGCGCATGAAGTAAGGGCGTTTTTCTTCAGGGGCGTCCCAAAACGGGAGCTCGCTTTTGGTATCAAGGCTGATTTCTGGCTGTTTAAGTAAATTTTTAATCCACTCTACCGGTAAGTTATAGTAAAACGCGTTGCGTCCTGGGCTTTTCAGGGCGATGATGCCCACTAGCTTGCCCTCATCGTTGAACATGGCACCGCCGCTGGACCCTAATCTAAAGTCATTGGATGCGCGGATAATCACGCTGTCATCCATAGGGTAGAGTGCTTTCACTGCGCCATAGGTGGTCAGTGGCCTAGGTGAATTATTGGGGAAGCTGATAGTGAACACGGATTGTTCGTATTGCAGGTTGGTGCTTTCGCCCAGTGTTGCAATCGTCGTATCTAGACTGTCAAACCCAGTGATGCAAAGATCATGCTCCCAGTCTGCCTTAAGGCTGGTGGCGCGGTGGCTTTCACCAAATTTGATGACGTTAATCGCGTAAGCATTGGCGATGACATGGCAGTTGGTCGCGACTTGGTCCTTTGCCACTACAACACCAGAGCCCACACCATAACGGCCATTAGGCAGCACTACGCGAATCTTTACTACGGTGGATTTGAGCGCATACACCAAGCTATCAGGCGGAGTAGCGATAGCCGGGCTGTAGGTGAAAATACAGCCCATGCCGAATAGAAAACCAAGACCTAATGTCAGTTTGCGCATCAAAGAATCTCCAAACATTTGGATAAAACTTGATAGAACTATTTTGGTAAGAAAATAGTGATGGAAAAAAGTTCGATCACTTCAAAATAATGCCTTATCTAACAACGATTTACTGCTAATCAGTTACTGTATGGTGCTGCTTAGTATTTTTGATGCTTTTTTGGTGTAACTGATAAAGTGAGTATACCTCTGAGTAGGTTGACTTCTTCTTTTTCTAACTTGGCGCGTGCGTAAATACGACGTATGCGTTCGCTCAGTTTTTTAGGAGCGGTAGGGTTGAGGTAACCAATTTTAATCAGTGTATCTTCCAAGTGCGCATAAAAACCTTCAAGCGCTTCGTTAGTGGCAAGCTCTGGCGGGTTTTCTGCCGCGTCTAACTTGCCTTCCAAAATTGCCATGCGAATCTCATAAGTCATCACTTGTACTGCCGCGGCCAGGTTTAGCGATGAGTACTCAGGGTTGGCTGGAATCATGGCCAGCAGTTGACAGCAGTCTAACTCGGCGTTGGATAGGCCGCTCATTTCAGTGCCAAACACTAAAGCAATCGGCTGATTTTGTGCAATCGAAGCCGCACGGTGCGCAGCTTCACGCACGTTGACTAATTCGTGCGAGATTTGTCTTTTACGTGCGCTCATGCCGATAGCGAGCACACAGCCAGTAAGCGCCTCTTGCAAACTGCTGCAGACGGTAGCCGTATCTAGTAAGTCAGCAGCACCGGTAGCGAGTGAGGTGGCTTGCGGGTCTGGAAAGTGTAGTGGGTTTACCAAATACAGGTGCTTTAAGCCCATGGTTTTCATGGCACGCGCGGTTGATCCAATATTGCCAGGGTGACTGGTTTGGCATAAAACGACACGGATGTTATTGAAAATGTTTTGTTTATCCACTTGGCTGACCTAAATTGTTAAAAATTATTTACTTAGCCAACCTTAAATTGATACTAAAAATCTTAATTTGATACTAAGAGTTTGGTATTAAGGTCGATTAAAAGTTAAAATAACATTTTATCAGCTCTTTAAGAAAAACTAGTCATGCATCCAATGCTATCTATCGCAGTAAAAGCCGCTCGTGAAGCGGGCCGTATTATTAACCGGGCTTCACACGATGTAGGCTCAATCAGTATCCAAACCAAAGACTACAACGATTTTGTCAGCGAAGTGGACAGGTCAGCCGAGCAGGCAATTATTGATGTGTTGAAAGATGCTTATCCTGATCATGGTTTCTGGGGCGAAGAAAGCGGCCATGATAACCATGAGGCCGATAATATCTGGATTATCGACCCTTTAGATGGCACGACTAATTTCTTGCATGGCTTTCCGCAATACTGCATCTCTATTGCCTTACAGCAAAAAGGTGTGCTGACCCAGGCAGTGATTTATGATCCAGTGCGTAATGATTTATTTACGGCAACTAAAGGTCGTGGTGCATTCTTAAACGATAAACGTATCCGTGTAAGCAACCGTAGCAAGCTGCAGGATTCATTGATTGCAACCGGCTTCCCATACCGCGACTTTACTCATTTGGATAGCTACTTAGGTATGTTGAAAGACATGATTAAGAAAACTACAGGTATCCGTCGTCCTGGTTCTGCTGCTTTGGATTTAGCTTATGTGGCTGTGGGTTGGGTGGATGGCTTCTTTGAAATTAATTTATCTGCATGGGATATCGCTGCGGGTGGTTTGATTGTGCAAGAAGCTGGCGGCATCGTAGGTGACTTTGAAGGTAACGAAAGCTGGTTAGAAACCGGTAATATCGTTGCAGCTAACCCAAAAGTGTTTGCGCAAATGTTGCAGGTTCTTAATCCACATTTAACACCAGCATTGCAAACGCCTAAAAACGCTTAAGTTTTACTGATTGTGTATCATACGTCTGCCAGCCCTTGGCAGACGTCTCTCATTACTCAGGTACTTCTTGAGTTACTCGCGCTATATGTTGCCAGCCCTTTACTAGCTTGGTATTTGCAATCTTATTTAGCCTAACTATTTATTTAGCCTAAGCATTCACTAAAATTTAAGTGATAATGAATTTTATGGCGTGATGCTGGTCTGCTTAACCATAAGCTTTAAATAATTCCACTGCATTCAGTTGTGCTGAATGTACATTCCCGGTAGCGCATGCGGCTGTATAGTATGGGGCGAGCCTGTACCGTATCAGTTTTTCTTGCACCGTATTAATATCTCTTGATTTGATAATACTGCCTTGTTTTACATGGAGACCTAATGAATATGAGTGATCAAATGATTAGCCATGCCAATTTACTAGAACAGGCATTCGAACAGCATACCCGTCATGCCGATGCTCACCAGCTAGTTGCAGATTTGTTGGCACAGATACGCCCAGCCAAGCCGGAGCAAACTGATGTGGCGGTTAAATCTGTACAGGCACTTTGTTATTTGTTGAGTACTGACGCTGCAAAAGCTAGCCAATTGCGAGAGGCTATCTTGCAGTTGCTGAGTGCTTACAATCCATTGTCTTTATTTTTAACTGCACGCCATTCAGTTTTTACCGGCTTCTTTTCCGAAATGCGACGCCGTATCTCGCATAAGATTCTGCCAGAGGCGCTAGATACAGCTTATCTGCTTGATTTGTTTTCAATTTTCTTCACCAAAACAACTGATGAAGTTTGGGTGAATGCGGTGCCTGATAGCGTATGGGCGGAGTTGATTGGTGTGATGCGCTTTGATTTGGCTGATAACGCATTGAGTTTGTCATGTCAGCAAAACTTGCTGGCAGCCGCGCAGGTGTTGTCGTACCGCATAGCGGCGCTGGGGCTGGAGCCAGAGTTGTTGAAAAACTATCCTGAGTTGGAGCAGCACAGTTCGCCATTTATTATGCAGCAAGCTGAATTGGCAGAGTTTATAGGTGCGCAAGATGTCGATGATAAACATGTGGATATCAAGCATATCTTGGTGATGCTGGATCAATGTCAGGCAATTGTAGCCAAGGTGCGCAGGAATAGTGCGCTTACCGGGACTAGCATACAGCTAACGCAGCTATTGCAACGCATCTTAAAGCAGATTGCGCGTTTAGAAGAGTTGCTCACCATTTTGCATTGTTTTCAGCATCAACAGCCTGCCGATGCGGTGATTGTGCCGTTGTTTAAGGACTTGGTATATAGCGAGTGCCATAAGAATGATTTGCACGAGTACTGGCAAGAGAATATGGAAGTGATGGCGGTGCGGGTGACCGAAAATGCGAGCCGAGCCGGTGAGCATTACATTACGGAAAGTCGCAGCGAGTATTTTGCACTGATGCGCTCGGCAATGGGGGCTGGCTTTATTATTGCATTGATGGCCATGTTTAAACTGGTGTTGGCCAAGCAGCATTTTGCACCGCTGCTGGAGGCGATTTTATTTAGCTTGAATTATGGGTTCGGCTTTATGTTGATTCATATCTTGCATTTCACCGTAGCGACTAAACAGCCGGCAATGACGGCGGCCGCGATTGCCGCCACTATTGATAATGCCTCAGATGGCAAAGCTAAAGATATGCATAAATTAGTTACTACCGTGACTAATACCATGCGCAGCCAAGCTGTTGCTATCTTTGGTAATGTGGTGGTAGCGATTCCCATGGCGATGCTACTGTCTTGGGCTGTGTTCTATTTCTCTGGTCATCATTTCGTTACGCCGGAAAAAGCGCATCAATTGCTGCGAGATATTCACCCACTCACTAGCGGTGCTTTCTTTTATGCAGGCATCGCCGGTGTGTGCTTATTTTTAGCAGGCTTAATTTCTGGTTATCACGACAACCTGGCTATCTATAACAAAATACCCCAGCGCTTAAAGGCGGTACGATGGCTGCAGCGTTTGTTGGGTGTGGAGCGCTTAGCACGCGTGGCGCATTATGTTGAGCATAACCTGGGTGCCTTGGCCGGTAATTTTTACTTTGGTTGCATGCTGGGCGGAATGGGCTCGCTTGGTGTGCTGTTAGGATTGCCAATTGATATCAGGCATATTTCGTTTTCTTCTGCGTTTGTAGGCTTTGCCAGTTTTAGTCTGGACTTTATGCTGACATGGCAAGCGGCAGCCTATGCTGCATTGGGTCTTGCCCTGATCGGTTTGGGTAACTTGATTGTGAGTTTTAGTCTGGCGCTGTATGTTGCTATGAAGTCCAGAAAAGTGCATTTCAATGACTGGCGTTTATTGCTGCGTAATTTAGGTAGCAGGCTAAATCAGCATCCTATTGAGTTTATCTTGCCACCTAAGGATGTGCCGGTGTTGGCTGCTGACGAGGCCGCTAAGCAGCAAGAGTCGGCAGCGTAACTGTAGGCACCTTTATTAGGCTAAGCGTTCACGCAGTTATTTTTTGTAAATGCAATGTATTGAAATATAATCTGCTTTATAGCTTTTCAGCAGGGTTTGCTATTGATAGCTGGCTTTATTAGGTTGCGAGCAATGCTGTTTGCTCGCTTTTCTTAATATCCTGTCATTAGTTAGCTCAATAGCTGTGTTCAATAGCAGGGTTAAGTTGTAATTGTTATTTACAAAATTATACTTGACATATAGTACGGAACCTTAATATCATCGTCCTTACTATGTTGCTACTTAAAGATTTACCTACAGTTAAAAGCTTGGAAAAATTCGCGGAACGCTATCCAGATGCGGATACGCACGCCATTTCTGACTTTGCCAACTTGCTGCGCGCATGTTCGGATATTTCTGATGCTTTGGATAAATTATTAGGTCGGCACGGTTTGCTGCAGGGGCGCTGGTGGATACTGGTGTTGTTGATGCGCAAAGATGATTTAACGTCTTCCCCATCTGAGCTTGCAGAAAAAGTGGGTGTAACCAAAGCCACGATGACAGGTTTTATTGATAATTTGGAGCGGGAAGGGCTGATTACACGCTTTATGGATAGTGTGGATCGCCGCAAGTTTTTAATTAAACTGACCGCAGCCGGACAGCAAAAGCTGGATGACGTAATGCCAGATTACCATAAGAAAGTACATGCGTTAATGACAGTACTGGCCGATGAAGAGCGCGCTGCAATGATTAACAGCCTGAAGCTATTGGCCGCCAATATAGATGTAATGAAATAACGATATTTTTTTGCCTAATTAGTTAGGAACCAAATAAAATTGAAATTTACATTTAAACAATCCAAGCAAGCAATCCATGCGGTGAATGCCGCAGTGTTTATTCCTGCCATTGCTAAGCTGAGCTTATGCTGTAGTATCGGCTTATGCTTTAGTATCGTTTTATTGGCCGGCTGCGTCAGCATGTCTGGCATCACCCCAAAATCTGAATTAGTAAAACCAGGCAAACTAGATGCCGGAAAAACCATCACTAGCGCTACAACCATTGCATGGCCGAAACAGGATTGGTGGAAGATTTATCATGACCCGCAATTAGATAGCTTGATTGCCAAAGCCGTGGATGGCAGCCCTACCTTAAACGCAGCTAAAGCCAGAGTAGCGCTTACGCAGGCCATCGCAGATAGTACGCATGCAGAAACCTTGCCTAATATCAGTGGTAATGTTTCCATCGTGCGCGAGCGCTTTACTGAACTACAGTTTATTCCACCGCCTTGGGGTGGACATTCAGATTGGAACAACAAAGCGACCATCGCATTAGCGCATGATTTGGATTTATGGGGGCGTCAGGAAAGTATTTGGCATGGCGCATTGGATGAGACTAAAGCTGCCGCGGCAGAAATGCAGCAAGTGAAACTGGGGCTGGAGTCTGCCATTATCCGTAGCTATGTACAATTAGCCATGGAGTTTGCGTTGCGTGACATCGCTGAGGAGCACCAAGCGCAGTTGAAAGAGCGCGCTGCAATTGCGCGCCGCGCATTGGCTGCAGGCATTGCGACGCAACTGGAAGTAATAGAAACGGAGACACCGCTGCCCACTGCGCATGCCCATATAGAGGCGATTAACGCACGTATTGATTTGTTGCGCCACCAGTTAGCCGCGCTCTCTGGCCAAGGCCCAGGTGCGGGTGAAGCAATACAGCGCCCAAGCTTATCGCTTGATCAGTTGGTTGGTTTGCCAGATCAATTGCCGGCTAATTTAATTGGCCGTCGCCCAGATGTGCTGGCATATAGATGGCATGTAGAGGCTGCATCGCACAATATTAAGGGGGCCAAAGCTGCATTTTACCCAAACATTAACTTGCTTGCTTTTGTTGGGTTTCAGGCACTAGGCTTTAATCAGCTATTGTCTAGCGCGGCAGGTATCGCCGGGGTAGGGCCGGCAATCACGTTGCCGATATTTGATGGTGGCCGACGTCGCGGTAATTTATCTGCTAAAACAGCGTCTTATGATATTGCGGTTGAAAATTATAACGAGGCGGTAATCCGCGCTTTGCAAGACGTATCTGACCAACTGGTAATACTGCAATCTAACGTTAAGCAACGCAAAGATGCCTCGCTTGCATTGGCAACCGCACACAAAGCACATACCTTGGCGGAAAAAAGCTATCACGCTGGATTGACCAATTATCAACATGTACTGGAAACGCATGCTGTTGTACTCAGGCAGCAGGAAATCTCGACTCAATTAGAGGCGGTTTGGTTGGATGGCTATGCGAATCTGATGCGCGCACTTGGCGGTGGAACGGTAGAGTATCGCTTGGATGAGTATGGCGCAGAGCAGGGGCTGCCAACTACTACAGGTGTGACGGAGCACCAGTAATGGTGAGATTTATCCAAAATTTCATGCTTAATCGCAAAGAGCGCGACCTAGTGGTGGTGCAGGCCGCTTGGCGCGAATGGCTGAGTGAAGATGCGCCGATTATTGCTTATATGTTCAAGGTGTTGCTGGCGTGTCTGTTGGCAATGTGGCTGTCATTACGTTTTGAGTTAGACCAGCCGCGTACCGCCATGATGACGGTAGCGATTGTGATGCAGTTTCGCTCTGGCATGGTGTTTGCCAAAAGTTATTACCGTTTGTTAGGTACTAGTGTTGGTATTTTGGTGTCGTTCTTATTGGTAGCGCTGTTTGCCCAGGAGCGTGTGCTATTTTTGGTATGTATGGGAGTATGGATAGGGTTGTGTACCGCTGGCTCCATGATATTCCGTAATTATCAGTCTTATGCTTTCGTGCTGGCAGGCTACACACTGTGTATTGTCGGTTTACCTTCCACCATTACGCCTGAGCTGACATTTAATATCGGGGTCACGCGCATCTCAGAAATATTGATAGGGCTGATTTGCGCTACTTTAGTCAGTGATTTAGTTTTTCCGCAGCGCATGTGGGATGTGATGCTGGCGGCAGTACGCAGGCGCTTTAAAGACTTTTCAGATTTGTTGCGCACCACCGCGGTGAAACCAGTGCAGCCTGCTACCTCAACATCCACCTTGCTACGTTTTCTGGGAGACATCTTCAGCTTAGAGACGTTTCAGGCTTCGACTGGCATGGAGAATGATAAGTCACGTCTGCATAGGCAAAAACTCAGCCGCATGAATAATGAGTTTATGGAAGTCTCTACCAGTTTCCATGCTTTTGAGCAGCTGCTCAGGCGCCAGCACAATGATGCGCAGCCGCAAGTCAGTGAGGCTTTAAATGCAATATACCAGTCTTTGAGTGCCGCCATCAGCCTAGATGGGCGCAGTGCTAATACCGAGCAGGAAGCGATGACGGTTAGCGGCCAGCTTGCGTCGTTCCGCAACCAGTTTGCTAGCTATGTTCAGGCTCAGCGCATACAGCTCACTGCTGATATTAGTGCCAATGAGCGCTTGGATTTTGAGACTGGTTGTGAATTGCTGCAACGACTGACCGATGAGCTTTATGTGTACACCACGACTTATGCATCACTCGCGGCTGCACAGAGTGCTGCCCCCACTGAAATCACTGCAGCACCTAAACAGGAAATGCATTTTGACCCGCTTGCCGTTACCTTGGCGGGAATACGCGGTGCTTTATCGCTCGCTATTTTGTCTGCGTTATGGATATTGACAGACTGGCGCTCCGGGGTGGAGGCCATCACGTTGGGTGTGATTTCGAGTACGCTGTTTGCTACTACACCATCACCTACGCGTACCATCAAAAACTTTATGATAGGTGCCATCATCGGCACTTTATTGGCTTACGTTTGTAATTTTCATTTACTAACGCAAGCGCATGGCTTTGGGATGCTGGCAGTTGCGGTGGCGCCGGGCATTATCATCGCTGCATGGCTGACAACCAAGCCAGCAACCGCGATTGTGGGCGCAGGGACTTTTATGGTGTACTTGATGCACATAGGCTTTAACAGCGCTTATAACAGCAACCCGGTGATCTTTATCAATGATGCTATTGCGGATTTATTAGCGGTGCTGATTTCCGGCATTATGTACGGCTTAATCGACCTGAGTAGTAGCCGTTGGTCACGGCAGCGTATTGCCAGATCGCTACGCAACTTAGTGGTAACTGCCTGCCGTGATAGCGTAGCGCTACGCCGTGGCCGCTTAGAAACTGCTGCGCGTGATCTGGTGCAACGTGCCGGTAGTGCGCAGCGTGTGGCCGTCAAAGAAGACCGTATGGTGATTGAATGGCTGTTATCCACCCTGGAGATCGGCCATGCAGTGATTGCGCTGCGCGAACATATGCAGGTGGTGGAGCATCCTTACATCAGCAATCTGCTAGCAATGAGTCTGGAGTCAGTTGCGCAGCTTTACGATGCTCCTACTGAGGCTTATCGCTTACAGGCGATTCACATCATAGACCATGCCATGACGGAAATTGCTCAGGCCAATATCGACCTTGGTTTATCGCAATCCAGCCAACACCAAATGACGGTGATGCTGCACTTTATTCGCAGTGCGCTGTTGGATGAGGAGTCTGTGCTTGTCACTGGTGCGCAGGCAACATTGGAGAAACATTAACTATGTCCGTAGAAATTGCACTGCCAGTTGAAGTTGCGTTGTTAGATGCGCTAGTTCCCAGCTTGTTATTTGCCTTTGTGGCTGCCGGGCTGGCTTCATTGATACTCGATTGGATATTTGTACGTTATGAAATTTACCGTTATCTATGGTACCCAGCCCTGTTTCGGCTTGCACTGTTTATTTGCCTGTTTGCCGTATTTGGGCTTTGCATCTACTGAAAGGAAACACCATGAAAGTGTTTAATAAAACGCTACTTAGAGTCTCATTCACACTGGTATTGGTGATTGTCGCCATCACCTTGGGGCGTATGCTGTGGGTACGTTATATGGATTCGCCATGGACTCGTGACGGTAGAGTGCGCGCTGATGTGGTGAATATTGCACCGGATGTTGCCGGACTAGTGACCGAGGTGGCTGTGCATGACAACCAAATGGTGCGTCGCGGTGACGTATTGTTCAGGATAGATAACGAGCATTACCAACATGCGCTTAACCAAGCCAAAGCCACTGTTAACCAGCGCAAAGCCATGCTGGATATGAAGCGTGGGCAGGCATCGCGTCGTGCCGCACTGGATGACCAAGTGATTTCACGTGAAAATAGAGAAGATACCGATATGGTGGCCATTAGTGCCAAAGCCGAGTATGAAGCCGCCTTGTCGCAACTGGACCAAGCCAAACTTAACTTGGAGCGTACCGTGGTGCGTTCTCCGGTTGATGGCTGGGTATCTAACCTGTTGGTGCGCCCTGGTGATTTTGCCCAAGTGGGCGCTGCCAAGCTGGCTGTGATTGATCAGCACTCATTTTGGGTTTATGGTTACTTTGAAGAGCATAAATTAGCCCTGATCAATATCGGCGATCCAGCAGAAGTGAAGCTGCTAGGATCTAACCGCGTGTTACATGGGCATGTAGAAAGTATTGCGCATGGTATTACGGATAGAGATAACCCTACCGATGTGCGCTTGTTAGCAAACGTGAATCCAAGTTTTAACTGGGTGCGTTTAGCGCAGCGGGTGCCGGTGCGCATTAGTCTGGACAATATTCCTAAAGATTTGACCTTGGTAGCTGGGATGACCTGCGCGGTGATTGTGCATCCCAGTACCGATAAAAAATAACAGGGTTTAGCTTGGGGCCGCTAGTGTTTAGGCGCATCTGGCGCCTAAACATGCTCCCAGTGTGCAGTCGCATAGTCAGCGCTGCGTGCTCTTGCGACCAGGCTTTGCGGGCTGGCGAACTGTGGTTTAGCCGCAGGGTGCATTTTAATCACATTGTCGGTAAGCGTGATATTGGCATCATCCAGTTTAAATACGCTGACAGCATCCGCTAAGGCGCTAGCTTGCTCTAGTAGTGATTGTGCCGCCGCCGTTGCCTCCTCTACCAGCGCCGCATTTTGCTGCGTTGCCTCATCCATGCTGGTCATGGCAGCGTTGACTTGATCAATACCTGAGCTTTGCTCTATAGAGGCAGTGGCGATTTCGCTAATAATATCAGCTACTTGCTGCACTGAAGCCACCACTTCTTCCATGGTCTTACCTGCGTTCTCCACTTGTTTGGTACCTTCAAATGTTTTGCTCACAGAGTCATTAATCAGCGCTTTAATCTCTTTGGCGGCGCTGGCCGAGCGTTGTGCCAGGCTTCTTACTTCACCAGCCACTACCGCAAAGCCACGGCCTTGTTCACCTGCTCTGGCGGCTTCCACCGCCGCATTTAGCGCCAGGATGTTGGTTTGGAAGGCTATGCTGTCAATTACCGCAATAATGTCTTCAATTTTGCGCGCACTCTCATTAATTGCACTCATGGTAACCACTGCTTCTGAAACCACCTCACCACCTTTTACCGCAACGCCGGAGGCATTGAGTGCTAACTGATTGGCGCGCTTGGCGTTATCTGCATTACGTTTCACCGTTGATGCTAACTCTTCCATGCTGGCTGCTGTTTCTTCCAGGTTAGCAGCCTGCTGCTCGGTGCGTAAGGAGAGGTCGTTATTGCCAGAGGTGATTTCTTCCGCAGCAGTGTTAATGGTTTCTACTGAGGCTTTTACTGTGGCAATCGGGCCAACAATCATTTCCAGGGTTTCATTCACGCCTTCTACAATTTTTCTAAAGTCACCCAAGTGCGTGCTGGCATCTACGCGTACTGACACTCTGCCTTCATGTGCCGCGTTAGAGAGGATATTCACATCACTGACCAGGGCGTTAATTGAGGTGATGCAGGTGTTGAGGTTGTCTTTAATGTTGTTGAAGTCACCATTAAAATTGGCGGTGATTTTTGCCGGAATCTCGCCTCTAGCAATGTGTTCCAAATTGTTGGCCGCCATATTCAGTGGGGTGACAATCGCATCTAGGGTGGCGTTCAGGCCTTCAATCACTTTGCGATACTCACCTAAATGTTGAGCCGCATCGGCACGTGTGGTGAGTGCGCCAGCTTCAGCATCTTTTGCCAGTAAGTTGGCATCTGCCACCAGTGCTTTAATGGCAAGGCCACACGCATTCAAATTGTTTTTGATGATATTGAAATCACCGTGATAATTATCAGTGATTTCAGCTGGAATCACGCCTTTAGATAAATTGTCTACATAATTAGCCGCCATGGTGAGTGGGGTGATAATCGCGTCCAGCAGCTGGTTAATGCCGCTGCTGATGTCTTGAATCACGCCGGTTGGCAAGGTGCTGGTGTCAATACGCTCACTTAGGTTACCTGCTACTGCTTGCTGAATCAGTTCTGCGACATTTTTCTCGGCAATCACTTCTGCGGTGCGATCACTCCACTGTGTCATTTGGCCTAAGGCATAGCCATCGGTTTCATCATACACTGGGCTTACCACTAATTGCAGGTGGTGATTAGCCATGGTGGTGTCTATGGTTTTGGGGCTGGTGCTTGCAGTGGCAAGCTGTTCGCGGTCTGCGGCATTCTCTAAATACTGGCTAATATTCTCGCCCATCATGCTATTTAATGTGAACTCAGGGTGATATTGCTGAATGTCGGCATGCATGCGCTCAAACAAAGTCTTGGCTGCATGGTTCATGTAAATGAGGCGGTTATCGCGGTTAGATAAAGTCACGGCAATCGATGCCTGGTCTAACGTAGCCTTGATGCGGTTAATGCTGCTGACCGCTTCCTTGTGGTCAAAGTCCAGTCTGGTTTTCAGTGCATGATAAGCATCTACAACGTCAGTCAATTCATCTCTATGCTCAGATCTGGGTACCAGCTTGTTATTCATTTCCTCCGCACTTTCGCGCAAGTTACTGCCGATAGCACGCAAGCGTGGGATGATAGAGCGATTGAGATTCCAGCCTAATAGGCCGCACACCATCAGCGCCACCACAATAAACGCAATCGCGTAATTTCTATGTTTTATATAGTTGGCCTGCGTTACCTCGTACTCCGCAGCTACACCGGCATAGTGTAGGCTGCTAAGCTTGTTCAGGCTTTCGGTGAGCGGGTCTATCGCTTTATATACATCTGAAGTATTAAATGTCATCAAGCGCTCGATATCATCACTGCGAATAATACCTTGCAGCAACACAGCAGATTCCAGCGCAGTATCAAATAATGGCTGAATCTCAGTGGCTAACGCGGATTCGCTTTCTGCATGCGGGCTGGCTAAGTAGTCTTTCCATTCTTTATCTAATACCTGTAGTGCTTGGTCTACATTGGCGGCAGCCTCGCCTGAGGTAATGATGCCTCGTTGCAGCTTTTGGCCGGTGCTGACAATATTGGTGCTGAACATGTCGTTAATCACTTTTAACTGCTTGAGCGGCTGCACTCTTTTTTTGTAGACGCTTTCCAGACCGTTATTGCTTTGCTTAATGCCAGAAATGCCGTTAAAGCCTAGCATGCAGGTGGTTAATGCCACCATGATAAAAATACCGGCGATTTTGTTGTTAATCGTAATGCGGTTGCTAAACTCTTTAGTTTTTCTTAATAGAGCGGTATGCCAGCGCTCTTCGTGTTTAATGGCGCGGTAATGTGCCCGTGCTTTCTCAATTTGTTCTTTACTGGCCTTTTTGCTTACGGACATATAGCCAACCACTTTGCCATGTTCACGCACGGTGGTAACGCAGGAATATACCCAAAAATGGTCCCCATTTTGGCATAGGCCTTGTTCTACGCCTATCCACGGTTTTTTGCTTTGCAGCGTCATCCAGATATCGGTGAGAATTTCTTTTGGCATCTCAGGATGATGGATGATGCTTTGTTTATTGCCGATCAGGTCTTGCTCATTAAAACCGGTCACTTCTATAAAGTCGCGGTTTACGTAGGTAATTTTTCCTTCTAAATCAGTTTTTAAGACGATGGAAACTGATTCATTAATGTCTCGTTCATGTTGCGTTAATGTGATACTAGTTTTCATTGCACACCTTTTTTATTCTTTGTGTAACAAACATGGAATAGCGCGAATAAATGACGCAAATGCGCTAGGGTTGGATTTTGCTAAAGCTGTCATGCCGCCATTTCTACAATGGATTCGTGAGGGCTTCGGCGTTCTATGAATAGGCTATTGCCGGGCACTTCTTTGGCCTGCTTCTTGGCGTTGACGCACGCGGTTGAAACTTCGTGATGCGAGTCATAAAGCGCGGAATTTACAATGAGAGCGCCTATCGACAAGCTGATAAAGGGGTGAAAGCGCGGTTCCCCCTGACGGTCTTGCGTGATGATGCCGCCGTTTTTCTGGTCAGCGGTTGAGTAAAAGGATGGGGCTACTTTAGCTATCTGCGCTAACAGCGTATTGCAGCGGCTTTCCCAGTTTTTGCTTTGAAACAGGATGATAAAATCATCGCCACCGATATGGCCGACAAAGTCATACGGGCCGCAGGCATCTGCCAGTATCTGGCCGGTTCTCTGTATCACTTCATCCCCTTTTTTGTAGCCATATACATCGTTATAAGGTTTGAAGTAATCCAGATCGCAGTAGCAGGCCACAAATTGCGTGCCTGATTGCAGCAGGCTATCAATCTGCTCACTAATCGGTACGTTGCCCGGCAGTAAAGTCAGCGGGTTGGCATAGCGTGCGGTATCAATCTGCATTTTGGTGATAAGCCTGAGTAAATCATGTCCGCTTGCCATGCCTGCGTATACCCCATTTTCGGTCACAATAAAACCGGCAGAAAGATGGTGCGGCTTGCTTTGCAGGATGAGATCACTCAGGTTTTTAAGGCTGGTGTCTTTATCTACAATCAGTGCCGATTTATCCGTCATCATTTCGCATGGGCGCTGTCCGTATAACTCCCTGCGGAAAGGGCGGGCGTAATCGTTAATCATGATGGTGCGGTTAATCAGGCCGATTGGCTTGCCATCCTGAACTACTGGGATGGAGTACAGTTCTTGGTTCTCATCGAACATTTTGAACACATCTTCGTTCAGGCAGTTTGGGCTCACCGGCGTGGCATGTTTCAGCAGTTTTTCAACCGTAGCGCGATTTTGCAGTAGGTTTTCGCGCTCGGATTCAAACCTGACCAGTGTGTGGATAATGTCAGAGGATGCTTCTAATATAGGCGTAGGGTGTGGTCTGGCGATATGGTAGCCTTGGCTGTAGGCAATGCCTAAATCGCGAATTGCCATCAATTGCTCATGCGATTCAATACCTTCTGCAATCACTTGTGCACCTGATTTCTCTGCGATTTCCTGAATGGAGCGCGCGAATTGCAGTTTGACTGCATCTTGGTGGATATTCTGGGTGAAGTGCTTATCAATCTTGACGTAGTCAGGGCGGATTTCTGACCATAAACGCAGCCCGGAGAAGCCTTCGCCTAAATCGTCGATAGCAATTTCAAAGCCCATGTCCCTATAGTGATGAGTGGCATCGCGCATCAGCTGGTAATCCAGCGTTTGCGCGTTTTCTGTGAGCTCAATGATGACTTGGTTAGGCTTTAGACCCAGTGCCTCCATATATTTAAGAGTCTCACCAGATTTTGAGTATTTTTGTAATAAGATATCTGGACTAATATTGAGGAAGATCTTGCCCGGTAGGTTTTGCTTGGCAAATGATTCAAGCACGGTTTGACGACACAGGTATTCCAGCTCGGTGACTAAGCCGCAGCTTCTGGCCATAGCAAATAGCGCCATCGGCGAGTGCAGCATGCTGTTAATTGGTCCGCGGATTAAACCTTCGTAGCCAATAAACTTGCCTTGCTGCATATTGAGTATTGGCTGGAACACAGCGGTGAGCTGTCTGTTTTGAATAATATCGTGTAGGTGTAGGCAAGCTGCCTCATTGGGGCATGGACCGAGCTCCGTCATCCATGCCGGATTACTCTCTGTGCTCATTTAGACCTCTAAATCGTCTTGTCATGGTGGTGCATATTGACGATTGAATGTGACATGGGTGTGACGGTTTGATGACACTTAATAATTCATACTCACTATTGTCATTTTTAATGTGTATGCATTAAGCGCACTATTTTATTGTGAGTTAAATGTCACTGGGGCTTAAATGTCACCAGGGCTTAAATGCCACATTGAGTTAAATGCTGTCATTTGCGTGTGATAGGTTAAAATCTAACTTAACTTAAAATATGTGAATAACTCAAATCTGTGAATCGTTGAATGACTACCGCGACATCCCCTCAGGCAGCTAACGCTGTAGCCCCCAATCTTGAAAGCCATACACCTATGATGCGCCAGTATCTGGGTTTAAAGGCGCAGCATCCTGATATGCTGCTGTTTTATCGTATGGGTGACTTTTACGAGCTGTTTTTTGAGGATGCGGAGAAGGCATCGCGCTTGTTAGGGATCACCTTAACGCAGCGTGGCAGCAGCAATGGGCAGCCGATTAAAATGGCGGGGATACCTTACCATGCCGCGGAACAGTATCTGGCCAAGCTGGCCAAAATGGGCGAGGCGGTGGCAATTTGCGAGCAAGTGGGCGACCCGGCTACCAGCAAAGGCCCCGTAGCGCGTGAGGTGGCGCGCATTCTTACCCCAGGTACACTGACCGATGCAGCGCTGTTAGATGAGTCACGTGATAATCAATTACTCAGTATTTTTCAGGCGGATGGCGTAGTCGGCCTAGCGCGCTTGAATCTGGCTTCTGGTAGCTTTATTTTGAGCGAAGTGGCGGTAGGCTTGCTAGCGCAGGAGCTTGAGCGTATCGCCCCTAGCGAGATGCTGCTTGCCGATGATTTTCAACATCACGCATTGAATGCAAGCAAAGTGGCAAAGCGTCGTTTAAGCGCGTGGCAGTTTGATTTTGATAGTGCGTTTGCCACCCTCACCAAGCAATTTAATACTTATGATCTGAACGGTTTTGGCTGCGCAGATATGCGCCCTGCCATTTGTGCCGCGGGCGCTTTGCTAGACTACGTAAAGCATACGCAACGTACCACCTTGCCGCATATTAATGCCCTGAGTGTGGAAACCACCAGCGCTTATTTGCAGCTAGATGCGGCAACCAGGCGTAATTTGGAAATTGATCTGACCTTACGCGGTGAGGCTAGTCCTACCTTATATTCTTTGCTTAATACGACGCAGACGGCAATGGGCGCGCGTTTATTACGGCATTGGTTGCACCATCCGTTACAAGACCGCAACTTGGTGATGCAACGACATGAGGCGATAGCTGACCTTACGCAAACCAACCAGTTTTTAAGTCTGCGCCAGACCTTAAAGTCAGTTGCGGATATTGAGCGTATCACCGCGCGCGTGGCACTTAAAACTGCACGCCCTAGAGATTTATCTGGCTTGGCCGTGAGTTTGCAGCAATTGCCGTTGCTGCAAGCGCAGCTTGCGCAGCAGTCGGCGAGTTTGCTGCAAACCTTGGCGAGTCATTTAATGCCGCCGACAGAGGTAATGCACTTATTAAATACGGCCATCAAAGCCGAGCCTAGCGTGGTGTTGCGTGAAGGCGGTGTGATTGCTGATGGCTATGACGCTGAGTTGGATGAACTGCGTGCGATACAAACTAATCATGGTGAGTTTCTGCTGAGTTTTGAAGCCGCTGAAAAAGAGCGTACCGGTATTACCAACCTGAAGGTGGAATACAACAGCGTGCATGGCTTTTATATTGAAATGAGCCGCACTCAGGCGGAATCTGCCCCCGCTGAATATAGACGCCGCCAAACGCTAAAAAATGTAGAGCGCTTTATCACCCCTGAGCTTAAAGCGTTTGAAGATAAAGTATTGAGTGCTAATGACCGTGCGTTAGCGCGTGAAAAGATGCTGTATGAGCAAGTGCTGGCGGAGCTGGGGCAATATATCGCCGCATTACAAACCAACGCGGGTGCGGTGGCCGCGTTAGATGTGCTGTGTTGCTTTACCGAGCGTGCCATCAGTTTAAATTACGTGGCGCCCATGTTTACCACAGAGGCGGGGCTAGAGGTGATTAATGGCCGCCATCCAGTGGTAGAGCAGATTTCTCAGACCACAGGCCAGCCGTTTATCGCCAATGATGTGGTGCTTAATCCTTACCGCCAGTTGTTATTGATTACCGGCCCTAATATGGGCGGTAAATCTACCTTTATGCGGCAGACCGCGTTGATTGTGCTATTGGCATATTGCGGCTGCTATGTACCGGCGACGAGCGTGAAGATAGGCGAGATTGACCGCATCATGACGCGTATTGGTGCATCTGATGACTTGGCGGGTGGGCGCTCCACCTTTATGGTAGAGATGACGGAAACCGCCAATATTCTGCATAACGCCAGTGATAAGAGCTTGGTGTTACTGGATGAAATCGGCCGCGGTACTTCTACCTTTGATGGTTTGAGTTTGGCTTGGGCCGTGGCTAAGCAGTTGTTAGAGAAAAATCGTGCCTACACTCTATTTGCCACGCATTATTTTGAGCTGACACGTATCGTGGATGAGTTTAAATATGCTGCTAATGTACATTTGGATGCGGTAGAGCATGGCAACAGCATCGTATTTATGCATAAAGTAGAAGAGGGGGCTGCCAACCAAAGCTATGGTTTGCAAGTTGCACAGTTGGCGGGCATCCCTAAGCCCGTTATTAGTGCAGCAAAACGCAAACTTGCCCAATTGGAGCTCAATCAGGTGGCAAGTCAGGATGCATCTAGCGTGCCGCAGGTGGATATGTTTATGCACACCGAGCAAGTGGCTGAGGTGCCGCTGCATCCCGTATTGGCGGAATTAGAATCACTGCAAGTTGATGACCTGACGCCTAAGCAGGCGTTGGATCTACTATACCGTTTAAAAGAAGCGGCCAACCTGGCTTAACTGTCTTCAATCTAATAATCAGGCCTGGCATTAAGTTTAATGGAGCTTAAGGCTGGGTCTGGTAGTGTGCACTTGCACTCCTCCTATTGGGTAGTAAATGTACGTATGCGCCATAACCTGGGCATGGTCATCAATCGTGCCTCATCTTGGTACAAGCGCGTGCATGCGCACTTAATTTGTGCGAACTCCTAATCCTTAAGTAGTTCCCTAACTCCCTTAAAAAATCACGCTAAAAAATTATATACAATTAAAAACAATGACTTAATTGCATTTTAAGTAGTTGGCATAGCTATTGCTTATACTAGTTCAAATGATGAGGTTTTAAGCTGCTATGTTAAAAGTGATGATCGTAGATAATAATTTGGAGCGCATTAAGCCACTAAAGCAATCTTTGATTGATAGTGGTTACGATGTAATTGCGCATCTAAGAGATACCATCAATCTAAATGATGCATGCAGTAAGCTGCAGCCAGATGTGGTGGTGATTGATACGGACTCTCCTAGCCGTGACACATTAGAAAATATTTGTGTGATGACGATGAATGATCCGCGCCCGGTGATGATGTTTACGCATGACGGTGATAAAGAACAGATTAAATTAGCAACGCAGGCGGGTGTATGTGCCTATGTAGTGGGTACTTTACCTAACGAGCGTTTACAGCCGGTAATTGATGCCGCAGTAGCCAGATTTGAAGAGTTTAAGAATTTACGTGTGGCCTTGCAAGAGGCAAACACCAAGCTAAGCGAACGCAAAGTGATTGAACGTGCAAAAGGTTTAATCATGAAGCAACGCAACGTGGATGAAAACGAGGCTTATAACATGTTAAGAAAGATGGCGATGGAAAAGCATACGCGCATCGGTTCTTTAGCGACACAAATTGTGGAAGCGGCAGAGTTGCTGCTTTAACTAAATAAAAGATTAAGTATTAAGCAGTATTTGAGTATCAGGCCCAATGGCGGGCGGTGTGCTCAGGCAGTAAAACTAGGCCAATGGTGGCTAAGATCAAGTAATACAAGACAAAGGCGTCTTGATAAGCAATCAACTCCCTATGCGTGAGTGGATTCAACTTATCAGACGCCTTTTTTTATACATTTTTTAGATTGTTAGTATTATTTTAGGAGCGCTAAGATGGGCAATGACAATACAAGTAACAAAGTAAAGACTCTTGATCAGCAACCAAATGTGGTGGTTGATCCAGCACGCCGTGATTTTTTTAAAATGAGCGCAATGGGCGCATTAGGAGCAGCGGCGATGATGGGTTTAGTGCCAAACGGTATCCGTACACAGGCATACGCAGCAGGCTCTGATGCACCAGAAATTAAGGAAGTTAAAATTGGCTTTATTCCACTGACTGACTGTGCACCGATTATCGTAGCGGCAGAAATGGGTTTTGATAAGAAGTACGGTATCAAAATCACTCCTTCAAAAGAAGCATCATGGGCGGCTGTGCGCGATAAAGTAGCAAACGGTGAATTGCATGCAGCGCATATCCTGTACGGTTTGGTGTATGGCGTACAGATGGGTATTGGCGGCCAGCAAAAAGACATGACCGTGTTGATGGGCTTAAATCACAACGGTCAAGGTATTACGCTTTCTAACCAACTTAAAGACAAAGGCGTGAAAGACGGTAAGAGCCTAAAACGTTTGTTGGATAACGAAAACCGTGACTATACCTTTGCACAAACTTTCCCAACTGGTACCCACGCAATGTGGCTGAACTACTGGTTAGCTGCTAATGGCATCCACCCGGTAAAAGACGTTAAAAACATCGTAGTGCCTCCACCACAAATGGTTGCCAATATGCGTATCGGTAACATGGATGGTTACTGTGTAGGTGAGCCATGGAACGCTAGGGCGATTTTCGACAAAGTAGGCTTTACTGTGGCTACTACCCAAGATATCTGGGCAGACCATCCTGAAAAAGTATTGGGCGCGACTGCAGAGTTCGTAGAGAAAAACCCAAATACCGCACGTGCCATCATGATGGCGATTCTTGAAGCTTGCCGTTATATCGATGCGACAGAAAACCGTGCCAAAGTGGCTAAATTGATTTCAGGCAAGGCTTACGTTAACGCGCCAGAGCAAGTGATTGCGGGCCGCTTTGTCGGTGATTACGACAATGGTAACGGTAAGGTTTGGAAAGATCCTAACTACATGAAGTTCTTTGATGATGGCAAAGTGAACTATCCATTCCTGTCAGACGGTATGTGGTTCTTAACACAGCATAAACGTTGGGGCTTGCTCAAATCTGACCCTGACTACTTGGCGGTGGCGACTAAAGTTAACCAAACCAAACTGTATGCCGAAGCAGCATCACAATTGGGCGTTAACGTACCGAAAAGCACCATGCGTAGCAGCAAGTTAATGGATGGCGTAGTGTGGGATGGTTCTAACCCAGCCGCTTATGCTGCATCATTTAAGATTAGAGCGTAAGCCATATATATAGCGTCAATTGAGTTGCGCCTTAAGGAATTGAAATGACAAATACTGTAAATAAATTAATGCCTATTGCTAAATATTTTACTTTTAGCAGCCCACGTAGCTTAAATGTTCAGGCGTATCGTTTTTTTAAATGGGTATTACCGCCTATTTTTGGTTTGTTCTTCTTGGTCGTTATTTGGACCTTGATTGCCGAGCACAGACCAGAATTGCCTGGACCACTTAAGACATGGGCTTCTGCTGTGGAATTGTTTAGCGACCCGTTTTACGACCGTGGCATCAATGATAAAGGGGTGGGTTGGAATATCCTGGCATCATTGCAGCGTGTAGGTTTGGGATTTAGCTTGGCAGCAATTATTGGGATCCCACTGGGTTTTGTAATCGGTCGTTTTGAGTTTGTTGCAAGAATGACCGCGCCAGTGATCAGTTTGCTGCGCCCAGTGTCACCGTTGGCTTGGCTGCCGATTGGTTTGCTGGTGTTCAAAGCGGCAAATCCTGCGGCGATCTGGGTAATCTTTATTTCTGCAGTATGGCCCATGATTATCAATACCGCGGTTGGTGTGAGTAAAGTGCCGCAAGACTATATGAACGTCGCCAAAGTATTGAACTTAAGTGAGTGGAAGATCGTAACCAAAATTCTGTTCCCGTTTGTGTTGCCTTATATGATGACTGGTGTGCGCTTATCTATCGGCGTGGCATGGTTGGTGATTGTGGCTGCTGAAATGTTGACGGGCGGTGTTGGTATTGGTTTCTGGGTGTGGGATGAATGGAACAACCTGAATGTGGAACATATCATCATCGCAATTTTTGTCGTAGGTATTGTTGGTTTGCTGCTTGAGTATGCACTCACACAAATCGCCAAAAGATTTAGTTACGAGTAACACACTTAATACATCCTTTAGGAATTATCATGGAAAAAGCAAACACCGATAAATACGTACAGTTAGAGCATGTGAATATGACCTTTCATACCAAAAAAGGCACATTCAACGCACTTAAGGGTATTAATCTAAATATTAAAGAAGGTGAGTTCATTTCAATTATTGGCCACTCTGGTTGTGGTAAGTCTACGGTGTTGAATTTAATCGCAGGCTTGTTACAACCATCTGAAGGCTTGATCTTCTGCGCCGGTCGTGAAATTGCAGGCCCAGGTCCAGAGCGTGCTGTAGTGTTCCAAAACCACTCATTGTTGCCATGGCTCACTTGTTTTGAGAACGTGTATCTGGCAGTAGAGCGTGTGTTTGAACACGAAACCAAAGCGCAGCTTGAGGCACGTACCCATGCTGCAATCGAGTTGGTTGGTTTGTCGCACTCTAGCGACAAACGCCCTAATGAGATTTCAGGTGGTATGAAGCAACGTGTAGGTATTGCACGTGCATTAGCAATGGAACCAAAAGTGCTGTTGCTGGATGAGCCGTTTGGTGCGCTGGACGCATTGACCCGTGCTAACCTGCAAGATGAGTTGATGAAAATTATGGCGAAATCAGGCTGCACCGCAGTGATGGTGACGCATGATGTGGATGAGGCGGTGCTGTTATCTGACCGTGTAGTGATGATGACTAACGGCCCAAGCGCTACTATTGGTGAAATTCTAGAGGTTAACCTACCACGCCCAAGAGCACGTTTGGCTCTGGCAGAAGATAAAGAATACAACCATTTACGCAGTGAAGTATTGCGCTTCCTATACGAGCGCCACGCTAAGAAATCTGCATAACACTAGTTATTTAAAGTATTACGAAACTAACTTTTAATTTAAAAGGGATTACAACATGAAAACTAAAGCAACATTTAAGACGAATATGGTCATGGCTTGCACCGCGCTAGCATTGGCTGGTATGGCGCAAACTGCTTTCGCAGAAGATGAGGTTGCAGAATACACCTTCTTGGATTCAATCAAAGAAGGTAAGCAAATGACCAACTTTCGTTTGCGCTACGAGAATGTGAATCAAGAAGCGTACGCTTCCAATGGTAAAAGGCTAGATACTGGCGAAGCGTTTACTTTACGCAGCTTGATCGGCTGGCAAACTGCTCCATACAAAAACTTCAGTATCGGTGCGCAAATCACAGACGTGCATGAATTTAACGATAGCTTCAATGACCGCAGAAACAACGCGCCAGAGCACAATAACGGTACACTTAATGCTAGCGCTGATAAAGCAAGATATCCTAATATCGTAGACCCTGGTTTTACCGATATCAATCAGTTGTACGTAGATTGGACTGGTATTAAAAACACCAAGCTGCGTTTAGGTCGTCAACAAGTGAACTTGGATAACGTGCGCTTTGTTGGTGATATTGGTTTCAGACAAAACATGCAAGTGTTTGATGGTGTTTCTGTTCTCAATAAGAGCATTCCAGATGTAGAGCTGTTTGCTGCGCACTTTGATAATGTGCGTCAAATCACCACTAAAGACCGTCGCGGCAACATCGAGCTTTTGAATGCTAAATACCGCATCTCACCAACTGAGTCAGTAGTTGGTTATGGCTACTTGGTAGACGTAGAAAACTTGGCACAAAACGGTGGTAATCCAACCCAAGGTGCTACTGTGGCGCAAGGTGGTAACGGTTTAGGCGGTAGTACTGATCTCCCAGCAATCGGTACTAACTACAAGCCATCTCAAACTGATGCAAGCAGCAAAACCTTCGGTTTGCGTTTAGATGGTGTGCGTCCAGTTAATCCAGATTGGAAAGTGCTATACACAGCTGAATATGCAAAACAAACGGATTACCGTGGCGGTAGCGACTTGATTGATGCCTACTACTTAAGATTAGGTGGCGGTGCTGCATACGGTGTATGGTCAGTACGTTTCGATCATGAAAAACTTTCTAGCAATGATGGTAAATACGCATTCCAAACACCGCTAGGCACTAACCACTTATTCCAAGGTTGGGCAGATCACTTCTTGGTGACGCCGCGTCAAGGTATTGAAGATAGCTTTGTGACTGTGGCTGGTGCTATTGATAAAGTAAAACTTTATGCTGAGTACCATGTGTTTAAGTCTGATGAGAAGTTCCAATCAGGGGCTGTTAATAAGTTTGGTGACAAATACGGTACAGAGTTTGATGTGAGTGCTACTTATGCGTTCAATAATAACCTGACCGGTAAACTTGAATATGCAAACTTTAGAGAGGGTGATCTATATGGCACCACCTTGAAAAATGCGGCACGCAAGGGTGACAAGGAAATTATTTGGGCCACTGCAATGTACACATTCTAAGTATTGCACCAAAATATATTGCTTAAATTAGGTGTAGAATAAAATGCACCATTATGGAATCCCATAATGGTGCATTAGCACTGTTAGAGAGCCTATGTTGCAAATGTGGTTATTGACTATAAAAAATAAGTAGTTGTTTTTAATGATAAAAAATATTTCATTAAAATGTGAAACTTGGCATGAATCCTGCCTATATGTGGGCAGGGTAACAATTTAGATTAATTGATGGTGAAAACATGCAAAAGATGAAATTAGTAGTAATTGGTAACGGTATGGCCGGGATGCGTACAGTGGAAGAGTTGCTGAAGATAGCACCCGATCTTTACGATATTACCGTGTTTGGTGATGAGCCTTACCCTAATTACAACCGCATTATGTTGTCTCCAGTGCTTGCAAACGAGCAAACGATTGATGACATCATTTTAAATACCAGAGAGTGGTATGCAGAGAACAACATCACCTTGCACACAAGTGCACGGGTGAACAAGATTGACCGTAAAAACCGTGTGGTTTATACCGAAGATGGCATCAGCGCCAGTTATGATCGCCTATTGATTGCAACCGGTTCTAAACCATTTATGCCTCCAGTGCCAGGCAATGAGTTCGAAGGCGTGCTGGGCTACCGTGATATTAAAGATACCAACGACATGATTGAGGCTGCCAAAGTCTATAAACATGCAGTGGTGATTGGAGGTGGTCTGTTAGGTCTGGAAGCTGCAAACGGCTTAAAAATCCAAGGCATGGATGTTACTGTTGTCCATAAAAACGAGTGGCTACTAGAGCGTCAGTTAGATAAAACAGCTGGTGGCATGCTGCAAAAAAACCTTGAAGCTAAAGGTCTGAATTTCTTATTGAAGAAAAATACAGAGCAGTTGGTTGGCGATGATAAAGGCCGCGTAAAAGCAGTGCGCTTTAGCGATGGTCAGGAAATCCCGGCAGATTTGGTAGTGTGGGCGGTAGGTATTCGTCCAAACTATGCATTAGCCGAATCAGCAGGCATTTACTGTAATAAAGGTATTGTGGTGAATGACACCATGCAAACTTACGACCCACGCGTGTACTCAGTGGGTGAGTGCGTAGCGCACCGTGGTATTTCATACGGCTTGGTCGCTCCATTGTTTGAAATGGCAAAAGTTTGCGCCACACACTTGGCTAACTTTGGTATTGGCCAATATAAAGGATCAGTAACTTCTACCAAACTTAAAGTAACCGGCATCGATTTGTTCAGTGCGGGTGATTTTATGGGTGGTGAAGATACAGAAGAAATTGTTTTGCACGACGCAGTTGGTGGGGTTTACAAAAAGCTCATCATCAAAAATGACAAAATCGTTGGTAGCGTGCTTTATGGGGATACCACGGATGGTTCGTGGTATTTTCAAATGCTTAGAGATGGTAAGGCGATTCATGAGATTCGCGACCATTTGATGTTTGGCCAGGATAGTCTTGGCAACACTGGCCACCAAGGCCAGGATAAAGCGGCAGCCATGACCAATGAGATGGAAGTGTGCGGCTGTAACGGTGTATGTAAAGGTACTATCGTTAAAGCAATTCAGGACAAAGGTTTGTTCACGATTGATGACGTGAAGAAACAAACAAAAGCGGGTTCTAGCTGTGGTTCATGCGTAGGCTTGGTTGAGCAGATTCTTGCTTCTACTTTAGGTGGCGGCTATGCGCCTCCGTCTAGCAGCAAAGCTGTGTGTGGCTGTACCACTAAGAACCACGAAGAAGTACGCGCGGAAATCCGTACCCATAAATACTTAAGCATCCCGGATGCAATGCAAGGTATGGCTTGGTCTACACCAAACGGCTGTGCTACCTGTAGACCTGCACTGAACTATTACTTGCTATCAACATGGCCACATGAGGCTAAGGATGATCCACAATCACGCTTTATTAACGAACGTGTGCATGCCAACATCCAAAAAGATGGTACTTACTCAGTGGTGCCACGTATGTACGGTGGTGTAACTACCCCAGACCAATTACGTAAGATTGCTGATGTTGCAGATAAATACGCAGTGCCTATGGTGAAAGTTACCGGCGGTCAACGTATCGACTTGCTAGGCGTGAAAAAAGACGACCTGGTTGATATGTGGAAAGACCTGGACATGCCATCTGGCTATGCTTACGGTAAATCTATCCGTACCGTGAAGACTTGCGTGGGCTCTGAGTTCTGCCGTTTCGGTACACAAAACTCTACCCAATTAGGTATTGATATTGAAAAAGCATTTGACCATATGTGGGCACCACATAAAGTGAAATTTGCGGTTTCAGGCTGCCCACGTAACTGTGCGGAATCAGGCATTAAAGACGTTGGTATCATCGGTGTGGATTCAGGTTGGGAAATCTACGTAGGCGGTAACGGCGGTATTAAAACCGAAGCTGGTCATTTCTTATGCAAAGTGAAAACTTCAGAAGAAGTGATGGAATACTCTGGTGCGTTTATCCAGATTTACCGTGAAGAAGCGCGTTACCTTGACCGTACTGTGCACTGGATTGAACGCGTAGGTCTAGAGTATGTGAAACAGCGCGTGTTGGAAGACGCTGAAGGCCGTAAAGCTGCATACGAACGCTTGATTTACGCGCTACAAGGTGCATCTGACCCTTGGGCTGAGCGCGTAAGCAACCGTGAACAACATAAAGAATATGAAACAATTACTGTGTAATATTTTGTTTAAAGATTAGGAAACGACATAATGAAGTCTAGTTTTTGGAAAGCAGGTCATACCCCGACCTTGTTATCAGCCTTTTTATATTTTGATTTAAGCTTTATGGTGTGGGTAATGTTAGGCCCGTTAGCAGTGCAAATTGCAACAGACCTGCAACTGACGCCAGCAGAAAAAGGCCTGATGGTGGCAACCCCTGTGTTGGCAGGCGCTTTGCTGCGTATCGTGATGGGTGTGTTGGTTGATCAGATCAAACCTAAGATGGCAGGTTTGATTGGCCAAGTAATCGTGATTGCAAGCTTGCTTACTGCATGGCTGCATGGCTTACAAACCTTCCAGCACGCGTTAATGCTGGGCCTAGGTTTAGGTTTTGCTGGTGCAGCGTTCGCGGTGGCTTTGCCTCTAGCAAGCCGCTGGTATCCACCAGAGCACCAAGGTACAGCATTAGGTATTGCCGGTGCTGGTAACTCAGGTACCGTGTTTGCAGCATTGTTTGCGCCTAGCTTAGCTGTTGCTTACGGTTGGAATAACGTGTTTGGTCTAGTGTTGATTCCATTAGCGATTGCTATGTCTGTTTACCTGCTTTTTGCTAAAGATGCGCCTGATGCACCACCTGCAAAATCATTGAGCCAATATCTGATGATTCTTAAGGATAAAGACGCTTGGTGGTTCATGTTCTTCTACAGCGTGACCTTTGGTGGCTTTGTAGGCTTGGCTTCGTCATTAACCATTTACTTTAATGACTTGTACGCATTAGGCCCAGTCGTGTCTGGTTACTGTACTGCTGCTTGTGTGTTTGCAGGTTCTTTGGTGCGCCCATTGGGTGGCTGGTTGGCTGACCGTGTTGGTGGTATCCGTACTTTATTAACCATGTATATCTTGGCTGCAATCTTGCTGGTGATCATGAGCTTCGGTCAACCTACTTACCAAGCTGCATTGATGGTGATTATCCCAACAATGGCAATCTTGGGCATGGGTAACGGTGCTGTATTCCAGTTAGTGCCACAACGTTTCCGTAAAGAAATCGGTGTGATGACTGGTTTGGTAGGTATGGCCGGTGGTGTAGGCGGTTTCTACTTAGCTTCTAGCTTAGGTGTGATTAAACAGGCAACAGGTAGCTACCAAGTAGGTATCTTGATTTTTGCTGGACTAGCGGCTTTAGCGGTATTGGGCTTGACTGGTGTTAAAACACGCTGGCGTACAACTTGGGGTGCGGCAACAACTGCTAAGGTGTAGTATCCAAAGCATCTGGCACCGTATCGAAGTAAAAGTATCGAAGTAAATATGTCACTTAAATTCACTGTTGGTCAGTCTAGCCTTACCGGGCCTAGAGCACGTAATGAAGATTATGTTGGTGTGGTGACGCCATCAGGTGAGCAATTAAGTGTGAAAGGTGCACTGTTTGCTATCGCCGATGGTGTAAGTGGCAATGCTGGTGGTGGCGAAGCTTCTGAAATGACGGTACGTACCGTCACGACAGATTACTACGCCACACCAGATACCTGGGAGCCGTTTACCGCGCTGGATAAGGTGTTGGGGGCTGCTAATCGCTGGTTGATTGCACAGGCTAACGCTAATAGCGCTATGGCTGGCATGGCAACTACCTTGTCTTTACTGGTGCTACGTGGTCAGCGTTATTACGCGGCACATGTGGGCGATACCCGCATCTATCTACTACGTAATGGTGTGTTAAAGCAGTTAACCACAGATCATGTGTGGGACAGGCCAGATATGCGCCACGTGTTAAAGCGGGCGGTAGGCTTGGATCGGCATCTTGAGGTGGATTTTTCTGAAGGTGCACTGCAAGAAGGTGATGTATTCGCACTGATGAGCGATGGCGTGTGGGATAGCGTAGGTGAGCAAACCATTCATAAGGTACTAGGTCTATACAATAACCCGCAAATGATGTGCGACCACCTGACTAAAGCCGCGATAGAAAAGGGTAGTCAGGATAACTCTACTGCGGTGGCGTTACGGGTAGAAGCGCTGGGTGAAGATACATTGCTTGAGCTGTTAGCCGGCGGTAAGCATCTCACCGTGCCAGATAAGCTGAATGTGGGCGACAAGATTGATGACTTTGAAGTGCTGGAACTCATGTATGAGTCACGTGCTAGTTTGTTGTACAAAGTCATGCACACTACGACTAAACAATTCTTTGTGCTTAAAACTTTACAGCCTGCGCTGGCAGCTGATACCGAGAGCTGCAATGGCTTGCTCAATGAAGAGTGGCTGGCCAAACGTGTGGTTTCACAGTATGTGCCGCAAGTGTTTCCGGTTTCTGTAGAAAAACGCAGTAAACTCTACTATGTAATGAGCTGGCATGAGGGCTCCACTTTGCAGCAGCGCCTAGATAGCGGCCACCACTTTACGGTGGCGGGCATCGGCAAGGTGGGCGTAGATATGATGCGCGGTATCGGTGCCTTGCATCGTTTAAATATCGTGCACCGTGATATCAAGCCTGCCAATGTGCATCAGGGTAGTGACCAGCGCCTGCGTATTTTAGATTTAGGCGTAGCACTCAGCATGCAGACTTCTAAATCGGATGTGGTACAAAATCCGGGCACGCCTAGCTATATGGCACCAGAGTTGTTTGAAGGCGCAGTGGCAACGCCGCAAAGTGATATTTATGCAGCAGGCGTTACGCTGTATCATTTACTGACACGTAAGTATCCGCATGGTGAAATCGAGCCTTTTCAGAGTCCAAAGTTTGGTAGCCCAACAGCCCCGACCAGATACCGTCCGGATATTCCATACTGGTTAGAGAATATCGTGTTAAAAGCCATTGCAACGGATCCTAAGCAGCGCTTTGAAACTGCTGAAGAAATGTTGCTCGCATTAGAACACGGGGAATTAAAGCCCATTTTACCGCCGACACGTACGCCATTGATTGCACGCGCGAGGTTGGTGAAGTGGCAATGGATAGCGATTTTCTCGCTTATCCTAAATTTTTTATTGATTTATTTATTAGCTGTTTCATGATTCAACTTGATATAAAGGTAGGACTAAAATGAGTAATTGGGTAAAAGTTGCACCTCTTGAGGAAATCCCTAAATTAGGTGCACGCGTAGTGCGCAGCAAAGACGTTGATATCGGCGTATTCCGTTTAGAAGACGACCGTATCTACGCTGTGAATAATAGCTGTCCACACAAAGGTGGCCCATTATCAGAAGGTATTGTGTACGGTGACAGAATCGCTTGCCCATTACATAGCTGGAAAATCAGCCTGGTAGATGGCAAGGCTGATGAGCCGGATGTAGGTGAAACTGCATGTTTTAATACTAAGATCGAAGATGGCGTAGTTTATTTAGAATTAAAAGAGTAATTGACTTGATTAAGCAAACTAAAAGTACTTGTTGTTACTGCGGCGTTGGCTGCGGGGTGATTATTCACTCTGAAAACGACAAAATTATCGATGTTAAAGGTGATCCGCAGCATCCGGCCAATTTTGGGCGTTTGTGCACCAAAGGCTCTACGCTGCATTTGTCAGCTAAACTGGATAATCGCCTGTTGTACCCTGAGTTACGCACCAATCGTGATTTGCCACGTAAGCGCGCCACATGGGACGAGTCGCTCGACCTCGCGGTTGAGAAGTTTGCGAAAACAATAGAAACACATGGTCCTGATAGTGTTGCTTTTTATCTTTCCGGGCAATTGCTGACTGAAGACTATTACGTCTTCAACAAGCTGGCTAAAGGCTTGATTGGCACCAACAACGTAGATACCAACTCGCGTTTGTGCATGTCATCCGCCGTGGCCGGCTATAAAGCAACCTTAGGTGCCGATGCACCGCCTGCCTGCTATGAAGACATCGATCATACCGCTTGTTTATTCATTGCCGGCTCCAATACCGCTTTCGCACATCCGATTATTTATCGCCGGATTGAAGATGCAAAAGCAAAGAATCCTGATTTAAAAATAGTGGTGGTAGACCCACGCCAAACTGATACGGCTAAAGCAGCCGATTTGCATTTGGCTATCTTGCCAGGTACTGATGTTGCACTGTTTAACGGCATGTTACATGTGATGCTATGGGAAGGCTTGTTAGACCATGCCTATATCGAGAAGTACACTAACGGTTTTGCTGAGCTGAAAGAAACCGTGCGTGAATACACGCCGAAAATGGTGGCAGATATTTGCGGTATTAAAGAGGCAGATATCATCACTGCCGCTAAATGGTTTGGTAAAGGTCCTAGCCTATCTATGTACTGCATGGGCTTAAACCAGTCTGTACACGGTACAGAAAAAAATGCAGCCCTAATCAACCTACATTTGGCTACTGGGCAAATTGGTAAGCCGGGTGCGGGTCCATTTTCGCTGACTGGTCAGCCTAATGCGATGGGTGGCCGCGAAGTAGGCGGTATGGCTAACCTGTTATCCGGCCATCGCGATTTAGCCAATCCTGAACACCGCGCTGAAATCGCCAAGTTTTGGGGCGTAGATAGCGTGCCAGAAACACCAGGTAAAGCAGCGATTGCGATGTTTGATGCGGTAAAAGAGGGTAGTATTAAAGCTATCTGGATTGCTTGTACCAACCCTGCGCACTCTATGCCAGATCTGAATAGTGTGTTGGAAGCCTTGGATACCGCTGAGTTCGTGGTGGTACAAGATGCCTTCAATAATACCGAAACCGCAAAATACGCTGATGTGCTGCTACCAGCTAGTACATGGGGTGAAAAAGAGGGTTCGGTTACCAACTCTGAGCGCCGTATTACGCGCGTGAACCCTGCTGTGGCGACGCCTGCGGAAGCTCGTCATGACTGGGCGATTGCGGTGGACTTTGCACAGCGCCTAGAACAAAGACTGGCAAAAGGCAGTGCTTTATTCCCGTACACCACAACTGAGCAGATCTTTAACGAGCACCGCGAAACTACACGCGGGCGCGATTTGGATATTACTGGCTTAAGCTATGAGTTGCTCAATGAGCAAGGTCCGCAGCAATGGCCGTTTAAAGAAGGCGATGCTGGCGGCAAAGCACGCTTGTATGCCGATGGCGTATTCCAAAAACCTGATGGTAAAGCGCAGTTTGTGAATGCCGTGTATAAAGCAACGGCGGATAAAACTGATGCGCGTAACCCATTGCACTTGCTCACCGGTCGTTTGCGTGACCAATGGCATGGTATGAGTCGTACTGGTAACGTGGCGCAGTTGTTTAACCACGCGGAAGAGCCAGTGATTCAAATGAACGCTGACGATATGATGCGCCGTTCTATTAACAATGGCGATATCGTTAAAATCAGTAATAAGCGTGGCAGTCTGGTATTGCCAGCCCAAGTGTCAGACGAGGTAAGGCCATCACAGACATTTATTCCCATGCACTGGGGTAGCCAATCTATGAATGGTCTTGGTGTGAATGCATTAATGCCACCCACCTGTGACAAAACCTCTAAACAGCCAGAGCTTAAGCACACGGCAATTAAGTTAGAGAAGGTAGAGTTACCTTGGCGCATGACAGTGATGCGTACTATCCATAATCTGGATGCAATGCAAAAAATTAGAGAGCTCTTATCCCAATTTGAATATGCTAGTTGCGGCTTGTTTGGCCGTCAGACTGAAAATCATATCGGTATGCTGATTTTAAGAGCTGCGCATACAGAAGCACCTGATGAGCAGCTGATTCAACAGATCGATGCGCTGCTAGGCATGACAGGTGACGCGCCTTTACTCAACTATCTGGATGCTAAGCGTGGTATTAGTAAACGCATACTGGTTGAAACCAACATGGAAAATAAAGCCCAAGTGACTGGTGTGCGCTTGGTTGGTGAAACCCTAGCCACTGCTTGGCTTAAAGACGTGATGGGTACCGGTGAGTTTAGCCCTGAGCTACGCCGCTGGGCATTGGCACCGTTAAGTGCACCACCAGCAGGGCAGCGTAGCCGCGGTAAGATTGTATGTAACTGTCTGGATGTGGCCGAAAATGAAATTATCGACAATATTCAGTTAGGTGCAGACTTAATCACACTGCAGAATAAGCTGAAGTGCGGTACGCAATGTGGTTCATGTGTGCCTGAGTTAAAACAGTTGGTACGTATCCACGCAAAACACTAATGTGTGAGCCAGTGCCTTGGTTCAAGGCTAAATTCAAAAAGCATGGGCGCATAAAGCCTATGCTAGCTCAGATGCTTAGGCCAGAAAAAAGCGCACTACAATGTAGTGCGCTTTTTATTTGTATGATGCTGTTTGCTGCATCGAATAAAACATGATCGCTATTTCAGTGCCGGCGAGAAGTGCTCTGCCACTAATTTTTTCACCAGCGGTGCCAGCGCTTCCGGCAATGTTGTCATAGATAAAATAAACTGATGAGCTTCTTTAGAAGTCTTTCTTAAAGTTTTCACTAAGATATCTACGAATTTTTCCTCTTCATAGTCGCTATGTGTAGCAACAAACTGTGCCAGGTAGTACTCAAGGAACACTAATACGATGATATCTTCCAGCGTTTGTGCTTCCAAGTTGGTTCTTGGCAGTTCTTTTTTTACCAATGCGCATACATGGTCAATTGTCGCCGTATCGTAAGCAAGTTCGCTCAGAATATTGCGTGCGGTATCAGCATGAAACGCTTTCAGTGCATTGCGCCATTGGTGATAGCCTGGCTTAGTCATTGGGTAGTCGCTGCGCGGCGTTTTCCAGCGGCCAATATGCTGGCATCTTGCTGCGAGTAGTAATGCCTCTGACGCATCTGGGCTGTAGCGCGTGAGCATTTCCGTCATACGGTGTGCATACAGTAACTCTTTAGGCTGGTTTGCGCCGGCCACTGCTTCTAAATTAGGGTCTAACGCATTAAATGCATCAAAGCGCGTGATGGCTTGGTCAAATTGTGACGGGTTGGAGATGTTCATTGGCTTAGAGTTAAAGGATTAGGATTAAAGGCTGAGGTTAATAACGGTATTGCTTGCTATCAATGTTTGCTACGCATGTGAGGTGCGCGCTTGGTATCAATGGTTATCTTTGCTTGCAGCTGTTTGTTCTGTTGCTGCAGCCGGTGAGTTGTCGTGCCGCTTCAGCTTCTTTGCCGCTAATAGCAGTTGCGCTGCGAGCTTATCTTCTTCTTTTTGTTGCATGCAGGCCAGCTCAACATTGTTTCTTACTTCTAAAACAGTACCTTGCTGGTTGTAAACTTCGCTGATAAGGGTTTGTGTTTGCGTATCTTGTGCAGATTCTAGCTGTTGCTCTTTGGTTTTACCTACCTGACGCTGCCACATGATTTTCTTGGCGGCATCGCCACGTTGTTTGCAATCAGTATCTACTGCGTAGGGAGCTCGTGCTTTAATTGGTTCAGCGCTGGTTGCCGATTTTGCTGCGGTTTTCAATGGTTTGCTGTGGTTATTGTTAAGGCACGGCGTATCTTGAAAGCTATTGCTGCTACAACGGTAGGTGGTGGCAGCAATAGCTGCCTGCGCGCTGCATAGCAAGGCACAGGTCAGTATGTTCAGCAAAAACGGCTTCATCAATCTGCTTGTGTAGTCGCAAATGATTAGTGGTGGTGGCCGCCAGCACCGTGTACGTGTTGGTGTGCAACTTCTTCTTTGTTTGCAGTACGTACATCGGTAATTGTTGCTGTGAACACAACGCGCTCACCAGCCCATGGGTGGTTGCCATCAACAATCACTTTGCCGTCTGCAATTTCGGTAACGGTGTATAGCACAACGTCGCCAGTTTCGTCTTCACCTTCAAACTGCATGCCTACTTTTAACTCTGCAGCAGGAAAAGCGCTCACTGGCTCAATTTGTACTAACTCTTCGTCATACTCACCAAAAGCATCAGCTGGCTGTAAATCAACAACCACTACGTCGCCGATGTTTTTGCCGTGCATGGCTTCTTCAACTTTTGGGAAAATGTTGTCATAACCACCGTGTAAGTACGCTACTGGATCATTGCTTGATTCAAGCACATTGCCATCAGCATCTTTAAGTTCGTAAGTCATTGTGACAACAGTGTTCATTGCAATTTGCATGGTTAAATCCTCTAGCTTTGGGTTTGGTAAAAATTTGGTTTAGAAACCTGATTTTGTTAAAAAATTAATGTTGAAATTTTAATCTATATTTGTGATGTTACTTAAATATAGGTGATATTTATTTTGTATCTACTGGTAATGCATTATTAGACAAAACCTGATTATTTTTCAGGTATTTAGCAATTAATCGATCCAGTGCAGAAGCAAAAGCCTGACGGTCGCCTTGGTTAAATGCAGACTGCCCGCTGATCTCTACACCGTTACTTCGCAGTTCTTCCATTAAGTTGCGCATGCTTAAGCGCTCTTTGATGTTGGCTTCGGTATAGAGTTCACCACGTGGGTTCAGCGCAAAGGCGCCTTTTTCTACTACCTGTGCCGCGAGGGGGATATCCGCGGTAATCACCAGGTCACCGGCCTCTAATGCAAGTACGATGTGGTTGTCAGCAACATCGAAGCCGCTGGCCACCTGTACCGTTTTAATATAGGCAGAGGGCGGCGTGCGCAAAAACTGGTTAGCCACCAGTGTGGTGGTAATCTTGGTGCGCTCAGCGGCTCTGAATAAAATCTCTTTTATCACCACCGGGCACGCATCTGCATCTACCCAAATTTTCATGGCACTGATATTTACATTGCGCTGACGTGGTGTAGTTAACGGTCTCTGCCGCCAGTTCTAAACTGGTTGCCAGTATTGCCACGATTTTGCTGTCCCTGCGCTACATGACCACGATTGCCATTGCCGCGATTACTGTTGCGGTTGTCATTGCCACGGTTGTTATTACTCCGGCTGTC